>JACPDT010000244.1:1925-27317 GCA_016183865.1 Armatimonadota bacterium | reverse complement strand
GCCTGTCCGCCCAGAAAAGGAAACTTTTCGATTGCAAAAGGAACACACCGGCAGTGAGGACGCAGACCAGCCAAACCAGAATCCAGGGCAAGGCCCTCTCCCTCACGAGGAAAAGAAGAAAAGCCGGTTGCAACGGCCGCCCTATGAGTGATCCCTCCCCGTCAGGAAGAATCCCGCCGATGCCCGCTTCGGCCGCATTTTTTTCAACTGCTCGAAGAGCCAGTCAATCTCGTCCGGGGTTATTGTGGGAAAAAAGGGAAGAGCAAGAGATAAGCGATCAGCGGCGTAAGAAACGGGGTAGGCCATGGCATGGATCTTGTATTTCTCGCGATAGAGCCGCTGAACGTGAACTGCGTGTGTGCCCTGCCTTGTGGCGATTCCGACGCCTTCCAGATGGGCCATATACTCATTTCTCTCCTCATGGAGGCGTTCAATAGCATTCTGGTCCTTCCCTGAGACAGCTTTCAACGCTTCTTCAGGCTTGAAAAGGGTGCAATATGTCTGGTAGCCGTGAGTATACCCCGGGGGGGCTTCCGGGGGGGCGAGCCACGGTATCTCCGCCAGCCGCTCATTGTACATTTTGGCAAGGTCCTGCTTTTTTTGCAGGATCCATCCGATTTTCTTGAATTGAGCGACACCGAGAGCGCCTTGAATGTCTGTCATACGCACATTGTAACCCAGGTGCGCATAGTCGGAAAGAAGAAAGCTCCCCCTTTCATTGTGTCTGCTGAAATCGCTTTTCACAGCGCCATGATCTCTTAGACTCACCGCCATCGCTGCCGTCCGGTCGTCATTGGTGACGATCATCCCACCCTCGCCTGTGGTAATGGATTTTCTGGGATGAAAGGAGAGTATGCCCGCTAGGCCGAAAGAGCCGCAATGGGCGCCCTCTATCCTCGCTCCAAGGGCGCATGCGCAATCTTCCACGACCTGCAGGTTGTGCTCTTTGGCAATGCGAAGGATTTCCGGCATGGGGGCCGGGAGGCCGAACAGATGAACCGGATAAATGGCCTTTGTGCGTGGGGTGATCTTCCCCCTGATCTGATTTACATCAATATTGAATGACCGCAGGCCGATGTCGCAAAAAACAGCGGTCGCCCCGAGGAATTCAATCGAGTTTACCGTAGAAATCCATGTGAAAGACGGTACAATGACCTCATCGCCCGGTTTCAGATCAACAATTCTGGACATGATAAACTGGCCTGAGGTGCATGAATTTACCGCGACGGCATACCGGGCGCCCACATACCCGGCGATCTTTTCCTCAAACTCTTTCACATAGGGCCCCTGGACGACCCAGCCGGTTTCCAGGGGCTTCTGTATGAGGTCAAGGTCATCCTTATCGAAAACCGGTCTTACAATCGGAAGCTTCATAGTTCCGCCCCATCCTCAACAGAGTTAGTTTCTGACTGCATCGGAATGACTCCTCATCCACTCTTCCAGAAAGAGCAAGTTCCAGATCCTGGCGGAATTGTCATAATTTCCATTGTGACGCGCGAGAATTCCTGCGATTTCAGCACGATCAAAGAAGGTCGCCAGGTATTCCGAATCCAACAGTCGCCTCTTGACTTCCTCGTTCAACTTACCGGCAAACCATGCCCCAAGGGGAACGCCGAAACCCATTTTTGGACGATCTATGACCTCCGGCGGGTATCGTTTTCGGGCAAGCCGCTTCAAAATGTGTTTTCTGTCATAGCCGACAGTCCCGTTCACCCGCTCCTCGCGGAACTTGAGCTCCGCCGGCATTTTAGCAGCCTTTTCCACAAGAACATGATCAAGCAAAGGAACTCTGACTTCCAACGAGTTGGCCATGGATGCGATGTCCACTTTTGTGAGAATATCAAAAGGCAGATATGCCATCAAGTCAAGATTCTGCAATCTGCTCACCAGGGGTTGATCCTTCACATCCATGAGCGACCTGCGGGACCGGCTGTAAGCTCGAACAGCGCTCCGATACCTTCCCTTGAAAAGCTTTCGCCTGGCCTCAGGGGAAAAGTGGTAGGCCGTGCCGCAATGAATCGAATAGGCCTCTTCGACGGCATCCCGAAAAGTCAGCCAGGAAGCAAACTTACCCAGATAATAACGGCCCAGGCGAAGGAGTTTTCGTTGAAAAGATGAGGGAGGATCGCTTCGATTTCCCGTCATGGCGCGTATCACGTATTCGTAGCTATTGTAGCCCGCGAAGTTCTCATCCCCTCCGTCGCCGCTTAAGACCATTTTAACGTGCTTTCTGCTCATCCGTGAAACGTGATATGTGGGAATCGCCGATGAATCGGCGAACGGTTGTCCGTAATGCCGTACAAGGAGTGGAAGCAATTTCAGCGAATCGGCCTCAACTATTTCGGTGTTGTGGTCGGTACGGTTCAGACGCGCTACCTCCTCGGCATATCTCAACTCGGAGAAGTCGGCCTCTTTGAACCCGATGCTGAAGGTCTTCACCGGTTGTTCCAGAATCTCGGCCATATATCCGACAACCAGGCTGGAATCTATTCCTCCGCTCAGGAAAGCGCCGAAGGGTACGTCGCTCACCAGCCTGAGACGAACTGCTTCCCGCACCATTTCATCCAGGTGGCGCTCCCATTCATCTATGGAGAGAGAGCGATCTTCACCGAAGGAAAGCTTCCAGTAACACTTCTCCTCGATTGCGCCAGTCTGGAGATCAATGTGAAGCAAATGGGCGGGAGGGAGGGACCTCACCTCCTGATAGATTGTCCCCGGGGCGGGTATGTACTGCCAGGAAAGGTAGTCGTCCAAAGCTCGAAGATCCATCCTGAAGGGTCCGACAGTTTGATACAGGGGTTCCAGCTCGCTGGAAAAGAAGAGAGAACCGTCCTTCACTACATAGAATAAAGGCTTTTTCCCCAGCCTGTCCCTGGCGATCAGGGCTTTCTGTCCACGAACATCCACTGCCGCAAAAGCAAACATCCCTCTGAAATGTCGCAGACAATCCGGGCCCCACTCGATGAAGGCATTCAATACCACTTCCGTATCGGAGCGGGTCTTGAAAACATGTCCCCTTTTTTCAAGCTGAACCTTGATCTCCGGAAAATTGTAGACCTCGCCATTGTAAGTGATAAGCCCTGTGCGACCCGAATTCCACATGGGCTGTTGACCGGACTCAAGATCAATGATCGAGAGCCGTGTGTGTCCGAGAACGACTCTCTCTCCGGATTCGACCCCATATCCGTCGGGGCCGCGATGGGATTGCAGCTTGATGCCCTTCGTCACTGCGGCCACTGAGTCGGGAGCGCCTTCCTTGCCCAGGTTGATTACACCGAATATGCCGCACATTTCCTAGCTCCCCGCTTTGCGCGCTACTACGTGATGATTTGCGCTCCCAGGGTTCGTCCGCTCTTCAAGCACGTTTGTCTTGAGAACCTGAAAAGTGGGTCCAAACTCACCTGCTACTTTCATGGTTCTGGCCACCCCCGCATCGGAAATGTCGAAGGAGGTGCAGCTCCCTACGCCCAGCTTGCCGAAGCCGTAAGTCCATCTGCCCAGCCCGGCGCCAGCGTCCATGACGTTCTTGCCCGCAAACCACTCCCGAGGCAGGTCGGAAAACCTGCAAATTGTATTTTCCACGTCCTTCTTCCAGCTTTCGTCACTCAGCATGGCATTTCCGATGGGCAAGTTCCGCCATTGAAAATCGAAGCTCTCTCGAGTTTCTCGGACCAGGGGAAGGTCTTGAATCCTGTCGGAAGCCAGATGCCTGACCAAACCCTTCAGTGAGCCCACCTCATCCAAAAGGAACTGCACCTGCGCTTCCAGGAATTGCATTTTCTGCTCTCGGGCATATTGTCCATCATCCGAATCGGGGATGTCGCCTGCGCGATTCCCCTCAGATCTATTCGCCCTTCGGGCCATTTTCTTGAGAGCTTTCCACACTCGTCCCTTCACCTCCCGACTGCGAACAATTCGAGTTGCCTCTCGAAAGTGCGAATCATCTCCGCAATGGAGAAATACTTAATTCGAGATCTCGCGTTCTGTCCGAGTCTTCTTCTCTCCTCCGGTCTGTCAATGAGGTAAGACAACTTTTCCGCAAGTTGTTTCACCGATCCCACGTCCGCGTACAATGCTTCAACACCTTCTCTCGCGATATCCAGAGCCCCTGTCAGGTTCGTGGAGATACACGGCAGGCCGTATGTCATCGCCTCCATCATCGCATTGGGCATGCCTTCAATGTTCGACGGCATGACGAAAATATCCGAAGCGCACAAATACCGCGGTGCGTCCTGGACACGTCCGACAAAAAGTGCATTTGGAACCTTATTCCCGGAAACGTAGTCTTCCACCTTCCCCTTTGTGGGGCCATCGCCGCAGAAAAGGCAATACAGAGTTCCCCGCGACTCCTGGACCGCCTTGAATGCCGAGGCGAGCATCATCTGGCCTTTTTCTTCAGAGAAGCGACCCACATTGATGACGACGATTGCCGAGTCGGGGATGCCCAGCGATTCACGGATTTCCTTCCGATACCTGCGCTTGTTGTCATCCGACAAAGACTGAGGATCTATTCCATTCGGGCAGACGTTGATCCCCTCTTTGGAAATGCCCAGCCACCGGGAGTAGTCTTCCTGAAGGATCGTGCTGTTTACGATAATACCGTCAAGAAATGGGATTATCCTTTTGTGGGCCCTTTTTAGAAGAGTGTACATCCTGGTCAAGCCATAATAGGATGGGTTAAAAGTCCGTATACAGAAAACCGTTCTTGGAACCCTGGCGATGGATGCGGCCACAAAACTTGTCAAGGCAATCTCATGTCCCCACCCCACAACGAAATCAGGACGAATTGCCCTGAAATCGCACACCAGCTTGTAAATCTGAAGAAAATACAGGGATCTGTAGGGAGCGAGCATCACGATCTCGCCCAGAATCCTTGAGAAGAAGCCTCCACTTGTGTACAGTTCCCTGACCAGGTGCGCCCCTTTCCGAAAAAGGAAGTTATCCTCAGGGAAAAGCTCTGTTGTCTCGTGAATGAATTTTCGTGAGCCCTTACTGCTTTCACAGAGATTCATGATCTGCCGCTGGGTGCCCCCCAGATCGAAGCTGCAGGTGACGTGCAACACCTTTAGATTCCGCCCGCTCTCCAGGGCGCGGGGTCTCCGGTATTTGCGGATCAAGTATCCAAAGCTGCAAATTGCATCGAATGAGAACCTGTCAAACAGGCGCAGGAGAAAGTGAAGAAAATTCCACGTAAGACCGAACAAGATCCGCAGGATCTTCCACCTGCGAGCGGCCTTCTTGAGAAGTCCCGCCGACTTCGCGACTGCCTGCAAGAAACCTTGAGCCGAATTCGCTGCTATCATTGTTTGTATCTATGTGCAAGCAACGCTTTTCTGTATACTTCTTCGTAAGCAGGCCACAACGCTTCGTGGCCGTGGAAGCGCTTCATCCAATTGCGACACCTTTGTCCCAATTGGGACAAAGCATCACGACTTTGCGCGCAGTTCAGAATGTGATCCGTAATTTCGCCGGACTCGAATGCATTGAGCAACGGGGGGTCCTCTTGGAAATCGAAGTGCTTTGCGGAAGTATAGTACGTAATCAGCGGCTTGCCGCAACTCATGGATTCGAGAGAAAAGGCGCCGAGGCCCCCGTGAGTAAATTGATCAACGCAAACGTCTACTGCATCAATGTACTGCTTGAGAAGACCCTTGGACAGAATTCCCAGCTTGACCACACGACCTTCAAGCCCCAGGGAGTTCAGCAATTCCTGCGATTTGGCGGTATCCTGTCCGTACCAAACCGTGAGAAACACGGCATCATCGGTTTTCTTTGCGACCTCGGCCACGGCCCTCCAAAGTTTGTCGCTTCCCTTCCAGCCCCAGTTCTGACGAGAGCCCACGAAAAATAGAGTCTTGTCCTGGTACTGACTGCGAAGCCTTTCTTTCAAAGGATTGCCCTGGATGGGCGCATAAAGATTCGTATCAATCATCATGGGCAACAAATCTATTTTCTGGCGAGGGGTTCCCAGAATCTCCATGTACTCCATCATGATTTTCCCGCTTACAATGTGTCTGCTTGCCTTCCGAAAGCCGCGGGCCTGTATCCATCCAATCTCCGTATCATCAAAAGGAAAAGAGAAGAGATCCGCGCCATAGGGAAAAGTAACATAGGGCTTCCTGGTAAAGGATGCCAGGCCGACGTGAGAGCCGCTCACCTGCAGGATGTCAACGGTATTGTACAATGCCAGGAGATCTCTGTGCGCCGCAACCGAAAAGTTCAAGAGATAAGAGTAATCATTTCCATGCTCCATCTCAAGGGCGGTATCCCTGAAAAGATCCCGCATCTTCTCATGCTCAAAAGCTTGCGTAATCTGCCTGAAGTAATCTTGATTCCACGTCGCCGATTTCACAAAACCAGGAGGGTCCCAGGGCGGCAGCCCATCCGGACTTTGGGGGATTTCATCCCCATGGAAGGAGACTTCCTCCCACCGTGGCTGTGATGTCACAAGAATATCTGCGAAGGCGGGGTCGAGAAACAGGAAAGCGCTCACCCCCCGATTTCGGGCTATTTTGCAAAAGGAATAGGAGTTGTTCAAGAGGTTGCCGCTATACCCGATGGAATAGTTGCCTACTATGGACGAAACATCAACAGGAAGAGGGGAATGAAGCCTTTCGGGCTTGGAAGATGCCTCATTTCTCAAAATGACCTGTCTGAGCAATTCGAAGGTTCTCGGATCAAGGTCTCCAGCGAGCCCTTGAGACATTCCATTGCGCGAAACGACTTTCTTCAAGAAACGGATGATTCGCCTCAGATCTGAGTGCAAGGACATTTAATCTTCCTCCTTTACAAAGGCGACTTTCAAATTATAATCAATTCCTCTGCCGATTTCGGCCGTATAGTCATATAGAGTTTGCGCCTTGGCCAGGATCCCTTTCAGTGATAACTGCGAGAAATCCTGCGTAGGAGCATCCCCAAAGAAAGGGATGAGTCAATATCTGAAAGAATTTGTCCGGATTCCCTCTGACCAATTCAATAGGATCGCCTTTCGACCAACGCTGACAGCTATCGGTGAAATACTCGAATCCCCGCATGTCCTCTTTGTCATAAGTGTTGGTGAATGCAATCTTGACGGAGTTGGACATGATGAGCGGAGACGGTTGGTGGAAAGACACGGCATCCACCCGCCCAAAACGCCTCTTGAGCAACTCTGCCTCCATCTCCAGCCTTTCCGTGAGGCACTTCTCGTCTCCTTCATCATCCCGCAATCAAAATGCAGACCGATACGGTGGCCGTCAGTGATCAGGTCGTTAATTTTTTCGGCATGGAAGGATGAAAAAGGATTATAGAAAAATGAAGCCACTTGAACAAAATACGTGCCCTTTATGCCGAGAGATTTCTCTATATGAGGCGTTTCGCCGATGAACTCGATGCCCAGGTCAATGTCATGTCTTATGATGAATCGCGGGCCTTCAACAGAGAAGTTTTCAGGAAAAGTCACGGGTCTATGATTCTTCAGCAGAGTTTTCAGAAGCAGCTCATAGCTTTCATAATCGAATTTCATTGAAGCCGATTGTGATTCATCACCCAAATTGTGCCACCGATATTCGGCCAAAAGGAGCCACCTTGACCCCTCGATTTTGACTCTTAAGCACCTCCGGCAATCTGGTGTTTCAGGTTAAATTTGACCTTCGATTTTCACCTCCTTTGTTCCCATCTGTCCCTCAATTCTTTGATTGCGAAATCCTTGTTTTCGTGAAAAAGACTCGGAAAATTTCTTCGGGAAGATATTCAGATTGTCTGAGCCGGTGAAACGGCGCCTTGTTCAAACGCTGCGCTTTGTTTTCCCGCCGATTTTCCGAAAGGGCTCATCTGGAGACATGCTCCGGATTTTTCAACTCACCCCCTTTCTTCCCGTTTTGGACCCCAGAACGCAGGCAACGAATGCTGCTCCCGTAGATGATGACCGGATGTGCCCGGTGACGCAAACGGTCCACGATGGCTGCGCCCAGCAAAGGATTGGGAAACACCTTATCCCACTCGTCTTTCGGGTCCAAGTTGCTGGTCAGGAGAATGCTTCTCTTCTCATAGCGTTCGTTGACCACTTCATAGAAATCTTCATCCTCCGGTGTACGAAGCGGCTTCAATCCAAAATCGTCGATGACCAGGAGGTCGACTCTAGCCAGGGCTCTTAGCTTCTTGGCATAACTGGCATCTGCACGGGCGGAAAACAAAGTACCCAGCATTTTTGAGGCTGACACATAAGTCGCCTCGTAGCCTTGGCGGCAGGCCTGACCTGCCAGAGCTTCTGCCAGATGAGTCTTCCCCTTATGTAAAGCTTTACATAAGGGGAATTATGCAAAGTATTTGTTTATGTAAAGTTGATGGGCACAAACAAGCAATAAGCCCATTCATACCCTATCAACTTGACATAAATAAGGAACTATTGGCAGACCTTCTGCAACCAGCTCAGCAAGTCCTGGTCATCCTGCCAGGCAGGCACATCGTTAATCACTGCCAGTGAGTAAGCCTGCTCCAGTGCCAACCGTTTCATTCGGGCATCCGCCCTGGCATAGATTTCACTGGTAGTAACACTGGCGTGGCCTAAAAAGTCCCGGATGTAAACCAGATTCACGTTCGCCTGTAGAAGATGCATGGCTTTGGTGTGACGGAACACGTGTGGCGAAACCTTATCCGGCAAGAGGATAGTGTTTTGTTCTTTGACAGCTTTCACATACTTATCTATGATGTACGAAACCCCTGCCCGGGTCAGCTTCTGACGACGGCTGTTGAAGAATAACGGGTAATCTGACCTGTCAGCGGCAGTTAACCGTCTTTCTTCCAGGTAATTTTTCAGCAAAATAGCTGTCCGGCTCATCAGAGTCACGTGTCGCACTTTTCGGCCTTTCCCTCTGAGGGTGATGGTTGCCGGCTGTGTTAACCGGATGTCGCGGACTAAAAGATCCGTTAACTCCTGTACTCGTGCACCAGAATCGTACAGTACTGTTAAAAGCAGCAGATCCCGGCGACCTGCCGATGTTTTCCGGTCAGGCTGGTTTAAGATAGCTTCCAGTGCTTCGTGAGTTTTCGGCAAGCCTGCACAGGCCCCCCCACTGGCCGTCGGTGGATGACGTGAGCGTGGCAAGAAAACCTGCGAAGAGAAGCATATAGGTCAGCTATGGATCGGGCGGCGGGGGACCATTGGCCTTGGGGAGCGCGTCCAGGTAGTTCCACGGCATCTAGGCGGTCGGGTCCTTGCGGAGCTCCTCGGCATGCCGTTGCAACTCGGTCATATAGTTGAACGGGTTAACGTCGTTGAGCTCACAGGTGTGAATGAGGCTCATGAAGAGATCTCCCACCTGCGCTCCGTTTATGGTTCTATAGAAGAGTGCGTTCTTTCGGTGCAGGACTGCTTTCTTGAGCGCTCGCTCGCAGATGTTGTTGTCCAGTGGGGCGCCCGCCTTGCGGAGAAACAGGGTGAGGGGGTCCCAATGCTTCAGCATGTACTTCATCGCCTGGCCCAGTCCTGAATTCGGCTCGGTCCGTTTCTCCTCCAACTGCGCAGTCATCCACGCCTTCAGCTTTTTCATAAGAGGGGAACTTCGCTCCTTATGAAGCGCCAACCGTTCCTGGGGGCTCATGCCCCGCTCCCGAGCCTGCTCGTCGTTTCCGTACACCTCGCCCAGTGTTTCCAGCACATAGCGGCACTCGTCGGGGAAATTGTCCGCCACGTCCACGAAATGGCGCCGACCATGGGCAAGGCAGTTGCCCAGTATGACGGAAAGAGAGTCGGGCGCCTCGGGCTTGGGCACGTTGCGCGACAGGGCGTCGCACATCAGCATCGGCGCTTTTGCGTCCTTCGAGCGATGCTCGAGAACGTCCCGCAGATTCTCGCCCGCGTGCTGGGCGCCTGTAAAGTATAGAGCGACCTCGTGCCCGCCGCCGGCCGACACCACACCGGTGGTGAAGACGCCTGTGCGCTTGTCGTTGGCTCCCCGTTCGATGTTGAGCACCCGCATCCCGGTGTCGTCGTTGTGCAAGACTTGTCCCTGTGCCGCCTGCTCAATCAGGGCGTCGTGCACAGGTTTCACAAGCTCGGCTGCGTCATTCACCAATTCCCATTGCGTGGAAGCCGGAAGCGGAACTCCCAGTTTCTTCTGCAGAGCCTCAATCCGGTTGAAAGGCATGCCGCTGCCGTATTTCAACTGCGCCACCATGCTCGGTACAGTCTCATCATACTTCTCGGGGCCGGCTCCCTCCGGCTCCTGCGCCGTAAAGACCTCTCCGCAGAGATTGCAACGCAGCCGCTCCAATTCATACACCGTAGCCTGAATAGGCGGTTGCGCGGCGAATCGCAAAAGGGTCTTCCGTTCCTTTTGCGGATAAACTTTGCCCTTCTGACATTCCGGGCAGGTACAGCCCGCCGAAAGGTCACTGTTGGCAACCTCCACCTTCTGCACGCTTGTGAACGCCGCCGCTCCATTGCGTCCGTGGCGGGGCGATGGAGACTTGCTTTCCTCGGAAGAGACGGGCGGAGGGGACTCTACCACCTGCGCAGTCTTTTCCGTGGACCGTGGCTCTGGCGTCAATCGCTCGACCAGCACGTGCAGAGCCGTCTTGACTTTGTTGGCGTCCGTCTCGGTGATAGGCTCCTCGACTGCCGCGTCCATAACGCCGTCCAGCTCCCGCAGATCAATGTCGATCCGACGACGCTTCACGGCTCGATTTTTCTTCACAGAAGCCCACTTCTACACGAGAACGCCAAAATCATGCTTCCCGAAAAAAAATTCCGAGTTTTTTTGCGAGTGCCCCTATGCCCTCTGTGCTCGGACCGTTCTCCACACGGGCGCCACCTTCACCATCGGGTCGCCGGCCGCCAGCAGCATCTGTGCCTGGTGGGCTTCCAGCGCACGGACCGGCCCTGTGCCCTCGGGCCACCACCTGAAGCGACCCTGCGACAGCCGCTTCTGCGCCAGCCAGAATCCCTGTCCGTCATACACGAGGATCTTGATGACTGTCCCGCCCCGTGTCCGAAAAATGAAGAGGCATCCAGAGAAGGGATCATCGCCGAGCCTCTGCCGGCACAACCGCACGAGCGAGTCAATGCCTTTGCGGCCGTCCACCGGCTCCACCGCAACCAGGATGCGCATATGTGGCGTGATCTGCAACATCCCCGCTACTCCGCAAACTCTCGAATGATAGAGGCCAGTTCTGACGCCGACACGTTCTTCATTTGAATCTTAAGCCTCGCACCCCGGGCCGACTCCACCTCCACGGCGCATTCGGCAATCTGGCCTGATAGGGGTGCAAGCCACTCCACGAACTGCGATACCGGGGTTGCCGGAGGGTTAGCAGTACGGGCGCCTGCCCGCTTCTTTAGAGCACTGTAGTCGAGGCGCAGTGCGCGTGCCGTCTTGCATAGATCTTGCTCGGCGGCCAGGTCCACCGCTCTATCCCATAGCTCGGACGGAATTGGCGTGGGCGACCGGTGGGTCTTCCGCCACAAGTCCAGTCGTCGGCTAAGTTCATCGGTAGCTTTTGTAAGTCTTCGGTTTTCTCTCATCGTTCCCAGGGACCTCCTCGCCCTGGGGCAATGATACCATAACCACGGGACTCAATCCAAGCACGCTTGCCGAAAACTCACGTTATGCCATTATTGATGCACTACCGGGCGCAGCTCGTAGATTCGCCCATATTTCGCCGCAGACTTCAAGTCCCCCTGGCGAAGAGCATCTCTCACGTCGTCCAATTTATAGGCGTCTTCAACACTGAGATAAGGGGACCAACCGGTGTCGTCTTCCATCAGAGCGACCTCTACCTTGGCCACATATTGGCCTTCATGCACATACTTTGACTTCTTTCGCTTTTTCATCGTTACTGCCTCCGCATGAATGTTTGATCCCACCGCCCCGGATCCGGGCGATAGGCAGTGACCAGAACCACAGGTTTATCATGACCTTTTGGGATACCCCTCGGCTTCACGCGCCATGTGGCGGCGGAGCTTGCCCCGGCGCGGATCCGCGTCAACGCCACCTGCCCCGGGCCGACGGACACGCCGATGCTCGGGCGTTCGCTCGACGAACTCGCTCAATCCCCATCCTCCATTTGAGTCACATGATTTTCAAGGCATAACGGGTCGCGCCGTGACCTGCGCGGCGTTCCATTGCCGCGTCAGAGTCCACGGCGCTGTTGGAAACTCACTTTTCATCTCTATGGCTTGGATGCAGGTTCAACTCGTGTAAGGCGAGCTATCTCACCAGGCCACAGACTCATGTGACCGCCTGGCCCCCGGAGGAATACGCCCTCAACTCGGAGCCATGCATTGTTTTTGTCCTTTATGGCAGATTTATCCGCGAATGTAGATGGCCCAGACCTCCACACACTTCGCTTAAGGTCGTTGTCACGAGAGGCTTTTTCATTGACAGACAGACTGCTTCCTTCAAATTCACCATGATAGTAGCCAATAACTGATATTCTCTTCCCATGATATTTGTCTGGATTTGCAAGGACTTCGGAGAGCTGAACTTTACGAGCTGGTTGGAAATCTCCCTCTGTGATTGTTGTAGATGTATTGCGCTGTTGCGGTTGGTCAATTTCTGTCTTGCGCGCTAACTCAAGCATGATTTTGTGGACAGCTTTTCGAGTTGGAGAATTGGGAGGAGTGTAGAAAAAAAACCTGGATTCCTTTGTGCCAATTTGCACGAGAAGATCTGCAGAGTAACCCTTGGATTTTGACTCTGGATCGCTTTTCAGGCTGAATACATTGGCTTTTAGAAGTTTGGCACTTAGATCCGACTTTTCCTGCGGCGTCAGTTTTCGTTTCCAGGAATTTTGAAAAAAAAGCGATTTTGCCACTGGAGTTCTTGCACCGTATAAGTCCTCGCGGAAATAGTAGTTCACATGTACGCCGTCAGTTATAGAAATTCCTATAATACAATCTCGCTCATCGCTCGCTGTTTTCTTTCTCTCGGTGGTATCATAAATGACGTAGATATTTTTCGCAATTGAAGGGCTTGTCATTGCTATCCCGAGAATAATAGTGACTAGAATAATTCTCATTTTTGATATCCCAGAAAAACTGCCTGGTCTGCGAGACCTTCTTCATTTCTCCCAATTCTCGAACATTGCCTCTAAAGACTCGAATTCCTGAATGTCTTCGCCGCGGCGGCTCTTCTCCAGGGTAGAGGACGTGAGCTCGTTCGGAATCGCGACAGGGAAAGGCAAGCCGCCACGGAGGGATATCTGCCGGTAGAAGATACGGATCGCCTCCGTGGGAGTAAGGCCAAGCTTGCGGAGGACCCTTTCGACCTCTTGCTTTGTTTGTGGTTCAATGCGCGCGTGGACGACTGCTGTCTTCATAATCCCATTGTATCACATTTGCAACATTGATGCAAGATGTCTTTGTCGCATCGATGTTTTTTTGTTTTCGTCCAACAGGGCTGCGGCTGACCTGCAGACCGGAGGCGGCTTGCTCGCCGCAGGGCTGTCAGGTCAATCCGCTTGTTCGCAGTTCATTCTGTTGTTTCTCTCGGGGGTTGCCCTCTCTTTAGGCTTCTGACCAGAGCCCTTGTTCCTGCCCCAAGCAGCAACAGGAGAATGATCGATCCGGCGAGTCCTCCCAACCTGTAGCTCAAGTTGGCGGCCCCTGTACTCTTTGTGATCTCAATGATGAGGGCGAGCGCCGCGAGGATGAACTGGAGGGATGCGAAGAGGCACGAGATCGAGAGAACAACTAGTCCGATGATCTTCAGTATCTTCATCATTATTTCTCCTCCTGCGAACTACTGGATAGACAAATCTGCCATAAATCTTTTAGACTGCTGTCGCTATCAAGAGCCCCTGGAATGCAGAATCCGTCCTGCAAAGGGCAGCGATGTATGCTCTCCGTGCTCTCGGGTGGAGCACGGGCCAACTTCAGAAGGGCAGTCCGATATGCGTACCGAGTGGCGGGCAGATTCGGACTCGATGTGGCTCTGCAAAAGCTATTGCGTTGCATGAGACTGGAGGTGTTTCCGGCGACTTGAGTTATTTCTCCCGTCTCCAGAAAGCTCTCCGGCTTTCGATCTTCTCAGGGTCCTGCTTCGACCAGGTCTGCAGGACCCCTTCAAGCTTCTTGCCGTTGCCCGCTACGCGCCAGCTTACCAGGCGGCCTGCCGTCTTGCTGCTCTCAAAGGAGCCGTTCAGAATGTCATTCTGCAAGGTTCCAGCCCCTTCATAATGGATCGAGTCCCTGTCGTATGTCCAGGTGATTCCGAAGCGCCCTGGGCCGGTCCCGCCTTGTTCCACATAAACAAGTCCGCCGTCATCCGCGATCCACTTGCCGCCTACGTCATATTCCGCCAGGGCAGCGGCGGCCAGAAAAAAAAAGGCACATACGGCGAGGATGAGACCCGACAGCCTGGCTCTATTCACTTTTCCACAGGATATCCCGCATTCAGCCACTCACTGATCCCCTTTGTCAGGTTGTATACCTGCTTGAATCCCTGAGCCTTCAGGATTTCGGCCCCTCTGGGACTTCGCCCGCCGCCGGCGCAGTAAACCACGATCGGACGGTCCTTAGGCACTCGCAGCTCTCCTCCTCGAACCTTCTGTTCCAATTGATCCACGGGAATCCAAAGAGTTCCGCTAAGGTGGCCGAACTTGTACTCCGATTCCGTCCGAACATCCAGGAGGACAGGAGGGGTCTTTCCGGAGAGAAGGGCTTTCAGCGTTCGGCTGTCCAGTTCTCTGACTTTGGAGCCCGACTGGGAGGTGTGGTTTTGCGATGTGCTCCTGGGCTTCTCTCCAAGAAGGGGCGCCATGACGGTTCGAAAATCCGCTGGATATCCGAAGGCCTGGTAGCGGACAATGCTCTCTTTGTCCAGAATCAGCACATAAGGAATTCCCTTGACGCCGTATTCTTTTACGACTGTGTTCCTGGGATCCAACAACACCGGAAAGCTCAGTCCCAGGGCCTTCGCGAGAGAATCAACGGCCCTGCGGCTCTTGTCTACATTTATGGAGACAACCGCCACACCTCTGCTTCGGTATTCCCGCTCAATCTGCGAGATCTTTGGAAGCTCCTCTCGGCAGGCAGGGCACCACGTAGCCCAGAAAACGAGAAGCACGCAGTTTCTCCCATGGAACTGAGAAAGACTCACTGTGCTCCCGGTAAGGGTTGGGAGAGTGAAATTTGCCGGCTGTTGCCCCACTTTGAGGGCCGCCCCCGCGGGCTGGGCCCAAAGCAACACAAGAACCAGGAGAAGAGGCAGGATATATTTCATTTATTCCACTCCTCCTTCAACATTCGATGGAGCCGGGCATGGACATCCAGAGGGATGGTATGCTCGACATTTTCCTTGAAAAGGGTGATGGTCATCTTGAGGGTGTCAATCACGATTTGACAGGGGTCGCAACCCTTGAGGTGCTCCTCAAGCTCCTTGCACAAAAGGGGCTCCATGACGCCGTCCACATAGGCATTGATTGCCTCGAGCACCGGGCGGACGTTCTCGTGGCGATGATCGTGGATGAAAGAGATTCTGCTCATCTCGGGATCGTCTCCTTGAGTCTTCCGGACAAGGCTTCCCGCAACTGAAGCCTCGCTCTCAACAGGCGTGACTTGATGGCAGGGATACTCGCCTGCAGGATCTGGGCCACATCCTCCGTTGAAAATCCCTCTACATCGCGCAGCAAGAAGACGATGCGATAGATTTCCGGGAGGCCGGAGATGGCTTCATCCAGCATTCCTCTCAGTTCTCGACGTTCCACCGTTGTCGTCACATCGTGGCTCCAGTCCACAATTTCCCTCGGACGGTCCCCCTCTCCGATATTGACGGGTCCATCGAGTGATTCCAGATTCAACCCGCGGTCTTTGCGCAGCTTCATGAGTGCGTGGTTTGTAGCGATTCGAAAGAGCCAGGTGGAGAACCTGGATTCCCCCCTGAACTCCCGAAGATGGGTGAAAACGCTCAAAAAAGTCTTTTGGAGCACATCCTCCGCATCTTCGTGATGCCGCAACATCCGGTGGCTCAGATTGTAAATCTGCGCCTCATATCGCTCCACGAGTGCTTCGAAAGCCCCGTAATCTCCGTTTTGGGCCTTTTTCACCAGGATTTCGTCGTTGGACACGCGGGAATCTTCTGCGCCCCCCCCCTCTTTCCTTTCTTTAAGATGCGCCTCCTCGGAAAATGGTGCAGGAACGAAGCTCGATCTCGTAGTCCAAAAATCGGGCGAGCCCGCGAATAGGATTCGGAGGGACAAAGTCGAAATTAGGGAAAGGAAATTTCACCATGGCGGTGTGGATCAAGACGAGGTAGTTTGAATGGAAACAACCCTTTCTGTCCGGCTCCTGGATCATACGCCTGACCCTCTGCGTACCATGTATGTGGCTTTTCGCACATGTTACTCTTCCCTTACTCCTCAACAAATCTGGGACCGTATTGAGGAAGGGAAGATTTCCAGGGAGAAGATGACCTCATTCATCCTGGAGAAGCTGCAAACAGGCCACGCATCCCCCAGACAGCAGATTTGGTTCACTTTCGCTGTTTCGGGCATTGATCGTTCCTGCAGCCATCAACTGGTGCGCCACCACGTGGGAATAACTTTTGATCAGCAAAGCCAAAGATATGTAACGTACAAGGATGGAGCATATCCTTACATAGTCCCGGACACCTGGCGCAGGGCCGGTCTGGCGGAGGACCTCGAACAATCCTTCAGGGACACAGGATCCTTGTACAATAAGGCGGTGGAGGCGGGAATCCCGGGCGAAGATGCCCGTTGCGTCTTGCCGAATGCCACCTCCACCAACCTGGTCTTCACGGTCAATTTTGAGGAGATCCTTCACATCGCGGATCAGAGGTTGTGTTGGCGATCTCAGTGGCAGATTCGCCGTTTTTGGGCGAAGGTTCGGGGCGAGCTGATGCAGCGGTTTCCGGAGCTGGCTGTTCTTGTTCAGCCCAAGTGCGGGGAGCATCGCCTGGGATACTGTGATGAAGAGCCGAAGGAATGGGCCCGCTGCCCGTTGGGGAAGGTGCGTCCCCACAAGAAGCAGATCCTGGAATATCTGAAATCACAGGGAAAAGCTTCCGCCATAACGGAGGAGAACCTTCAAAAGGCCGTGGAAAACCGTGGAGATGAGGCCTCCCCTGAGGAAACCCTTTCGGCGGTTTCGTCTCAATAGTCCCGGGCAACTCCCGGGGCCGGTTTATACCCCTCAGGTCCCGCCGAATCCGAGGGTTACCTTCTCCCCTTCCACAATGACCGGAACTTTGCCGGCTGTGGAGTGCTTCCTCATGGCTTCCATGTTGGCCGCGCTCGCCTTCACGTTGACGTATTCGAAGGGTACGTTCTTTTTGGCATAATCCTCACGGGCTGCCGTTGTATAGGGTCAGGTATCTTTTCCGAATATCAAAGTTTTTTCGGCCACGATCGGTCTCTCCTTTAGCGAGCCACTTAACTCGCTTCTTCTTCCTTCTTCCGCTCCTGAAATTTCTTGTGTTTCACGTCAATAAAGAAATCAAGAAACTCCAGGATTTCGCGCTGCTCCTCAACCGGAAGCTCCCAAAGCCTTTTTCTTGCTTCCTGAGGGAAATAAACTTTCGATGTGAGGTCATTCAGGCGATTCTCCATAAGCATTTTTGTATACTCGTCCTGAGTCTTCTCCAGATTGCTTCGTCCCAGGAGATAGTCCGTGGAAACCTCGAAAAAAGAAGCGAAATCGCTCAAGGTTCTGGCATTGGGAACCCGTTTTCCATCTTCCAAGAGCGATATGTGCCCTTGAGAATATCCCACCCTTGCAGCCAGTTGAGCCTGGTTCAGACCTCTCTTCAAGCGAAGCTTCTTCAAACGTCGAGAAAACGCCAATCCCTCACGCTGTGCCTCAGCCATGTTCTTCCCCTCCTGGAATAGTATATTTTCTGACTTCTGGCAATTCCTGCTCCGAGAACCATAGGAAAACACTTGCTTTTTCATTATTTCACAAAAAAAGTTCGATATCCTCTCATCGAAGAAAAAATGTGCAAAAAAGGGATCAGGCATATCTTTGTGGAATTGGTTGCAGGTTTTTCCCAAGTCCGTGCTTTCGGAGGAATGGCTGAATGCGTATTGTCATAACCGGTTCACTCGCCTATGATCATATCATGGATTTCCCGGGTTATTTCAACGAGCACATCCTGGCAGACCGGCTCCCTAAAATCAATGTAAGCTTTCTCGTCAGCTCCCTTAAGAAGCTCAGAGGGGGTTGCGCCAGCAACATAGCATATTCATTGGCCCTTCTCGGGGAAAGCCCATGGATCATGGGAACGGTTGGTGAGGATTTCGGCGAATACAGGACATGGTTGGAGTCTAATGGAGTCGTTACCGACCTCATTCGCGTGATCCCAGGTGAGTTTACCGCTTCCTGCTTTGTCACAACCGACAGGGACAATAATCAGATTACCGGATTCTATCCCGGCGCCATGAGGTACGCCCATACCCTCTCCTTTCAGGACGTGAATCCACAGGAAATCCACATCGCCGTGATCTCCGCCAATGACCCGGAAGCCATGAACAAATATGCGAAAGAGTGCAAGGAATTTCGCATCCCCTATGTCTACGACCCGGGCCATCAGATTCCCAGGCTTTCCCCGGAGGAGCTTCTTTTCGGTATCAAGGGCTCGGAAGTCACGATTGTCAACAGCTACGAGCTCGGGATGATCGGAAGCAGGACGGGTCTGAGTGAAGCCGAAATCGCCAGACAGACGAACATGCTGATTGTGACTTATGACAGCAAGGGTTCGGTGATCAGGACTAATGGAAGCGTCCACAAGATTCCCCCTGCCAGGGCCGATCGCGTCGTGGACCCGACCGGCGCCGGCGATGCCTATCGGGCCGGAATCCTGAAGGGCATACTGCACGGATACTCTCATGAAGAAATGGGACTTCTGGCCAGTGTTGCGGCCGTTTATGTGGTGGAATCCGTGGGGACCAATACCCATGCCTTTACCAGGGAAGAGTTCGAAAAGAGATTCAAAGAGAACTTTTCAAAGTCCTCTCCCCTTGCCCTCGTGTGAGGGCTTCCGATTCCCCGCGCAACACTTCCGAAAGTGCCGCAATCGTCGGCTCCCTGTGATTGTAGGAGCACACAAGGGCACGGGCTTCCGGAAATCCGGCAAGAAGGCCCGGGTGGTTGAGGGAAATCAGGATCACGGGCTTTCCTGTGCCGATCAGTGCCCGTGCAAGCTCCTTCTGAGCCGGCGGGACCGTTCCTCTTCCGTATAATGCCGCCACAATGATCGCTGCTTCTTCTGCGCCCTTGATGATGGGATCCATGAGTATCTTTTCCTCTGTAATGGAAAAGCGATGCTCTTCAGTCAAGGGATGGCCCTCCCAGAGGTGCTGCCCCAGCGGGACTGGAAGGACCGCCCCCCCCATCGGGGATTCGGGGAGAAAGAGAGGCTGCACCACAAGAAGCTTGTCCTCCGATTTCAGCCTGAGCGGGATCAAGTCCCCTTGATTCTTGATCACCCGGATGGAAGAAAGCGCCGCACTGCGCATCAGCTCTCCATAAGTGGAGGAGGGAGGAAGCTCCCCGAAAGGCTTGGGGAGCGCTTTCTTGAGGTTCTCGATTCTCTCAAGGGACTTGTCAATTCTTTCTTCAGGGACTTCACCGGACGAGACTCCATCCCTGAGCGCCTCAAAGGTTCTCATCTGTTCTTCCTCTGTTCCGCAGGCAAGGATCATGTCAGCCCCAGCCTTGAAGGCAAGAAGAGTCGCTTCTTTTGTCCCGAAATGGGAGGAGATAGCTTTCATGGCCATGGAATCGGTGATTACCACTCCTCCGAACCCCATTTTCCCCCTGAGAAGTCCTGTCAGAATCGGCTCTGAAAGGGTGGCGGGGAAATGGGAATCAAGGGCAGGGAAAAGAATATGGGCCGTCATCAGGGCGAGGAGCCCTGCCCGGACAGCTTCCTGAAAAGGCCGAAGCTCCATCGCAAGAAGTCTGGATTTCTCGTGAGCCACAGTAGGGAGTCCGAAATGGGAGTCCACCTGTGTGTCTCCGTGGCCGGGAAAATGCTTTCCTACGGGAATGACTCCCCCTTCCGCAAGGCCCTGGAGGGCCGCTATTCCGTGGTTAGAGACCGTTTCCGGATCCTCGCCGAAACTCCGGACACCGATGATGGGATTCTCCGGATTGGAGTTCACATCCAGAACTGGAGCAAAATTCATGTTGAATCCCAGGGCTCTAAGAAGCTCCCCCGTCACTCTGTGGACTCCCCGGGTGATCTCCACCGACCCGCCCGCTCCCAGAGCCATCGCCCCCGGATGGGGCGGATACTTCTCATCCCCCAGCCTCGAGACGGTTCCCCCTTCCTGATCCACAGCGATCAGAGGGGGAGACGTGGAAAGGCGCGAGAGGGCCCTGTTAAGCTCGATCACCTGGTCAAGAGAAGAGACGTTCTTGGCAAAAAGGACAAACCCGCCCCATGGAAAGGCCGTCACATGCTTCTCCGCAGTGCCCGGAAGCTCCGTTCCGGCAAAATCAATCATCACCAATCGCGCAATTTTTTCCGATAACTCCATGGAGCCTCCCTATTTCCAAAAGCTCACGCGGTCCCATGCGACCTGCCACGGCGCAGGCGGCCAGTAAACTCTCCGCGTCTTCCACGCTCCCCGACCCCCCCTGAACAGTTATCATTTTTCCTTCCTGCCGCCGAAATCTCCTCTGCTCTCCTTTCCTCTTTTGAGAAGGGAAGGATGACCGTGATCCAGGGAGAAGTTTCCCTTCACGAATCAGGAGGACCCTGGCCGATTTTTCCACTGCATCACAGAAGGAGCACTGCCATGAATCACGCACTTGACGCGGTCTTCAAGCCTTCCTCCATTGCCGTTGTCGGCGCATCCCGTCAGCAGGGGACCATTGGATGGGAGATCGTTCATAATCTCCTGGCCTATGGTTTTCAGGGCGCTGTCTTTCCGGTCAATCCCCGGGCGAAATGGGTCCACAGTCTGAGATGTTACTCCAGCATCCGGGAGATTCCCGATCCCGTGGATCTGGCGGTAATCACGGTTCCCAAAGAGCTGGTACTCGATGTTGTGGAAGATTGCGGCCAAAAAGGGGTCAAGGGCCTGATCGTCATCACTGCCGGCTTCAAGGAGACCGGAAAGGAAGGCCTCGCCAGGGAGCAGAAGGTCGTAGAAATAGTGGAACGATACGGGATGCGCATGGTGGGCCCGAATTGCATGGGCGCCATCAACACCGATCCTGCAGTCAGGATGAATGCCACCTTTGCGAGGGTTCAGCCCCTCTCCGGCAAAGTGGGGTTCATGTCCCAAAGCGGGGCACTGGGCGAGGTCATCCTGGATTACGCCAAAGAGCTGGGACTGGGAATTTCCACATTCGTGAGCGTAGGAAACAAGGCCAACATTTCGGGCAATGATCTTCTCGAATATTGGGAGGAGGACCAAAAGACAGAGATCATCCTGCTCTATCTGGAGAATTTCGGGAATCCCAGAAAGTTTACCGGCATCGCCAGGAGAATCTCCCGCAAGATGCCGATCATTGTCGTGAAAGCAGGGCGCACGACCCCGGGCGCCAGGGCCGCTTCTTCCCATACAGGGTCTCTTGCAGGTCTCGATGTGGCTGCAGATGCCCTCCTGTCCCAATGCGGGGTCATGAGAGTGACATCCATTGATGAGCTCTTTGATCTGGCCAAGGCTCTTTCCTTGCAGCCGCCCCCATCTGGAAACAGGGTCGTCATTCTGACAAATGCCGGGGGGCCGGCGATTCTGACGACCGATGCGTGCGTCAATCTCGGGCTCACCATGGCGGAGCTTTCGGGAGAGACAAAAGCAAGCCTTCGCACCTTCCTGGCTCCGGAGGCCAGTGTGGAAAATCCCGTGGACATGATCGCAAGCGCGGGTCCACAGGAGTATCAAAAAGCTGTGGAGGTGCTCCTGGACGACCCATCCGTGGATGCGCTGATCGCGATTTTCGTTCCGCCCATCATCACCGATCCCAGGGCCGTTGCCTATGAGGTGGCGGAAGCAAGCAAGAAATACGAAAAAACAGTGCTTGGATGCTTCATGGGAACCAAGGAGACTCTTGGAGGACTCCAGCAGACGGGTTATCCCATCCCTCTGTACCCTTTCCCTGAGGCTTCCGCTAAGGCTCTTTCCGCCATGGTTCGCTATGGACGCTGGCTCAAGCGTCCGCAGGGGACCATTCCCACTTATTCCGTGGATCGGGAAAAAGCGCAGGCGATCCTGATGAAAGCTGTCGAGCGCGGGGGAGGGGCTCTTGAGCCGGAAGAGGCCATGGAGGTCATGGCAGCCTATGGAATTGCGGTGGCAAGCTGGAAAGTGGTTTTCTCGGAAAAGGAGCTCCAGGATTGTGTTGGGGAGATGGGGTTTCCGGTTGTGCTTAAAGTAAGATCCCGCAAGATTCTGCACAAGTCGGACCTGGGGCTGGTCATCCCCAATATCGCGGATCTCGATGCCCTGAAGGAGGCCTTCGCTTCCCTGTCTCAGAAGGGAAGGTCGGCAGGATGGAATCTCCCAGAGGAAGGGCTCTTTGTCCAGGAATTTGTGAAAGAAGGAACCGAGACGATTGTGGGCATGGCCACAGACCCAGGGTTCGGTCCCCTCCTTATGGTTGGGCTGGGGGGGATCTTTGTGGAGATCCTCAAGGATGTGAGCTTCCGGGTCCATCCTGTCACTGACCTGGACGCCAGGGAGATGCTGGAGGAGCTGAAAGCCGGTCCGATCCTGAAAGGCGCCAGGGGCGAGACCCCGGTGGACCTGGAATACCTGGCTGAGTGCATTCTTAGAGTCTCACAACTGGTCTCCGATTTTCATGAGATCGGCTCACTCGACATTAATCCATTGAAATGCTCCACAAAGGAGAAGACCAGGGCGGTGGATGTGCGTATCCTGGTCGGAAAAGAGAATTGACGAAAGGATCTGAATAATGAAGCAAAATCGCGTATTCCTGGCAGGCGCCGTGAGAACCCCTATCGGAAAATTTGGGGGTATCCTGGCCGGTCTCACTGCGGTAGATCTGGCCGTCGTGGCGGCAAGAGAGGCCCTCAAACGCACAGGCATCCCCCCCGAGAAGGTGGATGGCGTCATTTTCGGTCATGCCAGGCAGGCTGGGTGCGGTCCCAACCCGGGCCGTCAAATCGCTTTCCGGGCAGGCGTCCCTGTGGAAAAACCGGCCTATACGGTCAACCAGGCCTGCGGATCCAGTCTCCGCGCCATCTTCAATGCCTGTCAGGAGATCCTCATGGGAAATGCCGAGATCATTCTGGTGGGCGGAACCGAAAGCATGAGCAACACCCCTTACATGCTTCCACAGGCCAGATGGGGGTACCGGATGGGTCACTCCGATCTGGTGGACGGCATGTACAAAGACGGGTTTCTCTGCCCCTTGAGCAACCTGGTCATGGGGGAAACAGCCGAAAACCTTGCCAGGAAATATGGGATCACCCGGGAAGAACAGGATCGCTTTGCCGTCATGTCTCAAAACCGCTACGAAGAAGCCAGGAAGGCCGGGCGCTTCCAGGATGAGATGGTTCCTGTCGAAACAACCCAAAAAGGAAAGACTCTTGTGGTGGACAAGGACGAGCATCCCAGGGACGGCGCCACTCTGGAGGGTCTTGCCAAGCTCCCCCCCGTTTTTTCCAAGGATGGAACCGTTCATGCAGGCAATTCTTCAGGAATCACAGATGGTGCGTCCGCCATGGTGGTTCTTTCCGAGAAAGCGGCCCTGGAGATGAATCTGAAGCCCATGGCTGCCATTGTTGATTACACGATATGCGGCGTGGATCCGAGCATCATGGGGATCGGTCCGGTCCCCGCGATCCGGAAGCTCCAGGACCGCACAGGGGTGTCCCTTGACGAGATCCCTCTGATTGAAATGAATGAGGCTTTTGCCGCACAGGTCATCGCCTGTTTGCGGGAGATTCCGATCCCCCTTGAGCGGGTGAACGTGAATGGCGGCGCCATCGCACTGGGCCATCCCATCGGCTGTACCGGGGCCAGAATCGTCACAACCCTCTTGCACGAAATGGGGCGAAGAAAGGCCTCCCGCGGAATGGCCACCCTTTGCATAAGCGGCGGAATGGGTATGGCGCTGCTCTTGGAAGCGACTTAGCGGTAAGGGGCATCATCCATCCGGCTTGCTTTCCTGGGTCTCCGTGGATCGAGAATGGCCGTATAGAGAGAGGTAGCGATTTCCGGGGTGTACGTGCGCCTCGACCTCCGCTCCTTGGAGAGCTCATCGAAGTAATTCATTTTGTGAATGACCTGTTCTTTTTCCATGTCTCTCACTCCACGGATCCTGAATCTTCCTTCCGTGTTGCCCCATGATACACACGGGCTGTCACAGAAAACTCAATTATTTCTCAATAGGTAATCAAATTTGTCAATTCTTTCGCACGGAACTTGCCCTTTATCTTCCCCTCGCGGGAGGGATTGGGGGGGGCTGATCTTCCCCGTGCAACTATTATCAGGAAAAACCCTGTGACAATCAAGTTCCAAATGGGCTCCAATTTCGGAGGGGAGGAAATCGAGACTCCAACCTCTAACGATGGAGGGATGATACGGGAAACACTTCATTCAATTGCAAGAGAATACTACGACTGGCAGAATGCCCAATATCCTGTGGTTTCCTCGGATCAAGGGCTCCATTCCTGGGACGGCAAGCTGACCGATTACTCTCCCCCCGCCCTGGAGAGCCGCCGCGCCCATGTGAGCGAGCTCCTGAACCGCATAAAGGGAATGAAAACGGACCGCGGTGACAAGGAGTCCCTGATAGATTGCCTTCTCTTCAAGGCCCAACTGGAGGCTGCCGATTTCTGGGAAAGGATGATGGACTTTCCCTCTACAGACCCACAAACCTATGTGAGCGAATGCTCCAATGCGATCTTTTCCCTTCTTAAGAAGGAGTACGCACCCCCCGAGGCTCGCGCCCGGGCCGCCATATCGAGGCTCAGGCTCATGCCCCGGCTCCTGGAGCAGGCTCGGGAGAACCTGGCAAAACCTGTCCGTCTCTACGCGGAGCTTGCTTGCTCCGCCGCAAGGGCCATGGGCCCGCTTTTCCACGAGAGCCTTCTGGCTATTGCCCGCGCCCTGCCCGCCTCGGAGAAGCATGAGCTGGCCGCTGCAAGAGAAGAGGCCCTCGATTCCCTTGAGCAATTTGCATCCTGGCTCGAAGGGCGACTGAATTCCATGGAGCCCTTTTCCCCCATGGGAGATGAGAAATACGGTTATCTCCTCAGCCATGTTTACCTCCTGCCCATGGACTGGAGAGAAGTGGAATCACTCGGAAAATTTGAAGTTGCCAGATATCGAGCCCTGGAGGCCTGGCTTCCTGATCCCAAAATGGCCGATCCCGATCCTCTTCGATGCGCTTCCGTTCCGAAGGGACAGCAGGAATTCCTGGAGGCTTACGAGAGCCGCGAGGCTGAAATTATTGCTCATTTGCGGGAGAAAAAG
>JACPDT010000244.1:0-1894 GCA_016183865.1 Armatimonadota bacterium | reverse complement strand
AGCTCCTCGCGATCCCCTCCGATCTGGGACCATTCCGGATTCGTGAGCTTCCGGCCGCCTTCAAGCCCACATCCCCCGGGGGCTTTATGAATCCCCCCGGGCTCTATGACGCAGACCCTGGCGGGTTCTACTTCATCCCCACCTATGACCCCAATTCTCCAAATTTCTATATTCGGGCGGCCATTGAGGAGCCCAGGCCCATTCTGGGGCACGAAGGAATACCCGGCCATTTCTTCCAGATCTCCCTTGCCAACAGATTGGAAAACGAAATCCGCCGCCATCATGGAGACACAATCTTTGTGGAGGGTTGGGCCCTCTATACGGAAGAAATGCTGCTCCGCACCGGCCTTTACACGGAAGGATCCGCCGGACATGGCCAGGTTCTTCGCTTGTCTCGTTACAGAGCGGCCCGCATAGAGGCGGATGTGAACCTTCATACAGGGCGTTGGACCTTTGAGGAAGCGATGAGCCATTTCAGGGAAGAGGGCGGCCTGGACCCGGAGGCAGCCCAGGGAGAGGCTGCAGGCGCCGCCTCCTGGCCTTCCCAGAAGATCACGTACATACTCGGCAAATGGCAGATCATGCGCCTCTTGGGGCGATACAGAGACCTGAAGGGAAGCCGCTTCAGTCTGGGAGAATTTCATGATGAGCTTCTCCGATACGGGAGCCTGCCCCTGGCTGTCATCGAATGGCTCATGCTCGATGACCCCGCGGCAATCAACAGGGTGCTCGAAAAACAGAACAGAGAGGAGACATTGCCATGACCCAGGCCGCATCCATCCGTTTTCAGAACATCTTGTACGAGGAGTTGTCAGGGTATGCCAAAATCACTCTGAACAAGCCTCCTCACAACATCCTCGATACAGCCATGATCCGTGAAATCCTGCAAGCCCTGGACAATCTCGAGACCAGGCTTGAGATCCCCATCATCCTTTTTTCCGCATCAGGGGAAAAGGCATTCTGCACAGGGGTGGATGTGAAAGCCCATACTCCCGACAAAGTGGGGGAGATGCTGCCCCTTTTCCATCAAATCTTTCGTCGCCTCATATCCCTTGGGAGGGTGACCATCGCCTCCGTAAGCGGCTACGCCCTGGGCGGAGGGTGCGAGCTGGCGCTCTTTTGCGACTTTGTGGTCGCCTGCGATGGGGCGAAGTTCGGGCAGCCGGAAATTGATGTAGGCTGCTTCCCTCCTGTAGCCGCCGCCCTTCTCCCCGATGCCGTCGGTTGCCGCAGGGCCCTGGAAGTGATCCTGACCGGGTCCCCCTTGAGCGCAGAAGAAGCCAGGCAGGCCGGTCTCGTGAATCAGGTTGTACCCAGGGAAAAACTGGATGAAACTGTTTCGCAATTGATAGACAAACTATCCTCCAAGAGCGCTGTAGTGCTGCGCCTGACCCGGGAGGCTGTCTGTGAAAAAAGGGACAGGGAATTTCTCGAAGCCCTCGCCTTCGCCGAAGAAATGTACCTCAACCGCCTCGCAACCACCGAGGATGCAGCAGAGGGCATTCACGCCTTCCTGGAAAAGCGCAAACCTGCCTGGAAAGGGCGGTAGCCATCCGGCGTCACCCCTCAGATTATATGTCGCGCTGTAGTGCTAGCTCCAATGCCACTGAATTAAGCAAAGTTTTCGTCTTGAATAACGAATAGACCTCCTCATAGGTCGTAAGAATACTGGGTGTGAGCCCAGAATAGAGGAGGTGTGATCTTGAAATTCGCCAAAGTTCACAGAATTCTTGCAAGTCTCACGGAACGTTTTTCCCTGGACCTGTTCAACGGGAATGATACGAAGGCCGTGGTCGAGGAGGCATTGGACAAGACAGGAAAATGGCACCAGAGGGAGTGGCCGCTGAAAGCGCCCTTTATGCTTTGGTTCGTGGTTGCTCTGTCTTTGTTTCGG
>JACPDT010000243.1 GCA_016183865.1 Armatimonadota bacterium | reverse complement strand
TGGTCGCAGTATGTTCCTTCCTCGACCACCATGGTTGCGAACTGAGGATTGCGGATCCGATAAAGGAGATCCCTTTCCGCCACGACCCCCAGCACTTTTCGATTCGCGTCCACCACGGGAATCCCGTCGAAATCGTATTGCAACAGCGAAGTGATGGTTTCGAGTATTGAATCACCCGGCTTGAGGGCGAGGACCTTCCTGGTCATGAGATCCCGAACTCTTTTCAGAGGAATCAGTCCTTTCAGGTGGAAGTGTTATTCTCAATATGGATACCATTCTTGACTATTTGAGAACGATCCTTTTTTTTCTCCTTGCCCTGACCTCGAACCTCCCTTCCCTTTGTGAGGCAGGGGAAGAGAGAACTCTTTTCGGCGCCCACATAGATGCCGTTGCCGTGAGGGCCGCCCCCCAATACCCTGCAGCTTGTGATGAGAAAGCAGGGGCGGAAGAGATATCTCTCGCGGCTCGCCTCGGAGCCGACTTTGTCCGGATGGATGTGAATGAGGAGATGCTCTCCGGACCCGAAAGCCGGCAGAGTCTAATGCGACTGTGTAACAGGGCAAGAGGCCTGGGATTGAGGATTTGCATAACGGCTCGCGGGGACGACCGTTTGAAGCGCTATCCGGCCTTTCCCGGCGGAGGGACCGGGACTTGGGAAACCTTCGAGCGAATGTACCATAAACAGCTCCAGGCGGTAATCCTCGACTTCTCTCCGGACAGTCTCGTTATCTTTCCCGATTGCATGACTCAGATGGCCTCCCAGATCTCTTTGCGTTTTCCAAATCACGAATGGCTGCAAATGATCAAGACCGTTGTGAAGCCGATTCGCAAGGAGCATCCGGGGATCAAGCTCATCCTTTCCCAGAAGCTGGATCTTGCCCGCCCGGATGCCATGGATCTGGTCAAGCGCCTTGCGGAAAACCGTGGCCTTGTGGACTATTTGGGGCTCTCGATCGCTTCTTACGATGATTTGAATCAGCAGATGATTTTGGCGGCGCCCTACGCCGCAAGACTTCCTTTGTGGTGGGTTGAAGTGAACAATGCCAATCATTATCGGGACGACCTGTATCAGCGGAATTTTTTTCTCCAGGCCCTGAACAGCGCCATTGAAAAGAGGGTGGGGGCCTTCTGCGTCTCACCTGTCCGCGATGATCCGCCCTCCGTCACCTGGGGAATCACTGATGTCAATCTGAACCCTAAGACCACTTATGAGCAGCTCCGATATTTCTTCACCAATTATCGCCACAGCACAAGACCGGACCAGGAGTAACGAACTTTGGAAGAGAGCGAAGCCGTTCGAGAGCTTATTTCAGCCGGAGAAAGACTTGATCGGCTCGGATTCGTCCCCGGCGCGGCAGGGAACCTGAGCGCCAGAATCCGAGGGAATACGGTCCTGGCCACCCCGAGCGGAATCAACAAAGGCAACCTTGCCGAGGAAGACCTGGTATGGGTGAACCTTTCGGGAGAGATTCTTTCCGAGTCTCCTTTGCGTCCCTCCTCGGAGATTCGAATGCATCTGGAGGTTTACCGTGAGCGTCCAGATGTTTTTGCCTGCATTCATGCCCACCCCCTCTACTGCACGGCCTTTGCCGCTTCCGGGCTGGATCTCAAGGGCCCCCTCCTGCCGGAAGTAATCGTCTCATTGGGAGAGGTTCCCCTTGTGGAGTACGGTACACCTTCCACCACCGAGCTTCCGGAGGCATTGCGGAAATATCTGCGCAATCACGACAATTTCCTTCTCGCCAACCACGGGGCCTTATCTCTCGGGGAGACGATGAGAAAAGCCTTGCACCGGATCGAGACACTGGAATTTTACGCCAAAGTCTCGTTTCTGGCGAGGATGCTGGGTGGGGAGAAGCTCCTCACAGATCGGGATGTAACGAAACTGTTCGCTTTAAGGGAGCTTATGGAAGGGCACTAGACACGTATGGTCTGGTCTTTCTGGCGGGCTTGTCTGGCCCTGTTTACGACTTCCCGAATCAGATCGTATTTTGGATGAAAGAGCTCGTGAATCTCAAAAGAGGTTTTGCCGTCACCAATCCACATGGTTCGGTTGATCCGAAGGAGGAGGAAGCGCATCTCCTTTTCTCGGAACTCCGAAAGTGTCTCCCAAAAAACCGTGTCACTCCTGGCTCCCTGTTTCAGGGTGATGCTTTTTGGGGTCAGAACGACTTCTTTCCCCAGAAAGATGACCAGAGCGCCAGCCCATACAAGAAGAATGGCAGCCCCCATGAGGATGGGAAAATACGCCATGAACTCCAGAAGCTTTCGGAAAGCGATCCCGTAATAGAGAAGCAGAGATCCTACGGAAAGGGGCAGGAGGGAAAGGAGAAGAAAACGGGGAGTCGGTGCTGATGCGAATCCTCTCTGTTTGAGCGGTGTTGTGGGATAAGAAGCGGTCGTCTTTTCGTGGGCCATGGGTACCCCCCTGCGGAAAGTTCAGGAATGAATACTTCCTTGCCCTGACGAGAAAACCCTTTCTCCCCCCTTCACAGAAGGGGAAGGCGGGGGTCTTAGTTTCGGATTGCCTTTTTCCGAAAGAATCCTGTAAAGATTCTCACGATTCAGTTTTGTCCGCAACCTTCGCCTGCTATCCACCGGTATCATCCTATGGGAAAGATGGCACATGGTTCTTAACAACACAGCTCTTGCCACAGTGCCTGGACAGAAGAACTCAAAGGAGGGAGACCCATAGAATAACTGCTCCTTGACTCTACTGAACCGATGGGATATAATAGTATTAACAAGTAATACTAAATTCAGGAGAGACTTCTATGAGAACCAGCAAAATCGTTTCCCTGTCCCTTCCGCCCCACATTTATGAAAAAACCAAACAAGTGGCTCAGGAAGAAGGACGAACTTACAGTGAACTGATCCGCGAATCGCTCAGGCAATACCTGGATCTCCGAGAATGGCGTGCACTCCAAAAATACGGCGTGGGAAAAGCCAAGGCCATGGGCATCGCGGAAAAGGACGTGGAACGCCTCATTGATGAATACCGAGCGGAAAACGCTTAGTGCTCCGAATTGTCCTGGACACCAATGTCTTGGTTTCAGCCCTTCATTTCGGAGGAGAGCCGGATGAAATCCTGACACTGGTTTTGCAGGGAGATCTTTTCATGGTCGCTTCTAAAGTGCTCTTGAACGAATTAAGCGGAGTCTTGGAGAAAAAATTAAGCTGGCCTCCTGACAAGATTAGCCAAACCTTAGCCCTTCTCAAGAGGCGAGCGGAACTGGTGAATCCAAAAAAGAAGCTCTCTGTCGCAAAGCACGAAGCCGATAATCGAGTCTTGGAATGTGCCGCAGAAGGTCAAGCACTTTGCATTGTTTTCGGAGATAAGCGCCACCTCCAGGCCCTGAAGAACTTCCAAGGGATCCCTATTTTAAGTCCCGGGGATTTCCTGAAAAAGTACCGAACAGGACACTGGAGTTAAACATCAAGAATTTGGACTTGCGCCCGGAGAGGCTTGGCAGAGAGCGATGGAAATAGGAGTCGGCAAACGCCACGGCGCAAAACATACGAATGCCAATAACCTATACCGGGGGCAGGGGGATATTTAGGGGTTTTGGGGAATAACCCGGAGAGATGAAATGCCTGATCTGCGGTCAAGAGAATTCCGTGCAGTCAGTCTTCTGTCGAAAATGCAAATCTGTGTTGTCACAGCTTTTTCATCCAGACCGTCCCGCCAGTCAGGTGAAAACATTATGTCTTTTCGTTCTGGGCGTGATATCTTTCTTTTCGATTCTCTTCTTTGTCGGAGAGCTTCCTGCAGAACCTTCAAACCCAAACAAGTGGAAAATCGTTTTTGTCTCCACTCGCGATGGAAACAGTGAGATTTACACGATGGATTTGGACGGCAAACACCAGAAGAATATCACAAACCATCCTGCAAAAGATGAGAGGCCTTACTG
>JACPDT010000033.1 GCA_016183865.1 Armatimonadota bacterium | reverse complement strand
TCAGGCTTCTCGGTCTTGAGCCGAGAAAGGGCACAGAAGATTTGAGCGAGCCATACTATGATCTTGCTGCATCTGCACAAGCCGTCTTTGAGAAGAGGCTCCTTCAATTGCTCGCTTTCTTTTCGAGAAAAATCGGGGCGCCCCAATTGGCGGCATCGGGCGGCTGCTTCATGAATTCCCTCGCAAACGGGAAGATCATCCCCGATTCCCCAGTGGAACGGATCTTCATACCCTATGCCGCCGCGGACAACGGCGGTGCGATGGGGTCCGCTCTTTACGTCTGGCACTATGTCCTGGGGAACGAGAGGGCGCCTGCAGCTGTGACTCCCAGTCCTTACCTGGGACCCGAGTACTCCGATTCCGAGATCGAGAGTTGTCTTGCAAAATACAAGCTTCCTTTCAAGAAGATCGAGAGCATCGCGCAATACGCCGCCCGACAGGTGGCGTCCGGCAAGCTTTTGGGATGGTTTCAGGGGAGAATGGAGTTCGGAGAACGGGCACTGGGGAACCGCTCCATAATAGCCGATCCCCGGGACCCCGAGATGAAAGAAAAGATCAATTCCGCCGTAAAGTACAGGGAACCTTTCCGCCCTTTTGCCCCTTCCATTTTGTCGGAAAGAACGAGCGAATACTTCATGATTCCGGACAAGGCATTTGTTCCGTACATGGAGCAGGTCTATCCCTTCAAGGATGAGAAGAAGAAGCTGGTTCCCGCGGTCGTGCATAATGACGGCACAGGGCGTTTGCAGATGGTGACAAGGGGCCAGAGTCCTCTTTTCTACGAGCTCATAGGGGAGTTTGAAAAGCTCACAGGAATTCCGATCGTCCTGAACACTTCTTTCAATGTTCAAGGTGAACCGATCGTCTGCTCCCCAACGGACGCCCTACGCACCTTCTATTCCTGCGGGTTGGATGTCCTGATCATGGACAAGTTCGTACTTGAGAAATGAATGAAGAAAGCTCAAAGATCGTTTTTGTCGGATGTGTGGAGGCAGGTTTTTTCTGTGCCCGCAGATTGGTTCAAACGGGCATCAGACCTTCCTCCATTGTCTCGATTGATGACTCCAAAGCAGGTAAGCACAGAGTGATCGGTCATAGGGACCTCTTCGACCTCGATGTTTCTTGCGAGCGCTACATGCCTGACGCATATGCCTTGAACAGTGATCAGGACATCAGCTTCTTTAGAGCACGGTCATTCGATATTCTAGTCGTTCTCGGATGGCAGCGCATAATACCGAAGGAGATCATTGACACATTGAATATCTGCGGGCTCACGATTCATGGATCTGTAAAGGGTCTCCCGGAGGGGTGCGGGCGCTCTCCGATGAACTGGGCCATCATCGAAGGTTCCGGCGAGTTCCATCTTTCGCTGCTTAACCTGGCCCCGGAAGCGGATGGTGGACGAATCGTAGGTACACGGAAGTTCGATATTCTGCAATCAGACAACATAAGAACACTTTACTACAAGAATGCCCTGGCGGCATCTTATTTATTTGCGGAGCACCTCCCTGTGCTATGACGCGGAGAGAAGCCTACGGACAGGTCCAGGACGAAAGCAGGGCCACCTACTATCCAAAGAGGACCGAGCATGACGGAAGAATTTCCTGGGAGCTCAGTGTCGAGAACATAACCCGACTGGTGAGGGCCACGGCGAAGCCTTATCCGGGGGCCTTTACACATAACGGGCAAGCAACACTAAGAATCTAGCGCGCCCAGTTATTTGACAGTTATCTGCTTGGAGAAGAACTTTGCGGCTCGGTTGCCGCGGTTTTCCCTGACGGAGCATTCCTTGTCAAGACGGCGGACAAGTACCTTCTAGTGGATGAGTATGAGGGGCCCACTCCCAATGAAGGGGATCGGTGTGATTAGTCACCCGATTGGAGCCAATCCATGTTCGGCCATTGGAGCCAATCGATATGCAGCCAACGTCGCCACCCATGTTCACCCAATGTCGCCACATGATATGCGGCCATTGGCGCCACCCCTCTTGACCCTTTAAGCCTTCCGAAACAACCCTGGCCAATCTTCAAAGGGAAGTCTTTTATCTTTTGGAGGTGGGTTCATGGGACGAAGGAGGCTTGAAATGTTTGTTTTACGGGATCTTGTGTTTCGAATGCGGCAAGGGGAAACCTACCGCGCCATTTACCGGGCTACCGGGGTGTGTCGCAAAAAGCTGAAGAGAATCAGGGAGCTGGCTCAATCGCAAGGTTGGTTAGACCCGGAGAGCACCCTTGCAACCAATGACGTATTGGCAGCCGTTTTCGATCAATCGGCGGCTCTGCCATCCCAGATGGTGTCACCCTTGTCCGTATATCGGGAGCAGATTGCAGATTGGGTGAAGCAGAAAATCCGCGTCACCGCAATCCATGCTGCTCTCAAGCGCAATTTCCAATACGCCGGGAGCTACTCAGCGGTTCTGCGATTTGTACAACGGATCAAGCCGGAAGAACTTCCCGAGGCGTTTGTCCCCTTATCGTTTGAACCCGGCGAAGCAGCTCAGATAGATTTCGGTCAAGGCCCCCCTCTGTTGGACCCTGTCTTGGAGATCGTGCGCAAAAGCTGGGTCTTTGTGATGACGCTTTGCTTTTCACGCCATGCGTTCGTTTGTTTCGTATTTGACCAAAGCATATCAACCTGGCTTTCCTGTCACCGTCGCGCTTTTGAATTCTTCGGAGGGGTTCCCGGTAAAATCATTATTGACAATCCGAAGGCAGCCATTGTCAAAGCCTGTTATTATGACCCTGGCGTGCAGCGAAGCTATTACGAGTTCGCGGAAGCGTATGGCTTCATGATTTCCCCCTGCAAAGTGGCCACGCCAGAACATAAAGGGCGGGTTGAGGCAGGTGTCAAGTACGTCAAGGGGACGTTCGTNNNNGCGATTTCCGAGACATTGATGAAGTCGATCGGCAAGCATTGGTCTGGTGTGTGGAGGAAGCCGGCGTTCGCATTCACGGCCGCACTCACCAGGAACCCTTTGAAGTTTTTACGGCGATCGAGAAAAGCGCCTTAAAGCCACTGCCCAGCGAGCCCTTCCAAATGGGAATCTGGAAGAAAGTGACCGTTCACCCTGACTGTCACGTAGTGTTCCAAAAAGTATATTACTCGGTTCCGTTTCGCTTCGTCGGGCAGGCGCTTTGGCTGCGCGCCACGGATACGACGGTGCAGATCTATCAAGACCATCAGCTCGCGACCATTCACCCCAAAGCTACGCGGCTTGGCTTCAAACAAACCCTCGAAGAGCACCTGCCTCCCGACAAGGCGGCCTGGCTCATGAGAACCCCGCAGTGGTGCCTCAAGCGTGCATCTGAGATAGGTCCCTTTTGTAGGGTATTCATCGAACGGCTTTTGGGGGACAAGGTGCTGGACCGTCTGCGGGCAGCGCAAGGCGTGTTGCGCTTTTCAGACAAGTACAGTCCTGCTCGACTTGAAAGCGCGTGCCAGCGTGCGCTTCGACATGATTCTATCGGCAAGAAAGTGATTCAGCGTATCTTGGAAGAGGGGCTGGATCAGGCGCTGCCGTTGGCATTGGCCGGTCCGACCCCGATCACCGAGCCTCGTTATGGCCGAGCCATCGGCGCATTACTGCAATCTCAACACTAAACAGGAGCGTGAATGAAAATGAAATTGATGCATCAATTGGAACCCTGCTTGAAGCAACTTAAGCTGTCCGGCATCATGTCCACCCTGGAAGTCCGCAATCGCCAAGCCATTGAAGAAAAACTCTCGTTTGTAGAGTTTCGTGAGTTTTCGGTAAGCGTGCTTGGATTGAGTCCCGCAGTTATGGTATCATTGTTCCCAGGGCGAGGAGGTCCATGGGAACAATGATAGAAAACCGAAGACTTACAAAGGCTACCGATGATCTGCGCCGACGATTGGACTCGTGGCGGAAGACCCACCGGTCGCCCACGCCGATTCCGCCCAAGCTATGGGATAGAGCGGTGGAGTTGGCCGCCGAGCAAGGTCTATGCAAGACGGCACGCGCCTTGCGCCTCGACTACAGTGCTCTGAAGAAGCGGGCAGGCGCCCGCACCACTGACCCTCCGGCATCCCCTGTACCGCGATTCGTGGAATGGCTTACACCCCTATCAGGTCAGATTGCCGAGTGCGCCCTGGAGGTGGAGTCGGCCCGGGGTGCGAGG
>JACPDT010000032.1 GCA_016183865.1 Armatimonadota bacterium | reverse complement strand
GACTTCTGACTTCTGACTCCTGACTCCTGACTCCTGACTCCTGACTCCTGACTCCTGCATCTGTCTACCTGTAGTTACCACATATCAGCACTGGTGACGCAGGAAAACTGAAGTTGAGAAGAGAATGTCAGGGCTGCGTACGTCGTAGTATTTAGTAGGAGGGGTACGTGAATGGCAATGGTCTGGACCGAGGACCTGGCGGTCGGCGTGGCCGAGATTGACAATCAGCACAAGGAGCTTTTCCAGCGGATCAACAATCTCCTGGAGGCCACAAGCCAGCGAAGAGGAAAGGAAGAACTCGATGGGGTCTTGAAATTCCTTGAAGACTACGTGGTTGTGCACTTCGGCACAGAAGAGAAGTTCATGACTCTCCACGGGTATCCGGAATATCACCCCCACAGGGAACAGCACGGAAATTTCATCATGGATCTCCGCAATTTGAAGAAACAATATGCGACAGAAGGGGCCACATCCTACCTCGTCATTCAGGTGCAAAGCCGGGTGTGCGACTGGCTCCGAAACCACATCGCGAAAATTGACAAAGCTCTGGGTAGTTTTTTGAAGGACGTCAGAGCCTTCTAAATACGGCCAGGCCGCCTTCGGCAGAGGCTGAGATGGTATCACCGGCGGAGGCGCCGGTTCGAAGAATATCTTCCGCCAGAGGTTTCGCAATCAGGTTCTCCACAGCCCTTCTAAGAGGACGGGCGCCGAAAGAAGGGTCATAACCTTTTTCCAGAAGAAGCTCGACAAGGGGCGCCTCCACTTCCAAAGCAATCCCCCGGGCGGTCAGACGTTTTCTGATTTCGGAAAGCAACAGCTCCACAATCGTCTCCAGATCTTTCCGCTCCAATGGATTGAAGATGACCACTTCGTCAATCCGATTCAGAAATTCGGGCCGGAAATGCCCCTTTAGAATTTCCTGAATCCGGGCCCGCAGATCGGAATCCATTCCCTTCCCTTTTGAAAGGCTCTCCATGATATCAGGGGAGCCCAGGTTGCTCGTCAGAATGATGATGGTATTGGTGAAATTCACCGTCCGTCCCTTGCCATCCGTCAGGCGCCCGTCATCGAAGACCTGGAGGAAGATGTCGAAGACCTCCGGATGGGCTTTCTCCACCTCGTCCAGGAGGACCACGGAATAGGGTCTCATCCGAACAGCTTTCGTCAACTGCCCCTCCTCCTCGTATCCCACGTAGCCAGGGGGTGCGCCGATCAGCCGGGCCACGGCATTTTTCTCCATGAATTCGGACATGTCAAGGCGCACCATCACCTTCTCCGCGCCGAAGAGGAATTCCGCCAAAGCCTTGGCCAGCTCGGTTTTCCCGACGCCGGTAGGTCCCAGAAACAGAAATACTCCTCCAGGGCGATCTGGGGAAGAGAGGCCGGCCCGGACCATGCGTATGGTCTGCGCGACGGATGTTGTGGCTTCCTCCTGCCCCACGACCCGTTTCCTCAAAAGGGATTCCATTTCCAGAAGCCGTTTGGACTCATCCTGGGAGAGCCTGGCTACAGGGATCCCTGTCCAGGCGGCGACAACCTCGGCCACTGCCTCTTCTTCCACCGTGATTTCACAGGCGGGGCCCGAAGCGGCAGGGCTGATAGACCGCATCTTGATTCTGGAGGCTGCCTCATCCATCAGGTCAATGGCCTTGTCGGGGAGGTGGCGCTCCGGCAGATAGCGGACAGAGAGCTTGACGGAGGCCAGAAGAGATTCATCCGCAAATCGTACGCCGTGATGCTTCTCATATTTCTCCCGCAGTCCTTTCAAAATATCGAGGGTGTCGGCCTCGGAAGGCTCGTTCACGAGAACCGGCTGAAACCGTCGCTCAAGAGCAGGGTCTGCTTCTATGTATTTCCGGTATTCATCCGTTGTCGTTGCTCCGATGACGGATATGTCCCCTCTGGCCAGAGCGGGCTTCAAGATATTGGAAAGATCGGTGCCCCCTGCTTTGTCTCCTGCTCCGATGATGGTATGGATCTCATCAATGAAAAGGATTACATCCGGCGCCCCCTTGAGCTCCGTCAGGACCTTTTCCAGCTTCTCTTCAAACTCTCCCCGGTGCTTGGTGCCGGCAACAAGGGAGGCAACGGAAAACTCCACAACGCGCTTTCCCTGAACCACCTGGGGAACGTCTCCCCCGGCGATGCGCTGAGCCAGTGCCGTTACGACGGACGTTTTCCCCACCCCCGCCTCCCCGATCAATACCGGATTGTTCTTGCTTTTTCGGGCCAGAATCTGTATGACCCGTCTCAACTCCTCTTTTCGGCCGATTACGGGGTCCAGCTTGCCCTGGTGGGCCAATGCCGAAAGGTCTCTCCCCATTTTGTCCAGAAGAGGAGTCCTGGCCGGGCGCCTCCCCCCTGAGTGGGGAGATTGGGTGGGGGGACGGCCGACAGAGGGAGGCTCCTCCCTGAGCAGGGAAGGAGGCGGGGGTTCGGGGACCCGAAGCAAGGGCAGAGGCGTAGGAAGCGCAGGACGGCTGCCTCCCAGAATCTGTTTTGCCAGAATCATGGGGTCAATACCCTCGCCGGCAAGAACTCTCGAAGGGATGCCGTTCCCTTCATGGAGTACGGCCCAGAAGTAATGCACCGGCAGGAGAGTTCGGGCGCCTCCTCCCGTCGCCTGACTTTCCGCCAGTGCCATCACCTTGCGTGCCCTGGGGGTGAGCTGTATTCCCTTCCAGGTCGGCTCGTCCGAAAACTCGAGGAGAGTGTCGCGAATTTTCTCTTGAAAGGCCTCGGGAGTGATTCCCGATGTCTGAAGAAGCTCGGAAGCCAGGCGAGGCTCCTGATCCAGGTAAGCGAGCGCCAGGTGTTCGGTCCCCAGATAGAAATGACCCATCTCCCGGGACAGATGCTCCGCCCGCACAATCAACTCCTGGGCACCCTTGCTGGAAACTACGGACAAATCCTGCACCCTCTCGCATGCATGTCATAGGTCTCGTCTTTTTCCGGACCGACGCTGATCAATGTCGCCGGAATGCCGAGAAGATCCTCCAGGAACCAGAGATAAGCTTTACAAGGCTCCGGGAAATCGTCGAAGGACTTGAGATCTCTAAGGCTTTGAGTCCATCCCGAGAAATCTCTATATACGGGGGTAACCTCAGCCAGGACTCGAGGATTCGTTGGAAAGGACTCCAGTGGCTCACCCCTGTAATTGTACGCAACACATATGCGAACCGGATCCTGCCCTGTCAGAACGTCCAGCTTCGTTATGGCAATTGTCGTCAGCCCATTGAGCCGCTTCGCATACCGCAAAGCGACGGCATCCAGCCAGCCGCACCTTCGAGGACGCCCTGTGGTTGTCCCGTACTCTTTTCCCGTCTCTCTGAGACAGGTCCCCACCTCATCAGTCAGCTCGGTAGGGAAGGGCCCAACGCCCACACGAGTCGTGTATGCCTTCACAACCCCCATTACATCCTGCAGATGGCGAGGAGGAACTCCCGCCCCTGCTCCCGCCCCGCCTGAGAGGGCAGTTGAAGAGGTCACATAAGGATATGTTCCAAAATCCAGATCAAGGAGGGTCCCCTGAGCACCCTCGAAAATGACCTCCTTACCCTCTTCCAGAGCACGGCACAAAAGGACCGAGGTGTCGCAAAGCCATGGCGCCAGCTCCCTGGCAAGCTGAACATGCTCCCGGACGACCTCATCCTTGTCTATTTCCGATAAAAATGGATATGTTCCGATTTTATCCGCAATATTGCGCTTAAAACAATCTTGAAAAACCTCCGGGGCCAGGAGATCCATGGCTCGAATCCCGCATCTGGCCGCCTTGTCCACATAGGCAGGACCGATTCCCCTGCCCGTTGTTCCCAGGCGACCGTCCCCTCTGGCGCCTTCCTGCCACTGATCAATGAGGCGATGGTAAGGCATGACCAGGTGGGCGTTCTCGCTGATGCGGAGGTTCTCTACTTTATGGCCTCTTTCGCGGAGCCCCTTGATCTCTTTCCACAGAACGGGAAGATCTATCACCATCCCGTTCCCAAGAACACATAGAGTCTCAGGATAAAGGATTCCTGAAGGAATGTGGTGAAGGCGAAACTCCTGACCGGCCACATTGACCGTGTGGCCGGCATTGTTGCCCCCATTATACCTCGCCACAATATCGGCCTTCTCCGCCATGTAGTGAGTTATTTTCCCTTTCCCCTCATCCCCCCATTGGGCGCCTACGATCACTTTGGCAGGCAATATGATCTCACACCTTTCGGGTTTTCAGTCTACTTGCCGCAAGCACAAACTGGTGGGCTTTTTTGCCACACCACCAGGTCCTCAAATCTCGTCGCTGACGTCCTCATTCTTACTCCTGCATTCTGACTCCTGACTACCTGAGTAGTTACGATTTCTTATACTAAACCTGTATCTGCGTTCATCTGTGTGAATCTGTGGCTGAATAGACGGCGTTATTGCTGTTTATGGCCTTTGAGACGCATCACTCTTCGCTTCTTGTTCCTCACAGGCAGATGGCAAAGAATCTTTTGCCCTGTGGAGCGCTCCCAGGCACGGGTGTTGCGAAAATCGCGGGCCTCCACAATCACAAAGGATTCCGTCCCATCAGTCGTCGCATAGGCAATGCGGGCACAGTCTTTCTCAAGAGCAGTGCTCAACTCATCTTCCAGCTCATCCGCTATGGATGAGGAGGAATATACCATAAGCATAAGGCTCTCAGTCCCCCAGTGATGTTCCCTCTCTGCCGGAGAAATCACACTCATTACAGTCCTCAAAGCTCTGCAGAGGACGAGAAAGAAACGAATGAGTGCAGTTGATATAGATCTGAGGGGCTTCCCCTGACATGTCGAAGCCGAAGTCTATGTGAGGGCAGTACTGTCCAGGAATGATCCGGAGGCAGAAATTATACAACTCGTCATATGCCTCCGGATTGGAATGCTGATACAAGTGCCTCTCACATTGGAAAACCCCCATGTTCGAATGACGGAAGCGGCAGGGGCGATAGGGCTCATTGTGCTGCAAGACGGACCCTCCCCCATATCCCATTTGCGGCCACGACGACGCGGGGCCCTCCGGCCCCCAGATCCCTCCATTCGTCTTTCCCTGGAGGGACGCGCTTTGTCGCGTCTGTTCGCGTCATTCGTGTCCTATTACAATGCCTCCACGTCATTCGGTAACTGCCACCAGAATCCTTCCGCACTGGCTGCAGTAAGTCAATTGCCGTTCTTTGGCCTGCTTGATTACATTTTCCGCCAGAGACATGAAACACCCGCCGCAAGCGTCTTTTCTAATTTTCACAACAACAAGGCCGTTCTTCTTGGCATACAATTCATCGTAGAGCCCGAGGGACTCGGCATCCACTTCCGTCGCCAGACCTTCCCTGCGAAGTCGCGCCTCCTGAATCCGGGCTTCCATGGCGCTTTTCTCTCCTTCGTGCCGGGTCAATTTCTCGCCATACTCCTTCTCTGTCGCATCCCTCAACTTGCGAGCCTCTGCCTCTTCCCCCTCAAGACCCTCGATTCGAAGCATCAGGTCCAGCATCTTCTCTTCCAATTTACCCTTGCTTTTCTGGAATTGTTCCAAATCCTTCTGAAGAGATCCAAGCTCCTTGGGATTGACTACAGACCCGCCGTAGAGTTTCTTCTCAACGGTTTTGAGCTTTGTCTCCAAAGTCTGGAGCTCAAGCTCGGACACTTTCATTTCCTTTCTTGCCTTCCCGAGATCCTGCTCAGTAAGCCCCAGAGCCTTCAGTGCCTCATCGAAGGCCTGCTTCTCGGAAGCGGGCGGAGAAAGCTCCTCCAATTGCCGGGTCAGGTCCGCGACAGAGAGGTCCGCCTGCTGCAAGCGATACAGTTTCATGGTGGAAATCAAGAGTGGTTTCCTCCTTTGATGACTTCATCCTTCAGAACACAGATGTAAGGCAAGTGGCGATAATGCTCGGCAAAGTCCAGCCCATATCCTACAACAAACCGGTCCTCTATGGAGAAGCCCTTGTATGCAATATCAACATCCACGATTCTCCTGGCAGGCTTGTCCAGAAGGGCGCAAATCCTCAAGCTCTTCGGTTGACGACTCTGGAGATTCCTCATCAGGTAGCTCAAGGTCAAACCGGTGTCCACAATGTCTTCGACGACTACTACATTTCTTCCCTCGATGGGCTCCTCGAGGTCCTTCAGAATCCTGACCACACCCGAGGATGCGGTGGCGGCGCCATAGCTTGAAATTGACATGAAATCAATGAGGACAGGAATTTGGATCACCCGCAGAAGATCAGCCAGAAATATCATGGAACCCTTCAAGATCCCCACAAGGAGAAGGTCTTTTTCCTGAAAATCCCGGGAGATCTGGTACCCTATGTCCTGGACCCTGGCACGAATCTCCTCTCTTGTCAACAGAATCTCGGCGACATCTCTCATCATGTACCTGTCTCCTTATCCCTGCAAGCCGAACTTGAGCAGCAGGCTCCTGTAATCACGACCATAGAAGATCTTGATATTTATGTGCGGGTAATGCTGTCGTAAGAGCCTGATCTTCCTGTTCTTCTTTGTCACAAGGCTTTGCTTCAATGTGGTCAACTCGATGTACAGATCCAGATCGGGAAGATAGAAGTCCGGCGTAAAGCTCTCCAGAACGGACCCATTCTCATCCCATACCAGTGGAAAAGTCGTGGGCTCATACTCCCATCGAATCTGATAAAAATCCAAAATTCGGGCAAACTCCTCCTCACTCGGGTGGGCAAAACGAGCAGGCGCGTCCATCCTTCTTCACACCCGAACAAAAGGATCCGATTCAACCTGGGATCGGAAAACAAGAAGTCCGGGAAAAGCTGCCTCCAAGTGTGCGGCAAGCAAATCAATCGAAATCCTTTCCGTCTGGAAATGACCGCAAGCCAGAACAGCGAGTCCTGACTCTCTCGCAAGAAGAGCCTCGTGATACCCGATCTCTCCCGTGAGAAAAGCATCCGCCCCTTGGGCGACCGCGAACTCCACGAGTCTGCCTCCGCTTCCCGTGCAAAGAGCCAGTACGCGCACATTCGTATCGGGAAAAGCGGGACAGCTCATCTCCCGGAGCCCCAGCTTTCCCCCGAGCTTCCCCATGAGCTCCTTCACGGTCATTCCGGAACCCAGCTTCCCGATCCTTCCAAGGCCCGCCAGGGGATTGCGGGGACTCTCGCATAAAGGCCTGATGTCGCGAAGGTCCAGGAGAGAGGCCAGGAAGTCGTTCAAACCACCTGGGGCCGAATCCAGATTCGTGTGGAGAGAATACAAGGCAATCTTCTTCCGAATCAAGTCGGCAAGGAGACGGCCTTGAGGCTTGTCTTCGTCCACGGAAGAAATTGGGTGAAATATCAGTGGGTGGTGGGTCAGGAGCAAGTCTGCCGATAAAGTCCGGGCTTCTTCGAGGACTTCTGAGACCACGTCAAGGGAGATGAGGACATTCCGAATCTTCCTCTCCCTGCGACCTGTCTGAAGCCCTACATTGTCCCACGACTCGGCAAGGTCGGGAGGAAAAGAGCGTTCCAGGTTTTCCACAATATCAAGCAGGGGAATGGGCGCCGCCTCTCGATTCTTACCCACAGGCCAGCACCAGAAGCTCGATCAGGACAATTGCGCCGGAGACGAGACCCGTGAGCCGCGCGGCTGTGCCTGTACGGTGGTTAAAACTTTCGGAAAAGAGGAGCAGCACAAGAGACGTCAGAATGACGGAATCAACCTCATATTGGGAAAAAGGAGTCCAGGGAACATGAAAAATCTGAAAAGCCTTCAAGGGAGCGAAAGTCAGAACTCCCAGCCACCCCGTAAGGAAAAAAACGCACCTGACGCAACGAAAGGCCGGGACAAGGGAATATTTGCTCGATCTCGCCAAGTCAACTCCTAGCTTGACCCCTCCGGCTGCGGCTGACCCTCGCCAAAGGGATTTCCAAAAAGGGATTCTGTTCCGAACCTTTCCCACTGCTTGTCGGTCTTCTCATTCGACGAGGAGCTTTTTGGGTCCTGTGCCGAGGGGGAGGCTTCCTGAACTCTCTCCTCATCAAACTCCTGAAGAATCTTGTCCAGCTCTTGCCCGTCCAGGACCTCACGCTCCAGGAGAACCTCCACAACCCTGTCCAATTTCTGGCGATTCGCCAGAAGAAGCTCCCTGGCCTGAGCATAGCACCCGTCCAGGATGGCTCGCACTTCCGCATCTATACGGTTGGCGATATCTTCGCTGTAGTTCCGGTCTTCCACAATGTCCCTGCCAAGAAAAATCTGTTCGCGCTTTTTCCCGAAAGTGACGGGTCCGAGCTTGTCGCTCATGCCGTATTCACAAACCATCTTGTGGGCGATTTCGGTAGCATGCTTGAGATCGTTCTCCGCACCGGTCGTGATCTCCTGAAAGGCGACCTCTTCCGCTATTCGACCTCCAAGGAGACCCGTGATCCGACTCAAGAGCTCCCCTCTTGAAAGCAAGTGGCGATCTTCCTGGGGATTCGGAACCAGTTTCGCCACAAGAGCGTGACCGGCTTCGTGGTAAGCCGTGATGCGCTTCTCCTTGTCCGTAATGATGCGGCTCTTCCTTTCCGGACCCACAACGACCCTGTCTATGGCTTCCTCGCACTCGGACATCTCGATTTGCTCTTTGCCGAGGCGGGCTGCAAGAAGTGCGGCCTCGTTCAGTAAGTTCTCCAGATCGGCGCCGGAAAAACCCGGGGTCCGCCTGGCCAGGACTTCGAGTTCTACATCCGGGCCGAGCGCTTTTCCTCTGGAGTGAATCTGGAGAATCGCCTTTCGTCCCGCCACATCGGCTCTGTCAACCACCACCTGGCGGTCGAAACGTCCGGGCCGCAGGAGTGCAGGGTCAAGGACATCGGGACGGTTGGTGGCCGCAATCAGAATTACCCCGCTGTTAATTTCGAACCCATCCATCTCCACCAGCAACTGGTTCAATGTCTGCTCCCGCTCGTCGTGGCCTCCCCCCAGCCCCGCGCCTCTCATCCTTCCAACGGCGTCTATCTCATCAACGAAAATGATGCAGGGAGAACTTCGCTTCGCCTGCTCAAAGAGGTCCCGCACCCGGGAGGCGCCGACACCCACAAACATCTCAACGAAATCGGAACCGCTGATGTAAAAGAAAGGTACGCCCGCCTCCCCTGCGATGGCCCTTCCAAGCAATGTCTTCCCCGCCCCCGGCGGGCCCAGAAGGAGCACCCCTTTGGGTATGCGGGCCCCCAATTTCTGGAAGCGCTTCGGGTATTTCAGGAACTCGACGATCTCCTGAAGCTCCTCTTTTGCCTCCTCCACGCCAGCCACATCTTCAAAGGTAACCTTGGGCTTGTTCTCGCCATACAACTTGGCCTTGCTCCGGCCGAAGGAAAAAGCCTGACTCCCCCCTGCCTGGGCCTGGCGCATCAGGAAGAAAATGAAAAGAAATATCAGAAGGTATGGAAGAAAATTGACCATCACGAGCCACCACGGAGTATTGTTGGCCGGTTCTGCGCGGATCTCCACCTTGTTCGCCCTCAAGGTCTCGACAAGCTTGTCATCCTTGGGGGCAAAAGTGCGAAACTTGCCGCCCGATGCGGTCGAATACTCTCCCTTGATCTCACCATCCCCTATCGTCACGGATTTGACCTGGTTTCCCGCAACGGCATCGAGAAACTGACTGTAGCTTATGAGATCACTGCGGCCTGAGCTCTTTTTCAGCGCTTCATATCCGAAAATCAAGAGCAAAATCGCCATCAGGTAGACAATAACGCTTTTGACATAGCGCGATTTCACATTAAATCCTCCCAACAACCTGATCGGCTGTCAGCTTTCATTACTGACCGCCAGTTTCATTATAACACAACTTTAAGGTCTGGAAAAGATCTCGGGTTTCAGAGTCCCCACATAAGGAAGATTCCGATAAAGTTGCCGATAGTCTAATCCGTAGCCTACAACAAAAACACCCGGCAAATTGAATCCCACATAATCGGGGCGGAATGCCTCGTCCCGACCTTCTCTCTTGTCAATCAAGGCACAGACCTTCAAGCCGGCAGGGTTTCTCGTCGAAAGCAGGCGCATCAGGTGGTTCAGCGTCCGCCCCTGGCGCTGTTTCCCCAGGCTCTCTACCCGCCTCTGTATTACTTCCTCAGTCAAAATAATCTGCTCAATATCTTCATGCATACTCTTCAACCTTGAGACAAAGAATCTTTTGCGTTTCCTTCCCTATCCGGAACCGTTCATCCGTTCTGAGCCCGACGACCCAAAGAATATCCTCCCCGCTTACCACAAGGGGAATTCGGTCCCTCAGCCTCGGATCCACCTTTTCGTCCATCAGAAAATCCTTGATTTTCTTGGTACCCTCCATGCCGAATGGCTGGAACCTGTCACCCGGCCGCCTTCTTCGAAGCCAAATGGGCCGTCTCACTTTGCTCTCATCGAAATAGGCGATGCGGGAAGGGGGTGAGAACGGGCCCTTCGGGAGATCTTCCCTCGGGAAAATCTCTGCCGAAATTGCGATACCCCATTCAGGCGCTTCCGTTCGTCCGGGACTCTCAATAAGGCGCGGTCTCAACTCTTCGAGTATCTTCCTGCGCTTCTTGCCGCCGGTAACAAAGAGCCGATCATAAATCTTCTCGCACTGCACTTTTCCGGGGATAATCAGGCGCTTACCTGTGGTGCCATGGACGATTTCAAGCATGTTTTCAATGTGATCGAAGCCGACTCCTTCGAGGTCCCCTTTCACGATTTCCAGCGCCAATCTTAGAGCGCGCCTCTGGATTGCCAGAGGGACTTCCAGAAGGCCGGCTATGCTCAGGGAGACCATGCCCTCCTCCTTGTCCTGAACGATCTTGTGAAAGACCTCTGAGGCAAGCTGCTGGAGGACCTGCCTTTCTTCCCAGGCCAGATCCGCCATTTTGCAAAGGTGTTTTCGGACCCGTGGATTGTATTCTTTCTCCAGTAAGGGAAGAAGCTCCCAACGAACCCTGTTTCGGTCGTGCTGGAGGGCAAGATTCGTTTCATCCGTAATGTACGGGATGCCCTTTTCTTGACAGAAAGTCAGAACCTCCGCCCTGGTCACCTCCAGGAGCGGACGAATTATGGAGCCCCTGACAGGAGGTATTCCGAGCCCCGTGAGGGCGCTTCCCCTCAGAAGGTGCAAGAGTACGGTTTCTGCCTGGTCGTCGGCCGTGTGGCCGGTTGCTATCAGGTTTTTCCCTTCCTTCCGGGCCGCCCGCACAAGTTCCTTATAGCGGATTCTTCTGGCCGCATCTTCAAAAGAGAGCCGATTTCTCGCGGCATGAGCGGGCACATCACAGGAAGCAAGAACAAAAGGGAAGCCCATTCTGCGGGCTTCGGCCCGCACAAATCGTGCGTCGGAAGAAGATTCGGGTCGGCTCCTGTGATTCAAGTGGAATACGGAAAGGGAAAGATTGAGCGAAGGGGCAAGGGCGGTAAGCACGTGCAGCATACACATGGAATCAGGCCCCCCCGACACGGCGACAAGAATCCCATCCCAGGGCTTGACCATGTGGAAACGGGCGATGGTCTTCCGGACTTTATCAAGAAAGGTAGACATGAATTGTAACTGCTCAGGTAGACAGGATTCAGGAGTCAGAATTCAGAATAGCCTGCGAATAGGCCTCCAACAGCTTGCTGACCTCTTCAAGCAACTGGCTTAACTCGGAAACACCGCCGTACTCGAGGTCCTTGGCGAGAATCAAATAGTACCGGGATTCTTCGATGGAACCTTGTGCGATGTTGTAAAGCTGACGTCCTCATTCTGACTCCTGCATTCTGACTCCTGACTACCTGAGTAGTTACCATAAATTAAACAATTGGTGGCGACGCAGGGACTCGAACCCCGGACACAGCGGGTATGAGCCGCTTGCTCTAACCAACTGAGCTACGTCGCCAACCTTGCTGCGAAAAAAAGGGCAACGACACTATTATACTTAATCCAAGAGGATTGTCAATAACTTTCATCTAAAACTTTTATTCTATGTTCAAAGCGCAGATTCTTTTTATCTTCCGATGCGCCCACTGCAAAAACGAGATGCAGTGGCCCCTGGCATCCTACTTGAAGAAGCCCATTACCCATTGTCCTCACTGCGGGGCCAACATGATTCATTTCGCAAAAGGAGATTTGAAGCGGGTCAGAGAGCAGGTGGATCTCTGGGAGGGAAACTGGACGGCTGTGGTGAACGAAAACCTTATCAGTGAACGAAAGGAATAGCCTTTTGCCTCAAAGAATCCTCGTGGTGAATGATTTCGAGTTTGCAAGGCATGTCGTGCGCCACGCCCTGAAAGGCCATTCTGAAGTAGTAGCCGAGGCGGAAAACGGAAGAGAGGCACTCCTGAAAACCAGGGAGCACAAGCCGGATATCATCCTCATGGACACCGACATGCCGGTAGCAGATTGGGCTGAGGCCACCCGGGAAATTCTATCCGAATTTCCCCAGACCAGGATCCTGGTCTGCTCTGCTGTTTCGAG
>JACPDT010000031.1 GCA_016183865.1 Armatimonadota bacterium | reverse complement strand
GGGAGTCGGAATGAGGACGTCCTATTCTGAATTCTGACTCCTGACTCCTGTCTACCTGAGTAGTTACAAAACGTGGCAAGTAGGCAGGCACCCTATGCGTGAGAGTGCATGGTTTCCGGGACACATGGCAAAGGCCCGGGACGCCATCTCCCGGACGAGGTCGGTTGCTGACTTTTTTCTGGTTGTCCTTGATGCAAGAATTCCGCATGCCTCCCGCAAGTTTGACCTTTCCAGGCTTGCGCCTCTTCATAAGTGTATTTTTTGTCTGAATCGCTCCGATCTCGCCTGCGAGGATACCACGGACGACTGGCTGCGCTGGTTTTCCTCACAGGGACTTGTCGCTGAAAAGACCCGTGCAGTCGCAGGGCAGGGACTATCCCGTCTGAGACGTCTGCTCGCCTCTCGCAAAGAGGAGATCCTTGAGAAAAGGTCCGCAAAAGGACGCAAGGACCGAACTTTTTCCGTGATCGTTGTAGGGATGCCGAATGTGGGAAAGTCTTCGCTTCTGAATTCCCTGGGCGGCGTCGGCAGCGCCGCTACCGGAAGAAAGCCCGGGATAACACGGGGGCCCCAATGGATTCGCACAAAGCAGGGATTTTCCATTCTGGACACGCCGGGGATCCTGACCCCCGGGCGTCTTGAGCTTGATGACATCTGGAAACTCCACGCTTGCGGCATCCTCCCTGATGAAAAAGCGGATCCCGTGGAAACCGCCTCCCTATTGTGGGATCCCGCGAACCGTCGGGCCTCCGGCAGCTCCGTCCCTGACCAGGCAGGGCAGGGCGATCTGGAAGGCCTCGGCAAAGCCCTGGGTTTCTTGAAAAGGGGAGGTTCTGTTGATATCGAAAGAACAGCACAACATTTTCTCAAGGAGTTTCGGGCAGGAAAACTTGGACGGCTGACCCTGGAAGCTCCGGAGGATGATCTGTGAATGAACTTGTGGCAGGTGTGGATGAAGCGGGACGCGGGCCCCTGGCAGGCCCCGTAGTGGCGGCTTGCGTCATCCTGGCCGGCGACCCCCGCCCTCAGCTCTTGAAGGATTCCAAAATGCTTTCACCGCGACAAAGGGAGGAAGTGTACCATTGGATATGCGACCACTCGCTGGCCTGGAGCGTGGCTCTTGCCACTTCTTCCGAGATTGACGGGAGCAATATTCTGGCGGCGAGTCTGCTGGCTATGAAAAGGGCTTTTCTGGAGCTGTCTCCGGTCCCCGCAGTGGCCCTAGTTGACGGCCCCCATTCCATTCCAGGCATACCGGTCCCTCAGAAGCCGATCATCCGCGGGGACTCTCTTTGCCCCTCCATTTCCGCGGCTTCCATCGTGGCAAAGGTCGTGAGAGATCGCTTGATGACCGTTTATGATCACCTCTTTCCGCAATATGGCTTTGCTTCCCACAAGGGCTATGGCACTCCACGACACCTCGAAGCCCTTCGACTTTATGGCCCCTCCTCTCTCCACCGGAGCACATTTGCCCCTGTCCGTGATTCCCTGTGACAAGAGCCAGAATCGCCCTGGGCGCATCCGGAGAGGACCTGGCGGCAGAATATCTGCAAGGAAAAGGCTTTCGGATTCTGTCCAGAAACTATCGCACTCCTTTAGGCGAGCTGGATTTGGTCGCCAGGCACAAAGATGTCCTGGTCTTCGTGGAAGTCAAGACACGCCGAAGCGTCCGCTTCGGCGCCGGATTCGAAGCTGTGGGTCCCGACAAGCAAAGGCGACTGTCCCGTATGGCTGTGAGCTATATGGTGAGGGAAAAAGTTACAGGCGTCCGCTGTCGCTTCGATGTGGTCAGCATTCAAGGGGATCGAAAAACTCTTGTCCACATTCCCAATGCCTTCGAGATGGTCGGCGAGTGGATGGGTTGACATAAGGCGATTTTCGTGATAAGATCATGCTACCTCGATGAAAACGTTGGGCAGAGGAGGAGGCTGGGTGATCGCGGGCCTGGCATCCGTGAAAACGGGTACGACAAGGCCTGAGGAAAGTCCGAACACCATAGGGCTGGACGCTGGGTAACGCCCAGTGGGGGCGACCCCGAGGATAGTGCCACAGAAATGTAAACCGCCGCTTTGGTCGCTTTCCGGTCTTTCGGGACGGGAAGGTGATTGATGGTGCAAGGGTGCAACGGTGAGGTAAGAGCTCACCAGCGGCAGGGTGACCTGCCGGCTAGGTAAACCCCGTCCGGTGCAAGGCCAAATAGGAGGGAAGCAGGGCAATCGTCTGTGCGAACAGGCGGGAGTTCTGCACCGGCGGCCCGTCGGTCCCTCGGGTTGGCCGCTGGAGGTGTCTGGCAACAGACACCCAAGACAGATGGTCACCGCTTTCAGGCAACTGAAAGAACAGAATTCGGCTTACAGGTCGCCTCTTCTGCCTTTTTTTCTTCCCCACTCTTCTTTCAACCACAGAGGATGCAGAGATCACCGGGAGAAAAATAGCCTGTTTGCTTGTTTCTTACTCTGTGGGCCATTACTCTTCAAAGGGGAGAAGTATGAACCACAGAGACACGGATTTACGTTTTCTCCGTGTCCTCTGGGCCTCTGTGGTGAAATCAGGAAAGAAAATGTCCAAGACACCCGATTCCGAATCCAGGGAAAGGAAGAGATTTCCGGCGGACGGGGAAGACCAGGAATGGCCCGAAGAGAAAATTCGGGCCAACAATGAGATGAATAAAGCTTTTGTCCGCGCCCTCGAAGAACGGAAAAAATATCCCTGATCTATTTCGTCTTTGCCGCGGATTCCGCAGGAAAGGCCGTTACCTCTTTACGTGTCAGCTCCAGAAGGCGGTATTCCGTGTATACTTTGCCCCTGAGGCCGCATAGAGTTTTCTTCTCGAATGAGGGATCCTTGAGCAGCATCTGGCTTTTCTCATTAATGAGTATGTGAAGGATCGTGTTGTTCAGCTCCGAATGTGCCTTTCCATTGGCGTCCGACGCGGAGATAACCTGCAAAACCCGCTGATGTCCGAATATCTGACACTCGGAGTCGGCCCTGGCTTGTTTCTTTAACTGGCACTTGATACAGTAAATATAGCCCTTCAAGCTCATCTCGCCGTTCTCTGAGGTCTTTTTGACTGTTGGCGGGGCCGCGAAAGCGAATTGCAGAAGAAACACTGCGAGGATTCCCGCAATGAGCCATTTTCCCGTCATTCTTCTCGCTCCTTTCGATCAGATTGCTTCCATGATAGCAAAGGCAGTTTAAGAGAGCGTTAAGGCGGTCTTAAGCTCTTGTTAAGTTTACAGGAATTCATGCAAATAATAGTAACCGTTCAGGGGGGTCGGGGGTCAAGGTTATTTTGGGCCGGCCGCAGAAAAGGGAAGCCATGCATGTCCGACATCATCACTGGTATAGCCCCAATGTTTCCGAAGAGATGAATGTGATGAGGTACGGAAATGCCGGCGTTCCCATCCTCTATTTCCCTACTGCAGGCGGCGGGTTCGACGAGTTTGACTACTATCGCCTCCAGGACGATATCAGGCCCTGGGCGGAGGAGGGCAGGATTCAGCTCTTCTCCATTGACGGTTTCGGAAGGCAGACCTGGTACAATGATCGTCTGCATCCCTGTGAGAGAGTTCAGGGGCACCTGGTTTATGAGAAATATGTCATCCGCGAAGTGGCGCCATTCATTCTGCATTTGACGCAAAAGGAAAGCATAGGCTGTCTGGGGGCAAGTTTTGGCGGCTACTATGCCCTGAACACTGCCTGTCGCTACCCCGATTTTTTCCTCTGGAGCTTGTCATTGGGGGGAATGTTCGACATCAGGCGACATTTGAATGGATATCACGACATGGACGTATATTTCAGCAACCCCGTGGAGTATCTCCCCAACCTTATGGACCCATATTATCGCAGTCGGCTCGGGTACACAATCAAGATCGTTCTGGTGTCTGGGGAAGCCGATAAGTTCAGACAAGATACGGAAGAAATGCACGGGATTCTATCCAGGCTGGGAATTCCGCATCATTGTGAGATCTGGGACCATCCTTGTCGCCATCACGAATATTGGTGGAAAAAACAGATATCCTCTGTTCTGTCCCGGCTTTACCCTTTTCAGCGACGGTAATCCTCGAGATTGATGATGCCGCCGTCTCTCTGGCGGAGCATCCAACTGGCCTTGTCGAGGATTCGCTTTTCTTCCTCTGTCAGCGAATCCAGGCCTTTGTCGTGGATTTTCTGCAGGATCTCATCAATTTGCCTCTGAAGAACCCCCTGCTCTTTTCGAGGAGATTCCACCACAACAGGATTCAGGGGTCGCCGTTTCTTTCGCCTCCGAGGAGGCAAGGCGTAGCGGGATGAAGGCATTTTTTTCCTCAGACCTTCCAGTAATTGACCTCCTTTTATGTACAGGAAAGCGGTCGCAAGGCCTCCGAGGTGGGCCAGGTGAGATGTGCCGTCTTGCGGGTTCTGCCAGGCGAGCAGGAGAATCAGACCCGCGAGTATGCTGATGAAGTATTTTGCCTTCATGGGAACGAGAAAAAAAGCAAGGATTACGGCATCCGGAAAGAGAAGTGCAAATGCAGTCATCACACCCAGAACGGCGCCGCTGGCTCCCACCACCCCCGCATTCCACGAGAAAAGCATGCACAGGGCGGCGCCTCCAAGGCCGCAAGTGAGATAGAAGCCGAGGAATCGTTTCGAGCCCCAGGTCCCCTCCACAGATCCCCCGACCATCCACAAAAGGAGCATATTCAGAAGCAGATGCCACGGATTTGCATGGAAAAACATGTAAGATATGGGTTGCCAGATCATGCGATGCTCCCAAACATCGGGGGGATACAGGTGGAAAATCGGCTGCAATTGGAATCTGCTCAGGGAATCGAGAAGAAAAAGGGCCGAGTTTATTATGACGAGCCACTTGACGGCAGGTGTCGTTTTCCCGAAGCTCAAATCAAATTGCCTGTTCATAACATTTCCTCACTGTATCCCTATTGTACTCCCTGGCTCGCTTCACGTCAAGCCATGGACCCCGCAAAAGAGAAAGATCCTCAGACAAAAATGCTGTTCCCTGCCACCCATGTCTTGAACATTGATGAAGTCAAAAGGATTCCACAGTTTCCCATCACTGCCTCCGGGCTGCACGGAGTGAAAGGACCTCCGCACCCGGAATCGAAGAATATGTTTTGTGCATGGAGGTGATGCATGTCGGTGAATGAAGAGAAAACGAAGGAGCTGAGAGAGCAAAAGATCCCCATAAATCGCGAGCTCCGGCGAAAGTGGAAAATCAGGATCGGCTGCGCGGGACTGCTGAATGGACAACTCGTCTGCCGAAACCCACTCGGAGAATGTCCTGATTACTCGATTTGCGAAAAGGGCGAGATCCCGGCTTCCAGCTAGACAGACGTTGCCGTGTCCTCCCGCATTCTCTTCCATGCGGTGTAATCGTCCATGAGTACGGAAGCGGCTGCTCCTGTGCCGAGAAGAGTGACCGCGACCGAGGCAATGAATCCGAATACGGGAATCAGGCCGGCCAGAATGACCGCCAGGCAGCCGATCAGGCTCTGTGCCGTGATTCGGGAAACAAGGGAACCGGCATCGAGTTTCCCAAAGAGCTTCGGAAACATTTCGGACAAGCGTCTTCCGACAAACAGGGACAGTCCGCCGTATCCGAGGAGCCAGAGAAGAAGAACCAGAGCGAACTCCAGAAGTATTACAGGTATCCCGATGATTGTGATCACAAGGAAAAGAAAGACAGGAACCACGAGAAGGTATACAATCAATCCCCTGATCAGGCTTCTGGCCGGGTAGTCCAGGACTTGTGAGGAAACCTTTTCAAGTCTTTTGGGAATCAGGATGGCAAGAAGCAAGATCATGAGAAGATCGCCTGTTTTCTTCGGTATGTGAAGGGAAGAGAAGGCAAAACCCGCCAGGGGCGCCACTGCAGGGGCTGATAGAATGCTCACCCGATCGCCTTTGACTACGGGTTTCGGCTCTCCCGCCGTTCGGTTCTCCCTGACTCCTCCAAAAATCCCCACTGCGGAGCCTTCAATCACCGAGCCGGAATACAGGACGATTCCCCCGAGGGGCGCCACCACATCTCCTCTGACTTTGCCCTTGACGTGAACGGTTCCGCCGATGCAGACTATGTCGCCATTCACGACATCCCCTTGCTCCACGGTCACGTTCTGTCCGATTCGAACGATGCTTTCGCTCTTGTGCGTTTCCTCAGAATCGGTCTCCTCTTTCGGGGTTTCCTTTTCCTTCAGGCGCGATTCCAGATCTTTGAGTTTTTCTTCCAGCCGGGTGCCCTTCTCCACCCTTTCCTGTTCCAGTTTTTTGATTTTTTCTTCAAGCCTCCTGTTCTGCTCTTCCAGGGTTCTTTGATCGGCAGCAGCGGCAAAAACGGCAATGCCGTGATTCTCCAAACCGTGAGCTGCCCAGGAAAGAAGTCCCACAAGGAGCAGAAGAAGTACGGTCATTACCGGCGATCGTTTCATCTTGATCCCTCCATCTGCGCGGCGACGGTTCCTTTCGTACGACCGCGTCTTGTTTCAATTTGCCAGGTCCAGACAAAAAGGCCGACCATGGCGCACAACAGGGTGAGGAATTCCGAGGGGTGAGGCAGGGTGTGGCGAGCCACCTTGATGAGGGCTGTAACGACAGAATCAATGAGAGGCATGGCCTTTAGAAGAAGCCAGACCATTCCTCTTACCCCTGACCAGAAGGCCAGGATGGCGCCGGTTACGCTGTCGCCGATCACATAAGGATTGATTACCCAGGTCAACCCTGACAGCACGGCCAGGCAGGTGGTCCAGAGAAAAGCCAGACTCCTTATCCGGATGACGCGGGGACTCACGGAAGGAAGGGCTGAGAGTACCCTGCTTGTAAAGGAATCGGGAAGGCTGATTTCCGGCAAGCTTTCCATAGCCATGGCGAAGGCGGACAGCTCTTTCTCCAGGGCCCGGCACGAAGGACAGCCAGCCAGATGGGCCTTGACTTCCTCTCCTTCAAGGAGACTCGTTTCGCCATCCACAAATCGTGCGATGAGGTCTTTGGGGCACTCGCTCACAACAGCACTCCCTCTGTCTTCAATTGCCTTAGCATCTGTTCTCTGCCGCGAAAGATCCTGGTTTTTATGGTTCCCAGAGGCTCTCCTCGAATGGCGGCAATATCGTCATAGCTGAGTTTCTTCACGAATCGCAGGACCAGGACGGCCCGAAGAGCTTCAGGGAGCTTTGCGAGGGCCTTCATGACCGCTTCCGCCTTGAGCCGCCCCAGGACTTCCTGGGAGGGATCGGGACGGGGATCGGCAATGTCCACCGCGCCTTCATCCGTCCCCAGGGAAATTGTCCTGGGCGGTCTCTTTCTGTGACGATCAATGGCAAGATTTGTTGCGATCCTGAAAATCCAGGTGGAGAAGCGATAAGCAGGGTTGAAGGACGACAGCTTCCTGTAGGCCCGCAGGAACGTCTCCTGAGTGAGATCCCGGGCGTCTTCCCTGTCTCCAATCGTTCGATACAAGAGACTGTAAACGGCATTCTTGTATCGTTCCAGCAGCGAGGCAAATGCCCCTTGATTGCCTTGTTCGGCTTTTCGGACCAGTTCGAGATCTTCCACAGAGAAACTCCGTGCTCAGCCATTGAGGGATCTCTCCATCTCGTCGGCCTGACGGGTGAGATCCCAGGCGGTTTTCAGCTTGTCCTGGGCTTCCGCCTTCATAGTGTCTGCCGCGCTCCTGAGCTCCGTGGCCTTGAGAAGAAGCTCGCTCTGCTTCTCCGGCGCCCGCCATGCTTCATACTCAAGCTCTGTCGCACTCTTTACAAGCTGCCAGGCGGAATACTCCAGGTTTCGGGCTTCCTGGACGAGCTCGTTCGCCCTGTCACGAAGACTCTGGGAGAATCTGCCCAGGGATTGCGCGTAAGAGGCGCCCGCCGCCAGAAATGACAGCAGGAGCATTGTTGCGATGATTTGTTTCAGCCTTCCAACCATTGTTCATTCCTCCGTTTTTTTGTCCTCTGGTGACATATACGAAGGAATTCAAAAAAAGTTTCACCTGCCCGATTTTTTTTTCAGCTCCGGAGAACTGCAAGGCATCCGAGCCCGCCGCCTCGGGCTACATTCACAACAGGGTCATCGGAGGTTCGCACGATGCAGCCGTAGAAAGCTCCATCCATGACGTAAGGCGCTACACAGACATATTTCAGGGAAGAGACCACTTTCCCGTCCCGAATGTCCGGAATCGGGATGGGATCAATTTCCACCCTTTCCTGAACCACCCAGGTTTCTCTTTCCTCTATGGAATCTATTCTCTTGTTCCAATCTTCCCCGGAGGTGAGCCAGCCCAGGGTGACGTCAATTCCCGCCAAACCTCCTGTCGGCTTGAGAACCAGGTGTCCCCTGTTTTTCCTGACATAGTCCCAGAGATCAACAGGGGAGTCATCGGGACCCGTTGTTTCCCTGTCTGAGAGTCTTCGGGTCCAGGGGAGGTATTTTCGAAAGGCGGCAAGCTCCTCCCCTGTGTAAAGGTCCCTGAAGTTCGGGCCCGTCATTACGGCGAGCATCATCTTTTCGCAGGCTATGAGGGATTGCATGGAGTTCATGACAACCGTTTTTCCGGCAAGGTAGGCATCCATGAAGGCAGGCATCTCCGGAGCGCGATCCATGATCAGCCATTCAATCATGTTTCTCAAGACCATGGGATATGCCTTGTCACGATGCAGCAGACGCTTTCCGTCAAATTCGAAATCCCTCGGATCAATGCAGAGAGCCTCGAGCCCCTGCTCATTGAAATACTCTTCCAGGATCTCGATATCTGCTCGTGTGGATGATTCTCTGAGATCCATCATGGCCACTCTCCGGTCGGCCTCAGGTATGGAATGCTTTTCCCCATAGTGTTTGAAGCAGTTCAGGAAACCTTTTCTTACTTGCGAGTCATATTGAAGAGGATAGGGAGCAAGGAGATCGGACAGGACAGGATTCGCCGCGAAGGCTTCCGCAACCTCATCTGCATAGCCCTTTCCCCCCGGATTTCCGGGGTTGAACTCCACATATTTGACTTTCCCCCGGCGATCCAGAAAGGCATCCAGGCGCGTAAAGGAAAGGTTGGGGGGGTGGAAGGGATTCGTTTTCTCGATCCATTCCCATACGGTCTTGTCCATGTGCCGGAAATAGCTTTTCAATTGCTTGTTTACGAAAACCGCGCTGATCGTCTTGTCTGCGGCCCGTTCCAGGATCACCGAAGAGATGCGCAGCTCAGCCGCCTCCGATTCGGTGATGACATAGGGCGCAAGAGGGGCCTGGAAAGGCTTTCCCCTGTACAGGAGCTTGCGGGCCGTAAATTCCTTTTCCAGGGATTCCCGAATGGCGAAAGCCTCTTCAGGCTGACTCAGCATTCTTTCATTCAGAAAAGCATAGAGTTGTGTGGGCACCTGAAATACACCACCTGATCATGGATGGATGAAAAATACCGCTGCAAAGACCACGTATACCCCTACCATCATGGCCCCCTCGAACCAGTTGGACTCCCCGTCCTGCAAAGCCGTGGACGCGATCAACACCCCTGCCCAGATTGCGGCGATCTCGAAAATATTAAAGCCCAGCGTCATGGGCTTTCCGATCAGGTGACTTGCGATCACGAGGACCGGGGCAACGAGCAAAGCCACCTGGATGCAGCTTCCCATGGCGACCTGGAAGGCCAGCTCCATCTTATTCTGCCTGGCAACCGTGATGGCGACACTTCCTTCCGCCGCATTTCCCACAATCGCCACGATGACCACTCCGATGAACAACTCGGAGATCGGGATGTGCTGGACCCTGACAAGATGATCAATGGCTTCCACGAAGAAATCGCTCACAAAAGCCACAAGAACCACAATGACACTGAGGACGACCACGGAGAACCATTTTCCCCATTTTGGTTTTTCCTCTTCCAGTTTTTCCGGCATAAAGGCAAAACGGTGCGTTCCCAGGGAAAACAGCAGGCTGAGGGCATAAATGACCAGTAGAACGACCGAGATGGCAAGAGAGATCTTTGAAGCCATGCTATCCGCCATGAGAGCGGTGAAATGCGGGTCGAGCCGCGGTGACAACTGAGCCAGGGCAGGAATTACGAGCGCCACAAGAGTGAGGGACAGCATGGAGATATTGACGACTGCGCCCGTCCTGCTGAAGGTCTGGGTTTTATGTTTGAGTCCGCCCGCAATCATGGCCAATCCCAGCAGAAGCAGAAGATTTCCGAGTATGGAGCCTGTGATGGAGGCCCGAACGATCTCAATCATTCCGGACTGGAGAGCCATAAAGGCAATAATGAGCTCTGTGATATTGCCGAAGGTCGCATTCAGCAATCCGCCCCAAACCGGCCCCATATAAAGGGCGATCTCCTCCGTGGCCTTTCCGATGATCACCACAAGTCCCAGAATGGACAGGGCCGATGTTACGAAAAGCCACAGGGAGCTTCCCTTCGTGAAGAACAGAAAGAAACTGATGGGAACAAGAAAGACAAGCAAAGCAACCCTTGGAAGCGTCCGCCGCAGGGTAATGAGATGTTTCAACTCCGAAGCCCCTATTCTTGTCGGTTCACTGTGACCGTAATGGAAGCCTTGTTGTCAAGCTTGTCGGATTCCTGGGCATCGGGAGGGGGCTCCACAAGGACCGTAAGGACATGCCTTCCCGGGGATGAAGGGGTCCACCTGGCACTCAGCTCGCCGACTGCGGCTGGAGGCATGGCGTCAATAATTCCCCGGGCGAACCTCTTTCCATCTTCGAGAAATTCTATCACAAGCTGCCGCGCTGCGGCATTTCCGGAATTTCGGATCAATGTGGAGATCTTTACGGTTTCTCCCATTCGTATCGGCAGAGCCGACAGCTTGAAATCGGAGGGTCGGACCGAAAGCTCCACCCATGCGTCGCTTCTCGGGGAAGACAAGCTTCCCAAGGGTTTTTCCGGCGCCTTCGCCGGAGAAGGGGAGGGTGCTTGGGAGGACGGGGGCCTGCTCGCTCTTGGCAGAGTCTTAGCTTTCCCAGGGGCCTCCGTTCTGGCGAAATGAGAAAGGGAAAATAGAGCGCGGTTCATTACCACCTGTAATGATGCTCTTCTCAGGCCGGCTGTGGACGGGGCAGCCCCATGACTTGCAATTTTCAAGACTTTTCCGGCGGGCGACCGCGTCTTCACCCTGACGAGGAAAGCGATCGGAAGAGCGCGAGTCCGGGCAGGACTGATCCTGCCCGCTTTCAGGGAAAATCCCGCAACATCTAGTTTCACGGGCGGTTGTTGCGCGACAATGTCCTCTTGTATCTCAGCCAGCCGCGCTGCCCCCATCGCCGCAGCTTTCGTTGATGGCGTCATTTTCGGCACAGTGTTCTTCAGCATCTCAGCCTGTGCTGTACCGATCGGCGCCGCTTCCGGCAAGGAAGGGGTCTCATTTTTTGCTTCCACCACCGGAGGCTTCTCCTGGCTCCCCAGGGCGAGGTCGGCCGGGGCGCCCCATTCTCTTATCTCACTCCAGGCCGATGGCTTTCCGGAGGGGGTGAGCTCCCTGACCCGAAAAGCATAAGACCGCCCGGGCAGTGCAACAAAGATGGCCGATGCACCCTCTTCCGCCTTTCGTCGAAGCCAGGTTTTCCATGTGTTCCCGCTTTTTTCGTTGTACTGAATTTCATAGATCCCGTTATCACGGGTCAGGACACTGACAAGGAGCTGATGGGCCCTGCCCGCATTGGCCACAGTAACGATCGAACACGTCGGCGGAGGCGAGGATGCCGTTGATTTTTCAAGAGTCCCTGCCTCAGACGGGAGATCGTGCTTTTC
>JACPDT010000246.1:682-3500 GCA_016183865.1 Armatimonadota bacterium | reverse complement strand
ACGATCGAGAAACCATGGAGGAGGAAATGGAAATCCTGAGATCCGAGCTCTATTACCACCGAGGCAAGAGTCGCTCAGAGAGCAAAAAGGTGGGTCACAGATAATGGGAAAAGAGGGTCAATCCTATCGCGGAATCTACACGCTCGCAGAGCTTGTCGAGACGTGGGAATCTGGTCTGCCATTGCACTCCGCTCTAGCATTGTTTATACGGATCCGCGCAACACCCGAATACCACTTCAGATGCCGCATAAAACGCCTTCGAAATAAGTATTCGCAGTCATAGGTGTTTTACACGGATCGGCGTAAAGTCCTCCGTGAAAAGCTCAAGGCGTAGACAAAAAGCTCTCCGCAAGACGCTTTCCAGCACTGAAGTGGGGACCGATATCCGCGCCCATTCCCCTTCACCCAAAGACCGATGCTCAACAAGAAACTCCTGCTCATCCCATGCAGGCAGAGTCGGTAGTGGAAGAATGGTCTCCTGAGATGCCGACTGGGTGTCCCCTGAACTATCCCTGAATCTTGCGTTTCTTGCCGTGGTAGGTCTCGCTGTGGCGAAATGCGAGCAATTCCGCAGCTATTCGATTACAGGGTATTGACCTCAAGGCTTACAAGTTGCATGAGTACATTGGGACGCTCCAGCCGAAGCGCGTGGCGAGATACTCAATGGAATCGGACTTGTCCTCGATCCGCGTGAGCCGGAGTAGCCGGGCTTTCAGCCGTCCTGCCTCATCTCAGGGACGTGAATGCCAGACCCACGGCGCCGATGAGGATGAGAAGGGTGAAAAGCACCTTCGGGACAGTGACCGGGTCGTGGTAAAAGATCGGTCCGCCCACTGCTGCGGCAAGAATGCACAAAGCGGGAATCAGACACATATAGAGGGACACATGGCTTCCCTGGGCTGTTTGAAGTCTGGGAAACAGGGCATGACCCAGGAAATTGAGGAGCCCGCCGATCAATAAGATCAAGACGCCTTTGGCAGGGAGACCGGATGCCGAGATTCTGCCAGGCAGAAAAGGCAGGAGTCCTATGGCGGATACCACATTCACCAGGAAGGCCCTTACAAAGGGATCTGTGACGCCTTTGGCGGCATTGGCAACAATCGGCCAGCCGCCCCAGAACAAGAGGCCGATTGCCAGAGCCAGAAACAGAGAACCGATGTTCATAAGACCATGTTCGGAAAACACAAGGGAAACCCCTTGAGACCTAGAAAAGAAGACACATGAACCTCTCCAACTGGTTGATCTTCCGCCATCGCAATTTCGGCATCCTGTGGTTGGGGCAGTTGACATCCCGCATAGGAACCTTTGTAAGCTACGTGGCCTTGCTCATGCTTGTCTACCAGGTGACCGGGTCCAATTTGAAGACAGGCATCACGGGAATTTTCCAATGGCTCCCGGGAACCCTTGTGGGCCTCTACGCAGGCGCTCTGATTGATCGCTACAGCAAGAAACAGATCATGATTTGGACCGATATTCTGCGGGCTCTTGTCTCATTTCTCGTCCCTGTCCTTCTCCTCCTCGGCCGCCTGGAGATCTGGCACATCTACCTGATCGCGGGCATGACCTCCCTGGGAAATGCCTTTTTTCAGCCTGCCGAGATGGCGATCATCCCGGAACTGGTGAAGGACAAGGATGATCTCAATAAGGCCAATGCCGTTGCGAGAACCACCATACAAATAGGAGGAATCGTCGGCCCCCCTCTGGGCGCTCTCCTTATGACCCTGTGGGGACCGGGCTCAGCTTTTGTCGTGGATGGAGCGACCTTTGTTCTCTCCGCCATAAGTCTTGCTCTGATAAGGACCGAGAAAATTGCGAAGGCTGTGGAAAGCGCCACCCATATCTGGGAAGACATTATGGAAGGTCTGCGACTCATCGGCCGCAACAAGCCTTTGCATGCCATTCTCCTGAGTTGCATTGCGGTGAATTTCACCTATTACCCTCTTCCCATTCTTCTTCCCGCAATCTCTGGGAGGCATTTCTGGGACAATTTCCCGGGATTCAATGCTGCTTTCATTTTCAGCGGGTTCACCGCGGCCCTGACCGTAGGCAAGGTTCTGGCATCCCTGACCATCATGTGGTTTGACTCTGTAAAACAGCTCAAATACTTCATTTACTATTCCCTTTTCCTGATTGCTTTGAGTGTGGCCTGTGTGGGGCTCTCCCCCATCCTGTCCCTGAGTTTCGTTGCCATGGCCATCATCGGGTATGGGGGGCTCGTGACAGAGGTGAGAATCGTTTCTTACATCCAGACCATTTTTCCTGAGCAACTGCTGGGACGGGTTTTCAGTGTCATCATCACCATCGCCTTTGGAACGGTCCCGCTCTCCATAGGAGTGGCAGGATGGCTGGCCGATCTTTGGGGACCGACTGCCGTTCTGATCGGCCTCGGAGTGGGGCTGGTAGCAACAGGAGCCGGGATCATGCTGGCCCGGCTCCTCGAAGATGATGAGATCGTATCCACCAGCCAAACAGCGGTGTTCCTGAACAAGTACTAACCCCACGGCCACGACGGAGCGTGACCCTCCGTCACTCAATAAACTCTTCTATCGAGATGTTGTACAAGAGGTACTTCTTCCACCCCACAGCCATGGCATCGCGCTTGATCAGGATCCACGGGATGTAACTCGGCTTCTTGGGTTTGCGCTGAAGCTTCATTCCGCAATCTTCCAGGCTTCGATTATTCTTTCTGTTATTGCAGGCAATGCAGGAACAGACGCAGTTCGTCCAGGAATCCCCACCTCTCAGACTCTTGGGGACGATGTGGTCAATGGTGTTCCCTGGTTTCCCGCAATACTGGCAGTGATGGTTGTCCCTGAGG
>JACPDT010000246.1:0-593 GCA_016183865.1 Armatimonadota bacterium | reverse complement strand
TAGGGACGACAGATATAGTACAGAAGCCGGATGATGGAGGGCATCTGGATCTTGAATGTGCTGGACCCGATCTGTCGCCCGGGGATCGCTTCCACGATCTCCGCTTTTCCCTTGTAGATGAGCTTGACCGCTCGCTCCAGGGACGCGACATTCAGGAACTCATAACTCACATTCAATACCAATACTGCGCTACTCATAACAACCTCACCCGGATTTTTCGGCGGTCATGGTGGGAACGAAAAGGGGAAAAGTCTTGCTGGATCTGGGCTGCATACGATGACCATCTTCCTCTTTTATATCACACTTGTACTCGCTTTGTCAATAGAGAAGGGCCACAAGTGGGGATAGCCGTCCTCCAAAACAAAAGGCAGCAAAGCTGCCTTGTTCCCTGACTCCTGACTCCTGACTCCTAACTCCTGACTCCTGACTACTGACTCCTGACTACTGACTCCTGACTCCTAACTCCTGACTACTGACTCCTGACTCCTGACTCCTGACTCCTGACTCCTGACTCCTGACTCCTGACTCCTGACTCCTGACTCCTGACTCCTAACTCCTGACTCCTGACTCCTGACTCCTGACTCCTAACTCCT
>JACPDT010000245.1 GCA_016183865.1 Armatimonadota bacterium | reverse complement strand
ACTGGATCGTGAGGTTTATTTGGCGAAGATGCGTAGCCGTAAGCGAAGCATCTTCGCCAAATAAATGTTTGACGAAGATGATCTCATCAAGGGGCGCGACTATGGCTGCGGTGGCTTTCCGAGTCGCTCATCTCCGTCAAACATTCCTTAAATAAATAGGCGCAACCGTTCGCGTGGTGCGATGAAACTCTCTCCATTCTGCCGATAACTACCCTGGAGGTTCTTGTGACGTTAGCTGCTGCCAGGGGCTTTTATAAGAGCGATTTCATCAACTATCTCGCAGTTGAGAGGAATTTGTCTCCAAGGACGGTCACGGAATATGAAAGGGATCTGGATTGTTTCCTGGAGTTCTTTAAGCCTTATTTTGCGGAAGAGCTTTCTCTGGAAACTCTGGACCAGCGCACCATACGGGAATTCCTGACCCACCTCAAGCGGGACAAGGGATACTCTGCCACGGCACTGAACCGAAAAATCGCGGTTCTTCGCGCTTATTTCTTATTCCTGGAAAGAGAGGGATATGTGGAACGCTCTCCCATGATCGGCATAAAGAGTGCAAAGATGGGGCGCCCGCTCCCGAAGGTCCTCTCCGAGACCGAAGTCAAGACCCTTCTGGGTGCTTCGAATACGGAAAACGAGAGGAACAGCAGAAGTCGTGAAACGATCCTGAGAGATCGCGCCATTCTCGAGGTCTTTTACGCCACAGGAATGAGGATCAGCGAGTTGGTCGGATTGGACGTGGGCTCCATGAACCTGGAAAAGGGTCTTGTCCTGGTAACAGGCAAAGGAAACAAACAGAGAATGGTGCTCCTGAACGAATCGGCGATTCGATCGGTTGCGGAGTATCTGGGGGTGCGTCCTCGGGCCGAAGACCGCGCGCTTTTCCTGAACCGCTTTGGAAGGCGCTTCACGGTGCGCGGCGTGGAGTATCTCTTCTCAGGTTATCTTCGGAAATCCGGAATCCAAAAATCAGCTTGTCCCCATACCATGCGCCATTCTTTCGCCACTCACATGCTGGAGCACGGGTCGGATCTCATGACGCTGAAAGAGCTCCTTGGACACCAGAGCCTCTCCACCACACAGATCTATACCAACATATCCTTCCAGCACATGCGCGAAACTTACCGAAAAAGTCATCCCCGGGACCACTTCAAATAAGAACTAATTCGCGCTGACGGGTTCGATCAAATCTGCGGGCAATGGCCGTCCATCCTCGGAAATGCCTGCAATCGTGGTTTCGATGGGCGCCATGGCCTCCACTCTCGTTATATCTACCTGCTTCAGGCCCGTTAGTTCCGACTGATTCGATTCGAGCTTGTCTTCAACGATCTTCCTGGCGGCAACAAGGGATTCCGGATCCACCTCGTGGGGAGTCCCTGCGCCCCTGTCCATCACCTGGGCCATGTGCTGAGCCCTGGTTTCCTCAATGTCTGCGGCAACTCGCAGGGTATCCCCAATCTCTGCGATGGTCTCTTCGTGAGACACAGCCTTCCCCTGCGGGGTCACCGTCCGCTGCTCTTCCAGCTCCTCTGAGTCCACTGCGCCTTGATCCAGGTCCCCTTTCCCCCCTGAACGCTTCTTCGCTTTTTTGATTTCACGTTCATCTTCATCTCCAAAGGCTTCGGTCAAACCTATTTGTTGAGCGTTCTCGATGTTCTTGTTGGGATCGGCATTTTCTTCTTCCTGTGGCGTCAAGAGAACCTGGTCCGACTCCAATGCAAGGGAATCTTTTTCCTTGTCCACATCCCGGGTCATGTCCTTGGATGTGAGCTGATTGGCATGACTGGTCACGGCCGCTTCGGTCTTCGCCTTGACAATATTCGCATGATGGATATTGCCCATATTCGGATTCAGTGTATTCATCGGTCCCACTCCTTCTTCGAGCTCACAGCCGTTCACGTCGAGCCCATAGCGGCCTGCAAGTTTACTTATATCTTACCATCTTTCCAAGAAAGAGTAAACCTCCCTTTTCATTAACAATTTGTTAACTCTTCGGCGCCGGGGAGGCGCGCAGGGTCCGTGCGGCCTTGATGTCCTGCTGCACCTGGGCCTTTAGTGCATCGGGAGACGCGAATTTTCGCTCACCCCGCAGGCGAGCCTCAAAAAAAACGGTCAGAGGCTGTCCGTAAAGATCGCCCTGGAAGTCGAGAATGTGTGTTTCCACGACAAGCCCTTCATCCTTGAATGTGGGCCGGGTACCTATGTTTGTGACCGAGAGCTTCTCGGTTCCACCCACATCCACTCTGCACGCATATACGCCTGATTGCGGAATGGCCTTCCCAACCGCGACCGCGATGTTTGCTGTGGGGAAACCCAGCGGTTTGCCCCTGTGCGCGCCTTCGACAACGGTTCCGCGCAAACTGTAGCTCTGTCCCAGGTAGCGTGCGGCGGCTTCGATCTGTCCCTTTCTCAGACAGTCACGAATGCGCGTACTGCTGATTGGGGCGTCGCCGTCCATTACAGGCGGAACAGAGACAACGGTGAACCCGTAGCGCTCCCCCATCCGGGCAAGGAAGGAAATATCCCCCGACTTGTGGGCGCCGAAGCGATAATTATAGCCAGCCGCAACAGCCCTGACATTCAGGGCATTAAAGAGAACGGCCTGCACAAAATTCTCCCTGGAGAAACGGGAAAAAGCGGGATCAAAAACCAGGACAAGGAAAAAATCTATTCCGAGAGATTCAGCGATCTCCTCCTTCTCGGAGAGTGTTGTCAGCAAAGGAGGAATCTTCTCCGGGCGCAATACGGCGTTTGGATGCCTGTCAAAGGTCGCGAACATCACTTTGCGGCCCAGGTCGGTCCCCAATTCCCTCGCCGTCTGGACGATTCTTCTATGTCCCAGATGGAGACCGTCAAAAAAACCCAGACACAGCACGGCGTCCTGATGGGCGGGCTTCACACTCTCGAGCCCCATGATGACTTCCACTCTTCAGTCCCCCAATATCTTAAGCGGGTGAAATACATCTCCTGTCTTTCTTTGGACGAGAGCCAGGAGATCCCCTTCGGTGCTCAGAGCAAAATACTTCTCCCCTTCCCGGGAAGTCGGTGAGCCGACAAGATCTCCCGCCTCCACAGGGGCCCCATGGAGAATCCGGGTCTGTCCTCGCGAAGTGAGAGTAATGCGTGGAATATGTGGAAAAACTTCACACGGGGAAATCAAACTTTCGGCCAGGTCTCCCGAATGGACCCGTTCTGCTGCTTCTTCGAGCGAAAGGGAATCTTTGAGATGGAACGGACCGCTTCGTGTCCGAACGAGGAAAGAAAGATATGCCCCACATCCGACGGCTTCGCCGAGATCCCTTACAAGAGATCGAACATATGTTCCGGAACCACACGAGATAGACAGGAGAGCCCTGGGCTTCACAGGCTCGCCGAAGAACTCGATCAGCCGAAAGGAATGAACGGTCACTTCTCTGGGGGGCAGGGAAACCTTCTGACCGGAGCGGGCGATGCTGTATGCCCGTCTGCCTCCCACATGTATCGCAGAATAGGCAGGCGGGACCTGTAGAATCCTGCCCGTCAGGGCGGGCAGGCGACGCTCCACATGATCTCTTTTCAGGAATTCGGCGGACCTCTTTTCGAGGATTTCCCCTTCCCCGTCATCCGTGGAAGTCACGGCGCCGAATGTGGCTTCCGCCCTGTAGTCCTTCACGTCATTCTCAAACAGATCCAGAGTGCGGGTGGCCTTCCCTACACAGATGACGAGCACTCCACAGGCCAGAGGGTCCAGGGTCCCCCCATGTCCGATCCGGGAGACGGCGAGGAGCTTTCTGAGCCGGTTCACGACGGAGTGAGAAGACATCTCCGTCGGCTTAAGAAGATTCAGGAATCCCGTCACGATCAGGGACGAGGGGTTTCAGCCAGAAGTTGTCCGGCTTCAAGGAGAATCCGGTCCTTCACTTCATTCAACGGGCCGGCTATCGTGCACCCCGCGGCCTGTTTGTGCCCTCCCCCTCCATGACGAGCGGCGACGGTGTTCACGCAAAAAGGGCGGGCGCTGCGCATGCTGACTTTCACCTTCCCATCCTTCAATTCCCTGAAGAAAAGGGCGATATCGGCGCCGGAGATCTGATTGAAGTCCTCGATGATCTTCTCCGCGTGAGAATCCTGTGCGCCGCACTCGGCGAGGACACGGCGGGACAGCATGGCCCAGAGAATCCTGCCGTTCCCTTCAACCTGAAGCGTGTCCAGGACTCTTCCCAGAAGCTTCACGGCGGAAAAACTCTTGTTGAAATACAGGTGCTTGGAAGCAACGGCAGGATCCGCTCCCTGCGCCACCAGCTCGGAGGCTATTTGAAACGTGTCGGCCGTGGTGTTGGCGTACCGGAACGATCCCGTATCGAACATGATGGCAGTGAAGAGGCACTGGCTGATGTCCCGGTCGGGCTCAAGGGAAAGTTTCCCGAGTATTCGGTGGATCTGCTCGCCGCACGCCGCTGCCTTTACATCCACATAGTTCAAGTCACCGAATGAGTCGTTGTCACTGTGATGGTCAATGTTCACGATAAGCCGGGCATGGGCCCTGGGATCAGAGAAGTTATCCTCCCGAAACCGCTTGAAATCACCTGCATCCAGAGCCACCAACACGTCTGCAACCCCGCCCGGCAACGTATTCCGAATCAAGGAAACGCCGGGGAGTGCGCGGTAGGGGTCGGAAAGAGGCTCAGGCAGGAAGAAGACAGCCTCCTTTCCGAGCTTCTTGAGGGCAAGCGCCAGAGCGAGTCCCGAACCGGCGGCATCTCCGTCCGGTCCTCCGTGGGTAGCCAGAAGAAAGACTTGCCTGGCTCTCAGGATGGAGGCAATTTCAGCGATCGGATCAGTCTTGATCGGCATTTTCGAAGGAACCTTCCCCAAGAGACTCGTCCCGTTGACGCACCTCGCGTATCAGGCGGGAGATGTGATCTCCCCTCTCAATGGAAACATCGAAGCGGAACTCGATTTCGGGAGTAAAACGAAGGCGGATTCGCTTCCCAAGCTCAGAGCGCACAAAGCCCCTGGCGCTCGAAAGTCCGCTCATGGTGCTTTTCTTGGCGGATTCATCTCCAAGAATGCTCACATAAATCTTTGAGTGCCGGAGGTCAGGCGACACTTCGGCATCGGTAACAGTGACAAATCCCAGTCTCGGGTCTTTCAGCTCCCGAATGACGTGCATGGCTTCCTGTTTTATCAGTTCCTTGACTCGTTCCAGTCTGTGCGCGGCCACGTGAAATCCCCTCCGCTATCTTTCTAATGCGGTGACCTTTTCGGCGGCGGCACGCACCTCCTCCATCCGGTAAGCCTCGATCAAGTCTCCTTCGGCCAGGTCATTGTATTTTTCGAGACCGAGTCCGCATTCGTAACCCGCGACGACTTCTTTCGCGTCGTCCTTAAAGCGTTTCAGTGACTCGATCTTTCCCTGATGCATCACCTTGTTCCCGCGAAGGACTCTCACATCGGAGTCGCGAGTGATCTTCCCGTCTGTGACATAGAGACCGGCTATGGTTCCGATCTTCGAGATTCGGAAGATGTTTCGCACTTCGGCGCGTCCTACAAGGACCTCCTCATAGGTGGGCTCAAGGAGACCTTCCATAGCGGCCCTGACATCGTCAAGGGCGTGATATATGACGCGGTACGTCCTGACATCCACTTTCTCCCCTTCGGCCAGACGCTTGACATTCGGCTCAATCCGCACGTTGAATCCTATGATGATCGCATTGGAGGCCGCGGCAAGCATGATGTCCGCTTCCGTGACATTTCCGACTCCCGCGTGGATCGCACAGATCCGCACATTTTCATTGGACAATTGCAACAGAGACTGTTTGAGAGCTTCCACAGACCCCTGGACATCGCCTTTGACGATTATGTTCAGATCCTTGACTTCGCCCTCCTGAATCTGCTTGAACAGATCATCCAGGGTGACCCGATGCTGTGCCTGAAACCGGGCTTCCCTGTGCTTGATCTGGCGGTTCATGGCGACCTGCCGTGCCGTCTTTTCGTCCGCCACTACGGCGAGCAAGTCCCCCGCCTGGGGAACACTCGATAGGCCGATGATTTCCGCGGGAACCGAGGGAGTCGCCTTTCGAATGCGCTCTCCTCTATCATTGATCAGGGCGCGGATCTTCCCATATACGTTTCCCACAACCAGGGCGTCTCCGACCTTGATGGTCCCCTCCTGCACCAGGACAGTCGCGATGGGGCCTTTGCCCCTGTCGAGCTGGGCCTCGACGATGACCCCTTTGCCTTTCTTGTGATAATTGGCTTTTAATTCAGCCATATCTGCGACCAGAAGAATCATCTCAAGAAGCTCTGAAATGCCGGTCTTCAGTTTGGCCGAAACCGGGATGCAGACCGTCTCCCCTCCCCAATCCTCCGGGATCAAACCCTGGTCGGAAAGTTGTTGCTTTACACGGTCCACGTTCGCATTCGGTTTGTCAATCTTGTTGAGGGCAACGATAATCGGCACTCCGGCAGCCTTCGCGTGGTCAAGAGCTTCCACAGTCTGAGGCATCACACCATCGTCCGCAGCCACGACCAGGACGGCAACATCGGTGGCTTTTGCGCCACGGGCGCGCATGGCAGTAAACGCCTCATGACCCGGGGTATCCAGGAAAGTAATCTTTCTGCCGTGGAGCTCGACCTGATAGGCGCCTATGTGCTGCGTGATCCCACCAAACTCACTTGCCATCACATTCGTCTTTCGGACGGCATCCAGGAGCGAGGTCTTGCCGTGATCCACGTGTCCCATAATGGTCACAACCGGAGGTCTGGGGGTAAGAGCCGCCTTGTCTTCCGCCTCTTCCGCCTTCTCAACAGACGACAATTGCTCTTCCAGCTCGTCCGTTTCTTCGACTTCGTAGCCATACGCTTTCGCGACAGGGGCCGCCTGCTCGACACCGATTCGCTGATTGATCGTAGCCATGATTCCGAGCTTGATGAGAAACTTGATCAGCTCTGTGGCGGGTATTCCCAACATGGAAGCGAAATCGCCCACGGTTATGCTCCCCGGCACCTTGATGACCTTGTCTTTGGGCGGCGCCGGAGCGGGTTCAGGAGGAGGGGGTTCAGGCTCTTTCTCAGGCTGCGCCTCAACCTGTGCTTCAGCAACATGAGGCTTTGCCTTCACAGGCGTTTCCACCTTCTCGTGAAGCTCTGCTGCGGCGGGCTTGGGATGCGCATCCTTCGGACGCGCAACTTCAGGTGAAGGACGAGCTTTTGCCTCCTTAAGGGCAGCCGGCGCCGCCTCCTTGGCGGGCTTCGAAACTTTCCCCTGCGGAGGCTTTCCCCCTTCTGCAAGCGTTTCTCTCACAAGGGCTGCCGAAGCTTCGTCCAGCACGCTCATATGGCTCTTGGCCTGCACACCCAGATCCGAGAGAATTTGAATAAAATCCTTCGTTGTCTGGTTAAGTTCTTTCGCCAATTCATATACTCGAATCTTGCCCATTGACTACCTCTCTGATCCTTTCCTCAACTTCACCTGAAACAACCGTTTTCAATACTTTTTGCAGCTTCCTGGACTTGATCGCCGTCAGCACGCAGGCCGCATCCCTGCACAAATAGGCGCCCCTTCCCTGCTCTTTTCCCGAAAGGTCAACACTGACGCTGCCCTGGGGCCCCCTGACGACTCGAATGAGAATTTGTCTCTCTTTTTGCTTTCTGCAGGAAATACATTGTCGCAACTGCTTGCCGAACTCGGTCACGAGCCCTCTTTTGCCACCTTTTCTCTTTCTTCTGCCCCCACTTTTTCTCCTTCTTTTGCCTTCGCAAGGGACTCGCTGGTTATATCAATTTTCCAGCCCGTCAGTTTTGCCACAAGCCTCGCATTCTGTCCTTCCCTGCCGATGGCGAGAGACAACTGACGGTCAGGGACGATGGCATAGGCATGTTTCTCTTCTTCATTCAATGTCACCTTGAGACTGCGTGCAGGACTTAAGGCCGCTGATACAAACTCGGCAGCGTTTTCGCTCCAGAGAACAATATCAATCTTTTCCCCCCTGAGCTCCTCCACAATGGCCTGAACACGACTTCCCTTGTATCCGACGCACGACCCCACGGGATCAATGTTCTTCTCCCTTGAGCGAACCGCGATTTTGGAACGATATCCGGCTTCCCGGGCCAATGACTTGATCTCCACGATCCCTTCCGCAATTTCGGGAACCTCAAGCTCGAAGAGACGCTTGAGGAAACCTGGACAGGTCCTGGATATAACGATTTGAGGTCCTCTGGTAGTCTTTTTCACCTCAAGGACATATCCTTTGATTCTCTGACCAGGCCTGAAGTGTTCGGTCGGAACCTGTTCCGACAGGGGAAGAATCGCCTCCGCCTTGCCCAGGTTGATGAACAGATTCCGGTTCTCCTGACGATGGATCAGCCCTGTGATCACATCCCCCTGCTGACTCGTGTATTCCTGGAATACCATTTCCCGCTCGGCTTCCTTCAACTTCTGCACAATGACCTGCTTGGCTGTCTGGGCCGCGATCCGTCCGAAGTCCTTCGGCGTCACTTCCAGTTCCAACTCTTCCCCCTCCCTGGCATCCGGAAAGTCCGTCAAAGCTGTGGAGAGTAGGATTTCGTTCTGCGGGTCCTGAACCTCGCTGACAACCATCTTCTTTGCCAAAACCTGAACACTTCCGGTCTTCCGGTCAATGGTAACAGCAACGTTCTGATGCCCGCTGAAATGTCGCTTGTAGGCCGAAATGAGAGCCATCTCGATGGCTTCCAGCAAGACTTCGGTGGGAATAGCACGCTCTTTCTTCAATTGAGAAAGGGCATTGATCAACTCGCCGTTCATCTCGGTCCTCCTTTGAGATATCTCTATACCTGTGCCTCTATTCGAGGGAATCCCTCGGGACGGGAATAAGACAAAAGAGTGGGCTCTCCCACTCTTTCAAGTGTCCCCTGTCCAATGTTTATACTATAACACAAAATTTTAACATTTGCAAGGGGTAGTTCAAGCGTATACAATTCATGGACGGACCGGGCGCCTGCCCATATTCCGAAAGAGAAAGATCCCCGTCACGGCCAGGCAGAGAAAAGCCGGCCAGTCTCCGAGGCGCCGGTGAAGGGTCCGACTGTCATTCCCTGAAACGGTCTCGGAGAGGGTCGTCTGTTTGAACAGATCGGTCCTTCCGAGGGTCCGCCCGGCGGGGTCCACCACGCCTGTGATCCCGGTATTCGCCACCTGCACCACGTGGACACGATTCTCCACGGCCCGAAACACGGCAAAATCGAAATGCTGATCCGAAGCGGCAGATCTCCCGAACCATGCGTCGTTGGTAAGGACAAGCAGGAGCCTTGCGCCGTTGTTTACGGCCTTTCTCGCCAGATAAGGGAAAGAGGACTCGAAACAGACAAGGGCGCTGAAAGACACCTTTTCAGAATCGAATACAGTCATCTCCTTTCCTGGAGAAAAACGACCCACCCTTTCAAAGATCTTCCAGCTCCCTATCCACTTCCCTCCGGGAACATATTCCCCGAAAGGAACCAGATGGACCTTGCGGTACGCATCCAAGAGGCTCCCCTGTTTCGTGATCGCAATCACGGCATTGTAAAATCTCTGTTCCCGATCCTGGTCGGGCGCCCCAAAAACCAGGGTTGTCCCTGACCGGCGTGCAAGGTCGGAAAGACCGGCAAGAAGCAGGGGATCTGTCAGGACATTCCCTGGCACCGCCGTTTCCGGCCAGATCACGAGATCAGGGTGAGCTGCAGAAACCCTCAGAGTCAGATCCTTCAGAATGGATAGAGTCTCCGCAAAATATCGGCGGTCCCATTTCACCGATTGATCAATATTCGGCTGCACGGCCGATATGAGAACAGGGTTTCCTGCCTCTGCCTGCCGGGGTGTCAGGAAAGTGCCGGCAAGATGAGCCGCCAGGACGATCAGAGCAGGGACCCACAGCTTCCTCCATCGCAATGGGGAGGAAAGATGGAGAACAAGAGCATTCACCAGGACAATGAGAAAGGTAATTCCATATACCCCCGTTACGGAAGCCAGTTGCACGATCTCAAGCCACGGGACCTGCGAATATCCGATCCCGCCCCAGGTGATCCCCGTCGGCCCCTGGGCGCGAAGCCACTCCGCCGTTATCCAGAGGAAAGGAATGGTCCACCAGGTGTCCCGAAAACTGGGAAGCCCATAGGTAAGCGCAAAAAGAACCGTGGGAATCGAGTAAAACAGAGCGAAAGCAACCCAGGCATGGGCGCCGAAGACTCCGATCCAGGACAGTACGCCACCCAGGTATACGACCCCGAACAGAAGCCCCAGAAACCCCCGCTGCACCGTTCCCGCATGTCTCACGGCAAGAAACAAAGGAACCAGCGCCACCCAGGCCAGCGGAAAAACCCGGTACGGAGGGAAAGCGAGGACCAACAGGATTCCCGAAAGAAAGCACAGAAGAACCCGAGCGATGAAAGTATCCGCCGAAAAGCTCAGGTTCATATCAATAGTTATGACTGATTTTTTAATTGCTCCTCCACCGGATGTCTCCTGCCCCTTGAAGGGGATGCCTCTTCTCATTCTTGCCCTATGCCTCTCATTATTCTCCGGCTGCGCCACTGAGGGCCCGCCGACGGCGGCCCCCACGGTTATGGGGAACACCTTGAGCATCGAGTTGCGGGTCGGAAGCTCCGGCACAATCACTACAGTGCCACAACAGGGCTTCCTTGGATACTATTATTTCGTTTTCTCCGCCGATTACCCATTTTTTACCAACATGGGCTGGATCAATCCCACCGATTTTCAGACATGGTCCGATTTCATACGATGGACCCCCCTCGGAGGAAGGCGGGGGCACAGGCTCGGGGCGCCGTCCATCGGAGGTCAGGAATGGGGCCCGGAATCCACCTATGAGAATATTTACCTCGATCTGCCGAACCGGACCATCAAGGCCCTGCTGCCTATTCCCGACTCCCTGATGGGCTCAACCTTCCGAATCAATGTCTGGACCGGAGTTGCGAGAGACAACAGCCTGAATCCCGAAATCTATGTCCTCGACTCCCTCGGCCCGGGGCTCGGCAAGGACTCGAATGACAATGTCGCCTTTCCCCTCAACAAGAACCCTTATGATGAATTCGCTATAAGGGAAGGGACAGGGGATTTTGTGAGACAGGGCGCTCTGGAATCGGGCGCCCCTGCATTCGATCCAGGCCATTACCCTGATTATGACATGGAAAGTGTCATCATAAGATTCCTGACTCCGTAAAGTTAACACCCTGTCCATTTCCTCTCCCTCCCACATGATGATATAATCTCAATCAAAGGAGGGGAGGTCCGTGCAAATCACCCCTTTCACGGGGAATGGCCCAGGGCAGATTTCATTCTCGGATGGAGTCAATGCCCCGATTGAGGCGGCCCTTCTCCCTATTGTGGATCATTTCGTCACACTCGGATTTCCGGACGAAGGCAGCGCCACCCTGGATATCCGCGTGACCAAACCGAACGACCCGTCCTTTGAGGAAAAGGCTCATCTCAATCTCGCGCCCGATCCTGACGGAAACGGCACCTTGATAGAAGGGACCCTTGCAGATCCATCCGTTATTCTTCGGGAGCGGACGGAAGTTGACCCCCTGACACTCAGGGAAGAAATTGAAGGGTATGTGGGAAAAACTTCCGACGAAGATCCGGTCCCTCCGAATCTGGCCTTTTCTCAGATCCTCCAGGAGGACGGTCTCCATACGGACGGTTCCGTCGCCGGAATACCCGTACATGAACATTTCTACCTGGATATGACCAATAGCCTCGTTCATGTGGAAGGAAACTTCGGAGAGGTTCCATTCGCCCAGGAGATGGCCTTTCCTACGGATAAGCTTGTGACCATAAAGGGGCATCTGGGGGATCTCCGGGATCAAGGCTATTATTTGGCCACCCCTGATGGCGGGGCCTATATAGAACGACAGATCGGTGATTTTCTCATCCAGGAACGGATCACCCCAACTCCACCGCCTCCACCAGAGCCACCCCCTGAAGAGCCGCCGGCTTCTTGAAAAGGAACAGGCTTTTTGTGTCCTGTGTCGAAGTAAAACAAACAGTGAAGTACCGAGCATTTTGCCCCCAGATCCTTCTTGTCACAGCATTTCTGTTGAATCTGATGGGACTTCAAGGATACCCTTCCGGTGGAGGGACGCGCCCCGTCGCGTCCGGTTCCCCCCGCCCCGGTCCTCGAATCCAACGGCCCTGTACAATCTCGGTTTTCAAGGACCAAAAGCGCCTCACCACAAAGCCTTTGTTGATCAACAAGCAGGCCTTTGTGACACAAAAGGATGTCCTGGCGATCTGGGGGAACCTTCCGGACGCCCCGAGGCTTCTGATTGACGGAAGATCTTACTACAATCTCAAGGAAACGGCGGCCTTATTCGAATATCTGGTGGAATGGGTCCCTGCACGGAAAAGCTTGCATCTGGTTCGAACCGTCCTGGACCCCAGCGCCTTTTCCGTGGCTCTCGATCCAAAGGATCCGAATCAGGCCCTTCTTCTTCTGCAAGGCAGGGCGGTTGCCGCCATTGCGGGCGACACCGCCGGAACATCCGCATTGGAACGGGCCACCCTGATCGCCTCACGGCTGAATGGGATGGAGCTTCCCCCATTGACACTGGAGGATGTCCAGGTAATAAGGAAACAGGGAATCTATGAAGTATGGATATTCGGGGAACGGAGACTTCCCCTGAATGGCGATGATGGTATTCGAAAGTTCAAGGAAAAGGAATATTGAGAGGTAGTTTTATGAAGGAAACGCATGTGCTCAAGATCGCCCGGGAGCTCGGCCTCGCCGAGAGGCAGGTGGAAGCAACAGGGGCCCTGCTGGAAGACGGCGCCACAGTCCCTTTCATTGCCCGTTACAGAAAGGAGGCCACCGACAGCCTGGACGAAGTGGCCATTACGACGATACGGGACAGATTGGGGAAACTGGTGGAGCTGGATGATAGGAGGGAAGCCATTTTGGAGTCCCTGGAGAAACAGGGGCACCTTACCGATGAGCTCAAGGATCGGGTCCTGGCTGCAGAGTCGCTGCCGGTTCTGGAGGACATTTACCTGCCTTACAGGCCCAAGAGGCGCACTCGTGCCACCATAGCCAGGGAGAAAGGGCTGTAACCCCTGGCGCTCCGCCTCTTTGCCCAGGAAGACATGGATGTGGCTGCTTCCGCCGAGGGTTTCGTGGATCCCGAAAAACAGGTGGCTTCCATTGAAGAGGCCCTTGCCGGCGCCAGGGACATCATCGCCGAATGGGTAAACGAGGATCGGGAAGCCAGCCGGCGCCCCTTCCCACAGGATTCTGGCGATCCGTCGGGGAGAGACGGAGGAATTCCTTACATTTCACATCTCCCCGCCGGATGAAGAGGCCCTCGCTCTCCTCGAGAAGCTTTTCATCAAAGGAGAGAATGAGGCATCCGGTCAAGTCCGAACGGCGATTCAGGACTGCTACAAACGATTGCTGTCCCAGTCCATGGAAACGGAAATCCGCCTATTCTCCAAGCAGAAGGCGGATACAGAGGCGATTCGGGTGTTCGCGGAGAACCTCAGGGAGCTTCTCCTGGCCCCTCCCCTGGGGCAAAAAAGGATTCTAGCCATTGATCCCGGCTTTCGGACCGGATGCAAGGTCGTCTGCCTTGACCCGCAGGGAAAACTGGTACATACTGATACCATTTACCCCCATCAATCGGAGCATCGTGCCTCCGAAGCCAGGGAAAAGCTAATCGAGATGTGCAGACATTTTAACATCGAGATCATCGCCATCGGAAACGGCACAGCAGGAAGAGAGACAGAGGCCTTTGCTCGAAGCTCGAAGCTCCCTGGAAACATTCCCGTAGTGATGGTCAATGAAAGCGGGGCATCGGTCTACTCCGCCTCCGAAACGGCAAGAGAGGAGTTCCCCGACCAGGATGTTACAGTCAGAGGATCGGTGTCCATAGGCAGGCGCCTGATGGATCCCCTCGCTGAGCTCGTCAAGATAGAGCCCAAGTCCATCGGGGTGGGACAATACCAGCATGACGTAGACCAGGGGCAGCTCAAGAGCGGTCTTGATGATGTAGTGACAAGTTGCGTGAATGCAGTGGGAGTGGAGGTCAACACAGCAAGCAAACAATTGCTGACCTATGTTTCAGGTCTTGGACCAAAGCTCGCTCAAAGCATCATCGAGTACCGAAACCAGAATGGCCCCTTCCCTTCCAGGAGGAAGCTCACGAAGGTGCCCCGCCTTGGTCCCAAAGCTTTCGAGCAGGCAGCGGGCTTTCTCCGAATCAGGGATGGCGAAAACCCGCTGGATGGAAGCGCCGTGCACCCTGAAAGCTATGGAATCGTTGATGCCATGGCGGGAGATGTGGGCTGTACCGTGGCCGACCTGATGCGGGACGGAGAGCAGAGAAAGAAGATCTGCCTGGAGAAATATGCCACCGAAAAGGTTGGTCTTCCGACCCTCCGGGACATCATGAGTGAATTGGCCAAACCCGGCAGGGATCCCCGGGATTCCTTCGAAGTCTGGAGCTTCGCGGAAGGCATTGAGAAGCTTGAGGACCTGAGGCCCGGGATGCGCCTTCCGGGCGTAGTGACGAATGTTACCGCCTTCGGCGCCTTTGTGGACATAGGGGTTCACCAGGATGGTCTGATTCATGTAAGCCAGCTTGCCGACCGTTTCGTCAAAGATCCCGCCGAAGTGGTCAAAGTCGGCCAAAGAATTACGGCAACTGTCCTGGATGTGGATCTCAAGCGGAGTCGCATCTCCCTATCCCTGAAAAGTCAGACAAAGGCGGAAAGTCCCGCAAAAAGCCGCAAAGAACCGAATAAAGAGGTGGAAAGAAAAGTGCCTCAAAAAAGGGGCAATGGGGAAAGGGATTCTCAACAACCCGTGACCGCCCTTCAAGCGGCCTTTCAGGCCGCAGGGCGGGTCATTGAAACCTCTCAATCGGGAAAAAAGAATACCTGAACAGGACTCTACTGATCCCAGTATTTCCGATCCAGGGTCCGATACTGGATGGACTCCGCCACGTGCTCGGGCTGGATGTCTGCGCTCTCATCCAGATCCGCGATTGTGCGGGAAACTTTCAGGATACGATCATAGGCCCTTCCGGACAGGTTCAGACGGGAAATCGCCTCTTCCAGAAAAGCCTGAACAGGAGCGCTCAATGGGCAAAACTCCTTGATCTCCTTCGCGCCCATTTGAGAATTGAAGAATATATCTCTTCCTTCAAGCCGCTTTCTCTGAATCTCTCGGGCCGAAAGGACCCTCTCCCGAACCGCTTTCGAAGATTCCCCTCCCGCAGGGCCCATAAGGTCCCTCACCCTTGGCCTCGGCACTTCCACATGGAGGTCAATTCTGTCAAGGAGGGGACCGGAGATTCTGGACAAGTAGCGGCGGATCTGGAGGGGTGAGCAGGTGCACGGCTTCACGGCATCTCCGAACCGCCCGCAAGGACAGGGGTTCATCGCCGTAACAAGGGAAAAGGAAGCGGGAAAAGACATCGTCGTCCGGGCCCTTGCAATTGTGACTGTTCCATCCTCCAGGGGCTGTCTCAAAGCCTCCAGGACATCCCTGTGGAATTCGGGAAGCTCATCCAGAAACAAGACCCCCCTGTGAGCAAGGCTGATCTCCCCCGGTTTCGGAACACTCCCGCCCCCCACCATTCCTGCGTGGGAAATGGTGTGATGAGGGGATCGAAAAGGCCGGGATCTCAGGAGCCCCCCCTTTTTCCTCAAAAGTCCGCATGTGCTGTAAATCCTCGTGACATCCAGGGATTCCTCACCTGAGAGGGGAGGGAGAATTCCGGGAAGGCGCTTGGCCAGCATGGATTTTCCGCTTCCAGGTGGGCCGATCATGAGCAGATTGTGCCCGCCGGAAGCGGCTACCTCCAGGGCCCTCTTCGTGTGCTCCTGCCCTTTGACCTCACTGAGGTCCAGGTAATACTCCCTGCTTTCAGCACTCGATTCCCCCGCAAGGAAAGGGATGTGGGGCGGATCTTCGGAAAGGGCTTCCGCGATCTCTTCAAGATGGTTCGCAGCGAACACCAGGAGACCCTCCACAAGTCTCGCCTCCGCCAGATTCTCCGCGGGGACAAGAACCTTCCCGATGCCCGCCCTTCGCGCCTCCAGGACAATGGGCAGAACTCCAGTCACAGGCCGAACCTTTCCATCCAGCGCCAGCTCACCCACAACCACGCAATCGTGGAGCACCTCGGGAGACAACTGATCCGTGGCGCACAGAATTCCGAGGGCAATAGGCAGATCGAACGAGGGACCCTCTTTCTTGAGATCCGCAGGCGCCAGATTTACTGTGATGCGCTGGGCAGGAAACTCCTTGCCGCTGTTTCGAATGGCGGAACGGACGCGCTCCCGACTCTCCTGCACGGCTGGATCGGGAAGGCCCACGATATGAAGGGCAGGAAGCCCGTTGGATACATCCACCTCCACTTCCGTAAGGCAGGCATCAATTCCGGTCACAGCGGCGGAAAGAATCCTTGCAATCACGGCTTTCCTCCCCTTTTTCCCTTTTTCCTGAGAGAGTCCTCATAGACCTTGCGCTCCACGACAAGAGACCATTCCACTACATAATTCTTCCACGGCGCCTTGACATTGGCCATCTTCCCTGTTTCCGGATCCCACGTGACGGAGTCCTGTTCGATTTGCCTGCACAAGAGGCGATGCATGACCCACTTCTCTCGGGGATTCTCATAAAACCACGTCAGGGTCTTTCGCCCCTTTTCCGGGGATTCCCCAAATCGGGGAGGATAGAGGAGAACAGCCTCAGGCATCACTTCGGCAACATTGCTGTGGCGCTTCTCCTTTTCTCCTATGACCGTCCCCTTCCGAAACAAGACTGCAAGGGATGGAGTCACATAGAGCCACATCACGTCCCCTTTGATTCCCTCAAGAATGCCTTTCGGAATCACTCTAGAAGCCGGTCCCCTTCCTGCCAGAACCTCCTGTTGGGTTTCCCCGACCTCCCCCCCGGCCGATGGCGCCAGAATGAACAGAGAGCAGGCGAAGAAGATGATTACGGCCATCATGATAGGTTCTTGTTCCCGACAGGGAAGGAGAATCCTCCCACCGGGCGAACTCCCTGGTAGTTCCCCAGGAGGAGCATAGAGCCATGTATTGTCAGCAATGTAATGAAGTGAATCTGGAAGGATCCACCTATTGTTCAAAGTGCGGGTCCCGCATGGAGGTCAAGGCGAAGCCTCAGTGTCCTTTCTGTGGCGGCGAAGTACGCACAACAAGCAAATTCTGCATTCATTGCGGGTCAACTCTGCCCTATATGGAAGAAGGCGCCCGCTCCAACAGCCTGAAGAGCAAGACCATTTATTTGAAGGACCAGTTTGGGAACCTGATTCGGAAGGGAAACTACAAGAAAGTATTGCAAGATAAGGAAAACCCTGCTACAAAAGCCTTCATAGATTTTGTCGCATGGGGAATCGCCCATTTCTTTGGATTCGCGGCTTTCATCGGAGCAGTGACCGTCCTCGGCTTCCTCCTCGGACCCTGGGGAATCGTATTAACCGCAGCACTCGCGTATGTCTACGCCACCCACAAGGATGAAATCAGGCGGAAAGTGGAGGAAATGAAGAGCGGCAGCGAATCGCGCCTGGAACCACCTTCACGAAGAGATTATTAGATCCTCGCCAGTGCCCTGTTCAGATCTTCAATGATGTCCTTCGGATCTTCGAGCCCCACAGAGAGTCGGAGTCCAGACCCATCCAGGCCGCATCGCGCCCGATCCTCGGAAGAGATGGCGGAATGGGTCATGGCGACAGGGTTTTCGATCAATGTCCTCACCTGGCCCAGACTCACGGCCAGTGTGACGGCATAAGCCTGCCCTGCAAGGAAATTGACGATCTGCTTGCAGCGACGGGCGGACTCTCCCGGATCACCCGATAAGGTGAAATAAAGCATCATCCCGGGGGCAAAATTCCCGTGATAGTCGCTCATCTGCCTCTTCGCAATCGTTTGCATTCGCCCATCGCCAAGTCCCGGATAGCTCACATGGGCCACTTTGGGGTGACGGGCCAGGAATCGGGCGATGAGGTTCGCGGAATCCTGCTGTTGCTTGAGGCGGAGGGCAAGGGTGGGAAGCCCGTACACCAGAATCGGCCAGGCGCTCTTGGGAGACAGGACTCCGCCGAAATCCTTCCTGAAAAGGAGCAATGCCTCGAGATGCCGCTTGGGTGTGATCACCGCGCCGCCCATGTCGGTCCCGAATCCCCCGATATTTTTGGTCAAGCTGTGAACGACCACATCTGCGCCCAAAGTGAGAGGCCGCTGACAAAAAGGAGTGGCAAAAGTGTTGTCCACCACGATTTCCAAAGGGTCTTCACCCGGTCTCTCCCCTGTCGCACGATCCACCACTTCCCGAACCCCGCCGATGTCTACGAGGTCCATTGTGGGGTTCACGGGTGTCTCAAAATAGACCGCCCTTGTTCTTCGGGAAATCGTTTCTCCAAGGCTTCCAGGATCGCACATGTCGCAGAAGCGAACAGAGATTCCGAAGCGAGGCAGCCAGCGGGTCAGGAGACTATAGGTGCAGCCATATAGAGTCCTATGAGTCACCAGCTCGTCCCCCGCCTTGAGCAACACCCCGAGAATGGCCGAAATGGCCGCCATTCCGGTGGCGAAAGAGACGGCATATTCACCCTTTTCCGCATGGGCCAGATTCTCTTCCAGCATTCCCCGAACAGGCTCATCGAGGCGGTCATAAATATAGATGGGATGAACCGTCTCTTCTTCTGATCCGAAATGCTCGAAACCATAGGCGCCCCTTTCGAAGGATTCCAAACGGTAGGTCGTGGAGCTGGAAATGGGCGGCACCACATGATGGTTGTAATCCCATTTTTCAGTGCGGTAGCGCCCATGGATCAAAAAGGTCTGCATAGAACAAGCCCTGTCGCATCCGGGTATCCCGCAAAAGGTACAAACTTCTTCCGAAGTCGTGCTTTCATCTGCCACGGAAAATCCCCCTCTCCTTCCAAGTGACCCACGACACAAATCCCACCTTGCTGACGTTATTTGTGTCGTGGGCAACGACGATCTTCTTCGCGAAACTTCCAGGCTCCTCCAGGAAAAAAAGAGGCCCTTTCGGGCCCCACAACGAGGAGGAGAGGAATCGCGGTTGTGCACCGCGACCGCTTGAAGATCAAGTTCACTACCTTGACTTCATTGTACCCCAGGCGCCTGTGACAATAAAGTTCCAATAGGGCTCCAATTTTGTTAAAAACTCGTATACGTTCAGGGGGGGGTCTGGGTTCGGGGGTCAGGGGTCACGACAATTTCTTCTGCGCTCCCCGATCCGTCCCCCTTGAAGCTACCCTGTGACGCCGCGGCACTGGATGAGATAGTCCTTGAAGGGCCTTCTCTCGATCCCTCCCCCTTGAAGGGGGAGGTCAGGTGGGGGTGACTCAAGAATCTCCCGAATACACTGAAGGAGGCTGTATCTTGCGACTTGCAATCATCGGGGCAAAGGGACAACTGGGAAGTGAGCTCGCTTTCCAGGGGAGCAGGCATTTTGATGTGGTCCCCTTTACCCACGAAGATGTGTGTGTGGAAGACCCTCGCTCCATCAAGAAAATCGCCGTATCGAAGCCCTCCGTGATCATCAACACAGCCGCCTTCCACAAGGTGGAAGCCTGCGAGAAATCTCCGGTCCGCGCCTTTGCCGTCAATGCGCTGGGTCCTTGCCATTTGTCCTCTCTTGCAAGGGAGCAGAATTCACTCCTGGTCCATGTGAGCACAGACTTCGTTTTCTCGGGAGAACAGGATTCATGGAGCGAAGAAGACCCCCCATGCCCCATCAATGTTTATGGGGCTTCAAAGGCGGCAGGAGAGATGGCGGTGAGATGGATCTGCCCCAGGCACTTGATCATCCGCGTTGCCTGCCTCTTCGGCGGACGGGGAGAAACCGGGGATCTCAGTTTCGTGGATCTGGTCCTGAATAAGGCCCAAAAGGGGGAAGCCCTCCAAGTCTCCCATGAGCGCCGGACATCCCCCTCCTATGTCCCCCATCACGGGAAAAGAGGCTTGCACGTGGCGCGGGCTGGCCGAGGAGATCCTCGTGGCAACAAAATCTTCAATACCCCTTCTTCCAATGGAGGAGACAGGGACCCGCCCCAAGAGCCCCATCCTCAAGCACAAGAGACTCCATGACCTTGGTTTGGATGATCTCCCCCACTGGAAGGACGGTCTGCGGGAATACCTGTCTTTGCTAACCTCTCCCCTCTTTTCCCCAAATCCACCGCCTGAATTTCACCACAGAGGCACAGAGGTCGCAGAGTAAATGGTAACTCCTCCTTCCCCTCTACGGGGGAGGTCGGGTGAGGGTGTGTTTCATAAACATTAACTTTTGGGAAAATTGCGCCATCTCAGGAAATATGTGCTATAATGACAGAGATATTTTGGTCTATGGGAGGAAAGGATCATGGTTGAATTCAACAAAACAAGCTCTGTACCCGGCCCCGCTGTGCAACCTATTCTGGGAATGGCCAACCCCAAATCCCCGATCATCGTTGAGGATGCGGCCGCCCCACCATTAGGGGATTTCCTGGACTTGAGCGGAAGAAGAAAGGTGACTGATGTCATCCTTGACAGGGAACCGACCAAAGCCCTGGGGCAGCCCACAAAGAGCTTCGCCGACGGATACGGGCGGGTCAAGCACCTGGCCCTGCAATTGAGCGGCTATGCGGGCGGGAGCACCCGGAGGGAGATGCTGAACGCCTACAAGACCCTGTTCACGCGAATGGAGCCGGACACGAAATTCACGATCGTGGTGGAAGGCGATCGGGACCGTCGGGATGTGGAAAAGGCCATCCAGGAAGCCGATGTCCAGAACCCTGAGCGAATCGAGTTCCTTCAACCCAACAACCTCGATCTCACAGTGTGGGCAAGGGATCAAATGATCAGCCTTTTCCTTCCCAACGATCCGGACCACACGGGGCTCACCAATCAGCACATGCTTCACAACTGGCACGGAGATGACATGCAAGTGCCCCCCCTGATCGCCGAGAAATATCCGACGATCATGCTTGATACCAACCCGCGGATCGTGAGCGATGGTGGAGACGAAGTGTCGAGCCCCAGGCAGACTTTCCTGGGCTTCTATTCCCTTGCCGCGACGGCCAAGGAGCTTCAGGAAAGCGGCCAACGGGATGCCCGACTCAAGGACCGGGTCGTGAAGTTCTATGAGGAAGCAACAGGCAAGAACGTTCGGCTATCCGGCTCCGATAATCCCTTCCGCTTCAAGGTCGTCCCGAGGGAGAATCCGGAGAAACTGCACAGATTCCCGTATGAAGTGATACCTGATGACGCCTACCGGGCCCCTTCCCTCGGACCCAATGACAGAAGCGAGGAGCAGATGTGGCTCGATCTGGCGTACAATGTCTTCACAGAGGAGTACGGAAAAAAGATCACCGTAATGGGATTGGATGATCCGAGCACCCCCCAGCATGAGAAACCCGCATCCGATCACCTGGACATGAGCCTTACCCCCATTGATGAAAAAACCGCTCTTGTAGGGGATCCGAGCCTCATCAAAAGAGCCTTCCAGGAGATGAGCCCGGAGGAGCTCCGCCAGGCGGAGGCGCGACTATCCGAGATCTCCGGACGTCCCGTGAACCTGGATGTGCTCCTGAGCGAGACACCTGCGCTCACCAAGACACAAGGGAACATCCAGCACGATTTCGACATGTATGCACAAAC
>JACPDT010000248.1 GCA_016183865.1 Armatimonadota bacterium | reverse complement strand
CCAGGTTGTGGAGACATTCCATTTATTGCGCGAAATTATGCCAGGTTCTGGGGGAGGCCCTTGGAAGGCTTGTGGGGGAGGCGTTCACGGTTGGGCTGCTCCACGATGTGGGCAAGATCCTCCTCTGCCACTACAACCACAAAGCCTTTGCCCTGGCACTCCACAACTACACATATGAGAAAGGGAAGATCGCCCACTGGGAGTCGGAAGACAGGGTCCTGGGAATCAATCACGCCCTTGTGGGCTTTTTTGCAGGAGAGAACTGGAAGCTCCCCCCCCTGGTTCGGGAGGCGATCTCGAACCACCACAGTCCGCTCCTGGGAGAGAGTCCCAGGGATGACGGCCAGAGTCTGACACAGATGGTCCATCTTTCCGACCTCTTATGCAACATCATGGGATACTCATCTGTGCCCATTTTCCAGGACCCGGAAGCTACTGCGCCGTTGCGCCGTGTTGATGAGCGACTTTACAGTTTCCTGTCCCTTTCCAGGGAGGACATGGAGGCTGCTCTGGACAACTTCCAGAGGCGAAAGGGCGAGGCGGAAGCCTTTTTCCCCTTGATGGAGGGCGGCTGAGCACAGGTTTCCCCTTGTCGCCATCGCCCCTCCGTGAGTCGGCAGGCATCGAGTGAAGGAGGGCGGAGAATGCAGAAGTTCAGGATAAGATATCTGATTTTGGCCCTGGCCCTTATCATGCTCAGTTCCTTGCGTTGTTTTTCCAAGTCTGAATCCGTGAAGACCGGCGGACAATGGATCACTACACGGGACCCCGCCGGGTTTTCGATTCGTCATCCCAGGGGCTGGAAGGTCTCCCGCAGCCAGGACACGATTCTGGTAAAGGGAAAAGATGGGGATGTGTTCATCCAACCCCTTATGGTCTCGCGGGAAACAACCCCGGAACAGATTGTCAAGACGATGGCTCAGAATCTTGAGCGGATTTACCCTGATTTCATGATCAAAGGATACAAGAAGCAGAAAGAGTCTCCTCTTCAATACCTTCTCCTGGGACAATACAGGAAAAACAAGACATTGCATGCAGGGCTTTTCATCCTGACTCTTGGAAGGGATTCGGGCATCTTTTCCGGATTTGCCGCTCCTGAACGGGAGTACAACAAGGCCAAGAGCACTCTGGTAAAGATTCTCACGAGCTTTGAGCTTGTCGGGGGATTCGCTCCTCGAGCCAGGCACGCCCTCGTGTATCAACGGGTGACCGACCCCGCGGAAGGGGCCTTTTCCGTGGAGCTTCCGCAGGGCTGGCAAATCCAGGCGGCCATCTGGAGGCCCTATCTCGACCCCTGGGTGAAGATTGACGCCCTTGGTCGGGGAGCTTCCGTTTTCGCCAAGGTTCCCCATGCGCCTATCTTCTTTGTTCCCGGGTATTATACCACTGGAATTTACGGTCTCAGAGAAGGTTCCCCGATTCAGCCGAAGGGGGCTTCCATTCCCGGTGTAGTTTATCGTTATCTTTCCGCAAGGGATTATGTGAATGCCTTTCTTCTGCCACAGATGAAGGGGAGCAGGGTTATCTCTCTGAAAGACAGACCTGATCTGGTCGCTTCTCTGAAAGACCCTCAGGCTGAGACCGCGTCCGCCGCAGAGGCGGATTTGACCATCCCTTCCCCTCAGGGGGGAAATCCGTTTAAGGGGAAATATCTTGTTTGCACGAGCCTTGTCACAACTTCGGATGCAGGAGTCTGGATGGTGACAATTTTTGGGTACCACACGTATCCTGCGGAGGAAAGGCTTGCTTCCGACGCCCTTTGTCGCCTCTTGCAAACTCTGAAGATGAACCCGAGATGGTTGGCCAGGCAGCGACAGGAGCAGGCGGACAGGCTGCGACTGATGCTGGCAGGCTCCCGAAGGGTTTCCACAATGATTGGTGAATCCTACATCCACTCTCCCGCGCCCGCAACCGGATCCTCCTCTTCGAATTCCGACGGTTCAAGAGGGCTGATTCAAGTCTTGGGAGGGAAAACGGAAGTGTACAACCCCCAGACCGGCGAAACTCAAACCGTGGACATAGGTCCAGGTACCGTTTGGGGTGATGCTCAGGGGGACATAGTGAGAACGGAGGACCCCAGGCTCAGGCCCGGCCAGGGGTATGAAGTTCTGTATTAGGAACAGGAAGGGAAACCATTGGCACGGACGGCATCCAGAATTTTAGTTCGATGGTTGTATTATGTCATTTGACAGAAACTTGATAACCACAGGGGTTTCTGCCTAATTCATGGGTATTGGATGTAAATCAGGCGTGCTTCGCGATATTTCCGAACTCCGTCTCGATCGAGCTTTCTTTGTGAAATGCAAGGTAACCACTCGAGTACTGTATCACTACCTGGCTGTCGTGCCTTTTTCCACGGATCAGACTACCGTCAGCCTGCTGCACGCGGCCCGGCGTATCCTTGTCGAGATAGAACACCCGCGCCTTACCGCTCTGTCCAGGATCGCCAGGATCCTGCACGTTTTCTCTTGTGAGAAAACCATAGGTCTGCTCGATATCGCCTCCGCCCGAGCCAGCCGCGAAGTGTACCGTGGCATTGAGGTGCTGGAGCCCTGCTTCGAGCTCAGGCGCCTCGGGATTGTATGAAAGAACTCCTGACATAGTGTCTCCGAAGAGCATGCCTATTTCCGGCGCCCGCACTTCCCCCCTGGCCGGGGCTGTATCCCCAACATTTCCTCTTACGTCGCGCTCCAGCCCGTCATAACCTTTCAGAGTCCTGGCGGTGGCGATGACCTCCTTCATCACTCCCCGGGCATCTTGAACCTCTTGCGAATCGGCTGCACCGGGGGCGATCAACAGACCATCGCTCACGACGCGTTCCAGGTTGACTTCCTTCTCTTTGGGGTTAAATTCCGAACGTCCGCCCCCACGGTGCTGATGGAAAGGAATCCTACCTATACTCATTTCAAGACCACCTCCAGGCAAGAATATGGCAAACCCTTGCGGACCACCACAGCTTCCATGTCAACACATCGGATCAAGGATCCTCCAAAATTTTCTCATAGATTTTTCAATACCGTTGCCCTGATGTAAAAGAAATATGCCAAGGATTGGAGGCTTCGGCAGGAGCGGAGAAGGGACCCAAAGAAAAGACCTGGCCATCGAGAGGCCAGGTCTTTTTCGAACAAAGGGAGCGAACGTTTACTGGAACATCCAGATCACTTCAAGCCTTCTTAAGAAGGTGTCCTCCGCCTCCAACCGGAATGCGGCCGTTGTCGGCGCCCATGTTGAGGGAGAGGCGCTCACTATGCTCCCGGAAGTCTGGTTCAGAAGCAGGTTTCTCCAGTAGAATGCGGCATTGCCCATCATGTCCCAGAAACCCAGGTCGCCATTGAGCCATAGTGTCGTGTAAGCGGTAGGCTTTGCGTAGGAGAAGGTCAGAGTGCCGCCGATCTTGGCCGATGCCAGGGAGTGATCGGCGATTCCGCTGAATGTTGCGAAATGTCCGTCCGTGATCTCAGTTCTCTTGTAAGGTCTTCTCGGGAATACCCTGGTCCTTGTCTCAATCAAGGTACCATTTCCGTCATAGATCTGGATCGTATACTTGCCGTTGTCAGTCGCCGAGTCTATCGCCGTATCGGACATCACATAGAATTCCCACTGGTTAGTAGGAAGACTGTTGGTTCTGTAAGCGTTGTCAAGGAACAGCTTGTTCGGATCAGTCGGCTGATTGTTGCTAAGGGTCAGGCCGTTGGAAGGAAGGCCCGGGCCTGTGATCACCGCGCTCTTGAGTCCGAGATTTCCCTTGTCTTCTATCAGGCACATGATGCCGCTCTCTGTCTGTTTTGAGTCATCCGCCTTGACCCATCTCATCACCCTGGGCCTGACTTGTTCCAGATAAGCCTTATAGCCATTTCCCTTCAGCTTCCAGATTCCGTTCTCATTGGTAAAAATGAAGCCTCCTTCAGGGGTTCCGGCGGAACCATCCGAGAAATAGGCAAGAAAAGTGACTCTATAGTCGCCGCCCACTTTTTCCTCAAAATTCACATTCCCGATCCTGGTGATCGTGTTTGTTCCGGAGCTTGTGGGGACGCCTGCTACGAGATCATTGATCGTCTGTGTTCTGTTGAATCCATCGTTGATTCCGTAGTTTGCCGCAAAAAATGCGTCCACATCGGCAGCAGTCAGATTGGCGCCTTTCTGGTTAAAGAGATTGCTGAGCTCGGCCATTTTCGATGTGATGGCCTGAAAATCGGTGACCGCTGTCGCAGCCGTGGTCGCTTCCGCGGTTGTGACGGAATCGGTCGGCTGGGACAAGGTTGTGGCCGATGCAGTAGCAATGGCGGTATTGGTCGCCTTGTCCGTAACCGTAACGCCTCCTGAATTCGTATTCAGCTCGATCTTGACGGCATCCAGAACGGCGTCCAGGCCGGTGTGGTTGGCCGAATAAGATCCGGTAATCGGATCAATTGTGGCATTGTTTGCATCCAGCAGAGGCTTTATCATATTCTGGAGATCCTTGATTGCCTGAGCCAGTGTCGTGGAGTTCACAGTTGAGGCAAAATTTGCGGGGTTCGCGAAAACGGTCCCCGGATCGTTGACACCGGCTGCGCTTGCAACTGCTATGTTTGTCAGGGGATTGATGTTGGCGGTTCCCCCTGCTGTGGCTGTCGAGTGCAGTTTGTACTCACTTCCTCCAACCCGGCCTTCGGCCAGAAGGAAAAACGGCGCGGTCATCCCTGTGACATCAAAGGAAAAGCTTCCATCCGTCCCGATCACCTGTGGGCCGAGCGTGGTCCCTGTTGCATCCTTGAGATAAGCATTCCCGACGATCGGCGCCCCTGCTGCGGCAACTCCCGAGACCTGCTGTGTCCCTGAAGAGCCGGCGCTGCTGCTTGTGCTGCCTCCCCCTCCTCCGCAGCCGGTGAGAAAGAGGGACATGGATATCGCCAGCACTACCAGTACCGGCGGGATTCCCTGTTTTCTTCTTGTTTTCAAAACTCTGCCTCCTCTAGTGAGCTATTCTAATGATTAAATACTTTCGGTTTAAGTGTTTGAGAACCTCTTGCCTTCACAGACAATTAGAATTGAAGAAAAGACCATCTGTGGATGAGCTGCCTTCATTTTTTCGTGGTCATTCCCTCCGCTATCTGTGTGAGACCAGGGAGGAAGCCATCATTGACGCCTTCCGTCAAGCGGATCGTTGTCTTCAGAGCGCCGCGGACCTGCGGCATCGGGCGGAGCCACGAAACAGAAACCATGTTTTGACCGCCGGCCATCCGGTGCTTAAGCACGATCTTGACTCCTCCTCCCTCAAGGGGTGTCCTTGAAATCACCTTATCTCCACTGACCTCCTGTTTCTCCCAGTACGCCAGGCACGCCTCGGAAGTCCGGCTCTCCGGCGGGCAGGCATTGAGAACCACGGAAAGTCCATCCAGGAATCCGCCTTTTGGCGGCTTGTAAGACGGGCAGCCCATG
>JACPDT010000247.1:9529-11846 GCA_016183865.1 Armatimonadota bacterium | reverse complement strand
AAAAGGGAAATGAACGAGGGTGGAAGAAAAGAAATCAAGTCCCGCCTCCTTTGGTTCAGGTATTTTTGTTTCTACCCTATCCATCGGCAGGTGGGACGATCCTATTTCAAAGAAATCAACTCAGAAATGGCGAAACTCTAGGTTAGTTGGCCCGGCTCAAAATCAAAGTAGAAGCCGCGTTTCGCGCAAACCAGGCAATGGCCCTTGCCCTTATGAGCTAAGGGGCAGTCCTCTGTGAAATGAGAGAACCCGTGCTTGAACTTGCAGGGTTTGAGATGTTTGAGGTGGCGATGGTGATGTTTGGAATGATAGGGAGAAGTGGAAAAGGCCGGAGGGGAAAAGAGAAAACCGAGGAAGACGATTCCAAAAACCAGCATGAGCCACCGGAAAAGACCGCACTGCGAGCCCACCGCTTTCCACTTCATAAAGCCCCTCCCCTCGGTTTTCAAGACACGAACCGACGATATGAAGATGACACAGAAAGGCTGGAAATAGGAGCGGAAATGTTTGGAAATCGAGTCGAATCCATCCCTCCCCTGATGCTTCACCCAAAAGATGATTTTTTGTGTTTGTGGAAATTATTCTACCATTTTCTCCGAGGAAAATAGGGGCAAAACCGGCTTTTCCTTGTCCCATACGGGTAAAGAAAGATTATTAACATTTCTTAATATTTGTAACAATTTGTTAACAAACGGTTTAAGGTCCAATCCGGCTTTGGTCTGGGGACTTCAGCGGTACAGAAACTTTATATGGAAAAGGGTATCCCCTTTTTGACAGCCATTTCGTAAGATCCCTAACTTTGGTGCAGGAAAGCTTCTTTTGGAGCACTTTTTTGTCTGCTGACTGGGTCTGAGGGATTTTTCTTTCTTCTCAGATTGCTCCGAAGTTCTACATTGGCAAGCAAAATTTCAGCAACGGCTTCCTTACAGGCCCGGCCTTCGTCCACCCGCTCTCTGATGCGTTTGGCCCATTCCGGAGGAATCCGCTCGCCCCGCTTTCTTCCGTTCACCAAGTAAGTCAGCAACCAGAGCGGGTGCCCTTCCCCTTGGGCACAGTGACAATTGGGTTTTCCACAGCGGCGATGGATCAATGACAGGGAACCTAGCAGAGCTTCCTCAAATCAAGCCCTCTGAGCAAATGCGAAAATAGAATCATGGGAGGGGGAAGCGTAGAAGATCAAGCAAAGTCCGCCAAATATCAACTCCTCAGATCAGAAAAGTCGATCTTCCAAAATGGCTGGAGTCCGCTGCGTCAGTTCCTCGCGATCACCCGGGCAAGAAGAATGCTGATCTCGTACAGGATATACATGGGGACAGCGAGGAGGAGCTGGGAGAAAATGTCGGGGGAGGGGGTGGCAATCCCCGCCGTGATCAGAATGACGAGAACGGCGTATTTCCTCTTTCTGGCCAGGAAGCGGGAGGAGATGATCTTCATCGTGGCAAGGGTCAGCACCACGAGGGGCATCTCAAAAATCAAGCCACAGGCGCCCATGAGGGTCAGGACAAAAGAGACGTACCTGGAGATGGAGATCATTGCCTGAAGGTTGGGGGTTTCGTAGCCGAGGAGAAATCTCAGGCCTGTGGGCAGAATCGCCTGATGAGCAAAGAGGACCCCGATGACAAAGAGGGCGAGGGCAAAGGGCAGAAGCAGAAGGACTCCTCTTCTCTCCCTGGATGTCAGGCCGGGAAGGACGAAAAGCAAAACCTGATACAGGATGACAGGTAGGGCGGCAAAGAAGCCTACTATCACCGAGATGATGACCATGTTCATGAAAGCCTCAGCAGGGGTAAGGAAAACCAATTTCTTGCCTGTAAGGGCGATGGGCTCCACGAGGAGGGCGAGAATCTGGTCCTTGAAATAAAAGGCTACTCCCGACGTCACCAGCCAGGCGGCAGCGGAAACAAGAAGCCGATGCCGAAGCTCCTCCAGGTGTTCCACGAAACTGATCTGCTTTTCATTCATTCCCGGACTTCGATGTCTCCTTTTCGAGAGTTTTCATTGCCGCCAAAAGGTCTTCGGGGGAATTGACATTCAGAAAACTGACCAGATCGGGATCATAGGGCAGGATCTCGTCCTCCCTTACCGCCTGAACGGAAATCCGGGACAGGAAGCTTCTCATGGAGAGATCTCCGCTGCCTATCTGGTCTTCGATCTCGGATACAACAGTCCCTGAATATGCGGCAAGAAGGGGCTGACTTACACCGCCGATAACGGGAAGGACCGCATCTTTCCTGGTATCGTATTCAACCAGAAACCGCAGAAGCCCTGCCTTCAAGAAGGGAGCGTCACATGGACAGACAAGAACACGGGATCCTTG
>JACPDT010000247.1:0-9497 GCA_016183865.1 Armatimonadota bacterium | reverse complement strand
CTCACGCCTTGGCGCGTCTCATCCATCGCCAAATCATTGACGTTATTCATGCCAGGGGCCACCTGCGCGTATCTCATACCTGTCAGAAGTCCTCCAAGTGGTCCCAGGTAAGGTTTCTCGTCCGACAGGACGACGGCATCGCAGTCTCCATATTCTTCCGGAGTGTTGGTCACCAGAATCACAGGAGAACAAAGCTCGTGGAGGACCTGGAGTACTCTGGAGACCAGGGACAGGGTGCCCAGCTTCTCAAGGGCCTTGTTGCGCCCCATTCGTAAGCTTCGCCCGCCGGCCAAAAGAATTCCCGGTGCCATCTCGGTGCAATAACTCTCCGATCAAAGGACAAATGGGCCGGGTCGCCCCGGCCCACCTTATTTTGCGTATTCCACAGCCCTGGTCTCCCGAACGACCGTTACTTTGATCTGTCCAGGGTATTCCAGCTCTGTTTCGATTCTCGAGACTATGTCTCTGGCAAGTCGCTGAGCCGCCAGGTCATCAATAGCCTCAGGCTTCACGATGATGCGGATCTCTCGACCCGCCTGAATCGCGTAGGATTTCTCAACTCCATTGAAAGAATTGGCTACCTTCTCCAACCGATCAAGACGTTTGATGTAGTTGTCCAGGGATTCCATCCTGGCACCCGGCCTTGCAGCCGAAATGGCGTCTGCTGCACATACCAGCACTGCTTCCATGGTTTGAGGCTCTTCCTCACCGTGGTGTCCCGCAATCGCCCGAACAATCTCCGCCGGCTCACCGTATTTCTGGGCGAGCTTGGCGCCGATCTGCGCATGGGGACCTTCAACCTCGCTGTCCACGGCTTTGCCTATATCGTGCAGCAAGCCTGCACGCTTCAGCATCGCCGGATCGCCGTGAAGCTCCGAAGCCATGGCGCCGGAGATCAGCGCGACTTCTATGGAATGCTGCAGTACATTCTGCGCATAGCTGGTTCGATACAACAGTCGTCCCAGGGTCTTGACCAGTTCCGGATGGACCCCGGTGATGCCTACCTCGAAGCAAGCTCGCTCTCCCGCTTCCTTGACGCGGACTTCCATCTCCTTTTGAGCTTTTTCAACCATTTCTTCGATCCTGGCCGGATGGATTCGACCGTCAAGGATCAGCTTCTCAAGCGCCATTCTCGCAATTTCTCTTCTGATCGGATTGAATCCCGAGATGACAACGGCTTCAGGCGTGTCGTCTATGATCAGATCAATTCCTGTGAGCGTTTCTAGCATACGTATGTTGCGGCCTTCGCGACCAATGATTCTGCCCTTCATCTCGTCACTCGGAAGGGGAACGACGGATACGGTGGATTCGGCGGTATGATCGCCTGCGTATCGCTGTATGGCCGTCGTGATGATGTGCCTGGCCCGTTTTTCCGATTCTTCTTTGACCTGTTCCTCGCCGCGTTTTATTCTGGCTGCGACTTCAAGCTGAATTTCCCGCTCTACATCTCGTAGAAGCAGCTCCTTGGCTTCTTCCTGGGACAGTCTGGAGACTCTTTCAAGCTCCTGCCTTTGCTGTGCTTCCAACTGGCCGAGTTGTTCCTTGATACGGGACAACTCCTGTTCCTTGCTGCCCAGGCCGGCTTCCTTGCGCTCCAGCGCCTCGCGCTTTCTGTCAAGATTCTCTTCTTTCTGACTGATTCTGCGCTCCCAGCGCTGCAACTCCTTCTCGCCCTCGATCTTGATGCGGTGGGCCTCTTCCTTTGCTTCAATGCGGGATTCTTTCTTGATGGTTTCGGCATCTTTCTTGGCCAACTCGATAAGCGTTCTGGCCTCATCCTGCAGCTTTCTTGCCTCTTCGCGCATTTCTTGAATTCGCCTTGCAGATTGTCTGGATATGAAGGACGAAACAAGCGCGCTGATTACCGCACCCAAAACAAACGCGACAACCGCGATAACTAATGGTGACGCATTAATAACAGTTCACCTCCTTATTCAGTTGTTGTGCGGATTGTGATGACCACCTCTCTTCACGGGCTCGAAACCTTACTTATTGTACTGTTTTTACGGTCCCATGTCAATAGACTGATCCCGCACCACTCGGCCGATGGCGTCATAACTGAATCCGCGCAGCTCGAGGAATCTTCTTCCCTTGCTGTCGTCGTGAAGGAAACCCTTTTCCTGCAACAGGCGCCTGGCCGTCTCTTCTTCGTCATCGAGAGAGAAACGGGCCAGGATCCGTTCCACAAGGTCTCGTTTCAGGCCGCGACTGATAAGATCATATTCGACCTTTCTTCGCCCCTTCTTTCTAGACCGCAATGTTCGGAGTCGCTCGATACCGTATTTTTCATCATCCAGGAGCCCTTGTTCCGCCAGACTCGTCAGGAGCTCGGATATCTCCTCCCCGGGAAAACCGCGGTTTTGGAGCTTTTGAGAAAGCTCCAAAGTGCTGTGGGCACGAAGATCCAGGAGGCGCAATGCGGTCTCCCTGATGTCTGCGCTACGCTTCCACTTCGACAAGATTCTCTTCCACTATTCGGTCACGGCCTATGAACTGGCTGCGGATCTTGGATGCGATTTCCTCCCCCAGATCGGACCGTTCTTCAAGAAAAGCCCGGGCGTTTTCCCTGCCCTGTCCGAGTTTGACATCCCCATAGGTGTACCATGTGCCGCTCTTGGAAACAAGACCCAGCTCAGTCCCCACGTCCAGAATGCTCCCTGCCTTGGAAATGCCTTTACCGTACAGGAGGTCAAAATCGGCCTGCTGAAAAGGCGGAGCGAGCTTGTTTTTCACGACTTTCACCCGCACTCGGGCGCCGACGATATCCTGACCCTGTTTGATGGCTTCGAGCTTCTTGACTTCAAGTCTGACGGAGGAATAGAATTTGAGGGCCCGGCCTCCCGGCGTGGTCTCGGGATTGCCGAACATGACACCGATTTTTTCCCTGATCTGGTTGATGAAAATGGTGCTCGTATTCGATTTGCTGATAGCCCCTGTCAGCTTCCTCAAAGCCTGGGACATCAAACGGGCCTGGAGCCCCATGTGGGAATCCCCCATCTCTCCCTCAATTTCGGCCCTGGGAACAAGGGCGGCCACGGAGTCTATGACAATGACATCAATTGCGTTGCTCCGCACGAGGGCTTCGGCGATTTCCAGGGCCTGCTCGCCGGTATCGGGCTGTGAGACGAACAGATTGTCAATATCCACACCCAGTTGCCTGGCATACTGAGCATCAAGGGCGTGCTCAACATCAATGAATGCGGCAGTCCCTCCCGACTTATGGGCCTCCGAAATGACTTGCAGCGCCAGGGTCGTCTTGCCTGAAGATTCCGGTCCATATATCTCGGTGATCCTCCCTTTGGGGATCCCGCCGATCCCAAGCCGGATATCCAGGGCCAGACTTCCTGTTGAGATGACATCCACCTGCAGCCTGGCCTTGTTCTCGCCAAGACGCATTATGGACCCTTTCCCAAATTGCTTCTCGATCTGGCTGATCGCCGCATCCAGTGCCTTCTTTTTCTCCATAAGACAGACTCCCCTCTCAATTCAAAGGAAAATTTTCAACCACCTGGTAAATGGCGCCCTTTGGCGTCAAGGTACTTTCAAAGAGCGTGCATCCCCGCACCCAAAAAGTCTCTGTCGGCTTGAGATCGAATTCCTCCAAACCTCGAAACAAGCCTGAAAAGGACCGGACCCTGCCAATCGTCAAATGGGAAGAAAAGGGTCGCAGCTCCGGAGGAAAACCCAATCGCCTTGCCGCCGCTTCCATTTCGCGCCCGAGCCTGGAAAGAGATTCCTCCCCCTTGGAGACGCCGATCCATATGACCCGTGGGCGCTTTGTCGTCGGAAAGGCGCCAACTCCAGCCAGGGCGGCTTCGAAGGCAGGCACAGGGAGAACCGCCGCACGAAGCTCCTTGCGCATTGTGGAAACCATTTCTGAGGGGGTGTCTCCAAAAAAGCGCAACGTGAGATGAAAATTGGTGGGATCCACCCACTTCACAACTCCCGACTCGCGCAGAGGCGCGGTTCGGCGCGCTATGTCGTCCCTGATACAGTCAGGAAGGGCTATCCCGATGAATAAACGCCTTCTTGTCTCCATCGCCGGTACCCTCCGGGCGAATCGTCCGTCATGTCGCCGGCAGTTGAATCGCGTCCAACAGGAAGCGCAAACTCTCCAGGGAGGCCTGCCTCTTGATGCGGCTTCTTGTGCCCTGAAACCTGTACTCCCGATGAGAATCGCCTGCGGGCCCTGAAAGCCCCACAAAGGTCATTCCCACCGGCTTTTCCGGGGTTCCGCCTGAGGGACCGCAAATGCCTGTTACGGACAGCCCCCAATCAGAGGAGAAAACAAGTCTGACCCCCCGGGCCATCCTAGTCGCTGCCTGGGCGCTGACGGCGCCCCAACGGAGCAACACCTCTTCCGGAACGCCCAGTAGAGTCCGCTTGGCCGTGTTGCTGTATGCTACGACTCCTCCAAGGAGACATCCCGATATCCCGGGGACCTCCGTGAGCCGATGACATATCAGCCCTCCTGTACAGGACTCAGCGACCGCCAGTGTCCGTCCCTGCGCCATGAGACGCTCCGCAACTTCAAACTCAAGCGCTCGAGCCGAGCTCATCTGACCCTGCTCCTCCGGCGGCGCCATTTATAAACGGAAAGGATCCGCCGCTACCCCTCTTCCATATGTTCCTGGATGTATTTTACCGCATCGTTTACGGTAACAATTTTCTCGGCATCCTCGTCAGAAATTTCAAGACTGAATTCCTGTTCGAGAGCCATGATCATTTCCACATTGTCCAACGAGTCCGCTCCGAGATCATCCGTAAATGAAGCATTGGGAACCACTTCATCTTCATCCACGCCCAACTGGTCTGCGACGATCCGTCTTACCCGTTCATAGATGGTCGCCATTCCTTCACCTCCTTCTCATCGTCATACTATTCAACTTGCTCCGCTACATTGCCATTCCGCCGTCTACCGAAAAAGTCTGGCCGGTAATGTAACTTGCCAGGTCGGAGGCGAGAAAGGCAACCATATGAGCCACATCGGAAGGCTGTCCCAGTCTCCCGAGAGGAATGCGTCTCATCAAATCCTCCTTGACCTGGGGAGAAAGATCCCTGGTCATGTCGGTCTCGATAAAACCCGGCGCCACCGCATTCACTGTAATTGTCCGGCCTGCAAGCTCTCTGGCCACAGCCTTGGTAAACCCGAGGAGCCCCGCCTTCGAAGCGGCGTAGTTGGCCTGCCCCACGTTGCCAATGATACCCGAGACGGAAGCGATATTGATGATTCGTCCGTACCTCTGGCGGATCATCCACTTGGATGCGGCCCGGGTACAACTGAAAGCGCTCTTGAGATTGGTGGTCAGAACCGCATCCCAGTCCATCTCCTTCATCCTGAGGAGAAGTCCGTCTCTGGTAATACCCGCATTGTTTACAAGAATATCAACTCTGGAGAAATGACGAACACATTCTTCCACCAGTGACTCTGCCTCAGAATAAACTCCCACATTGGCGCTCAGAGGCACAGCGGAACCGCCGGAACGGCGGATCTCTGAAGCCACGTTTTCGGAGGTTTCGGAGTGCAGACTGTTCACGGCTATTTTTGCGCCGAGAGCTGCCAGCCGCAGGGCGATCAAGCGCCCGATTCCCCGCCCTGCTCCGGTCACGAGAGCCACCCTATCCTGAAGATTTATGCCTGTGCTCAACAAGTTCTGTTCCAATTTCGGTAGCCCTTATTCGATAAAAATTACTTTACCCCTTCTCCCGATTCATAGACCGGGCGAAAGAGGAAACCTTCAAGAAGAATGCCATCGGACCGTTGCGCTACCCCAGGAAAGCCCTCCTCCGAAACCGACCATGAGGACCAATGAGCCAGGCCCTATCCTCTTCTCCTGCACCGCCTCATCCAGGGCAATGGGAATGGATGCGGAGGAAGTATTGCCATAGCGATCCACGTTGACAAAGACCCGTTCCCGCGGAATCCCCAGCCGTTTTGCCGAAGCATCTATGATTCGCACATTGGCTTGATGCGGAACGAAACAATCCACTTCGGCAACCGTGAGCCGGGATCGCTCAAGGACCCGTAAGGCCGATTCTTCGATGGCTTTTACGGCAAATTTGAAAACCTCATTTCCTCTCATCTTGAGATAGTGGAGACGGTTGTCCACCGTTTCGTGGGAGGCCGGTTGGCGGCTCCCGCCCGCCGGCAGCTTTAGAAGCTCTCCACCCGCTCCATCCACGCCCAAGTCAAAAGAAAGGATCCCTTCCTCTTCTGGTACTTCACCAAGGACTACGGCGCCCGCACCGTCGCCGAAAAGGATGCAGGTATTCCTGTCCTGCCAGTCCGTGATCTTGGACAACGTTTCCGCTCCAATAACAAGAATTTTCTTGTAGGCGCCTGCACGCACAAACTGGGCGCCCACCACGAGGGCATAGATGAAACCGGAGCACCCTATGGAGAGATCGAAGGCAGATGCCGAAACCGCACCGATTCGATCCTGTACAAGGCAGGCAGTTGCGGGAAGGGTCATATCGGGGACTGCGGTGCCCACAATAATGAGGTCAATCTCCGAAGCGGAGGTTCCGGCGGACTCGAGTGCCCTCAAAGAGGCCACGACCGCAAGGTCGGAGGTTGTTACACCATCGTCCACCACGTGTCGAGTGAGAATGCCCGTGCGGGACCGAATCCACTCATCGCTGGTGTCAACCATTTTCTCGAGATCGAAATTCGTTACTATCCGAGGTGGCACATAACTGCCCAGACCCAGAATCCCCACGGTAGGGAGATTTGTCATGAAAGATATTAACCTTTGGTCTTCTCGACCTCGATCACTGTCCTGCCGTTATATGTTCCGCAGTTCAGGCAGACATGATGAGGCAGCCTTGGCTCGTGACACTGGGGGCACGGAACCGTATTGGGCGCCGACAGGGCCAGGTGCGAACGGCGACGCCGGGTCTTACTTTTTGGGGTTTTATATTTAGGATTTGGCATGAGTACCTCCTATTTCATTCATCCATCGTTCCATCATCGTTCCATATTTGCGGTTTCCGGCATGGATTCAGCGGTTGGAACAGAACAATTGCAAGCGCCTTCGTTCAGATTCCGGCCGCACACCTGGCAGAGTCCTTTGCAATCCTGGGTGCAAAGGGGCCGCATGGGAAGTCCGAGGATGAGACTCTGTCTCACTACCTCGGTCAAATCAATCAGATAGTCATCGCCGAAAGTAAACCGCTCAGGGTCGGTCCCGACCAGTGCGGCAGGCAGAAACTCCTCCACCACCGCCGCCTCAAGAGGACTTGTGAACTCCTCGAGGCAGCGACAACATTCGAGCCGCACTGAGGATTGAACGGCGCCTCTGACCAGGAGTCCTTGCCCGGCTATGGAGCATTCCACCTGCCCCTCCACTTCACCATCGAGAGAGATGCCGGACAGGTCCGCCTTTGTCTTGAAAGAAGCACTGACCGTTCCTGTGTTGCGGCGCTTCAGAGATGACGCATCTATGATCAAGGATAAACCACTCCTCCCGCATCCCCCATCGAGGGAGGTAGAAATCTCATTGACTTGCATTCAACAGTCAGGAAGTCACTGAAATAAGGAGTTTCTTGTCGGTATCCCGATCCTCTTCTCCCCCTGATGGTGTGGCGCTTTCGCAAAGCTTTTCTCTGGATCGCTGAATAATGGAAAGAATCCTGCCGAGCTCGTTTTCGATGCCCGAGAGAACCTCTTTCGCATAGTCGTCCGCGCCGATCCGGACCAGCCTGGCAGTTTCTCGCGCTTCCCGCGTGATCTCAGCAGCCTTTTCCCTGGCCAGATGCACGATCTCAGAATCGGTGGCAAGCTGGTTCGCCTTCTCGCGGGCCTCCTTGAGAATCTCGTTCGCCTTTTCCTGCGCCTCCTGAAGAATCCGCTGATTCTCCTTGCTCACCCAGCGAGCCTGCTTCATTTCTTCCGGCAGGCTGGAGCGCATTTTTTCAAGGAGGTTCAACAGTGTCTCCGCTTCCACAAAAACCAGATTCAAGAGCGGTATCCGAAAACTGCGCTTGATCGTGTGTTCCATCTTATCGAGAGCTCTAAAAACACTCACCGCTTACCCTCCCATCACTCCATGTCAATTCTCTGTGGAATCCTGTCCGGCACCCTCGCGCCGAATTTCTCTCCAAGGCGGGCCTCGACGCACGTCGGAACCAGGCCCGATATGTCCCCTCCCAGTGCCGCCACCTCTTTGATGAGGCTTGAGCTGAGAAAGGCATAGCGATAACTCGTCATCAGAAACACTGTTTCGATACGGGAATCAATTTTCCTGTTCATGAGGGCCATCTGAAATTCGTATTCGAAATCGGAGACCGCCCGCAGCCCTTTTACTATGATGGCGGCACCACGATGATGCAGATAGTCCACCAGAAGCCCCGAAAAACTGTCCACCACCGCGCCTTCAAGGTCGGCAACCGATTTTCGAAGCAGCTCCAGTCTCTCAGACAGCGGGAACAAAGCTTTCTTGTCGGGATTTTTCAATACCGCCACAATGACTGTATCGAACATCGTCAGTGCCCGCTTCACAATATCGAGGTGCCCGTTGGTGACGGGGTCAAAGCTTCCCGGATATACGGCAATCGGCGATGAGCGCCTCCTCACGGCGGCCGCAGTCTCTGCCGTCCCCTCATCCTTGTGGCTTTTGTCGGACCCCACGCGGAATAATCACCCCCACCTGGCCTCCCCCCTCAAAGGGGAGGAAATCGAGAAAAATGAAAGTACATTGTCTCCGTAGCGGGACTCCCTGCAACCTCTCCAGGACGGAAGCAATTTGGCGGGCAGGTCCACCGTGCGATGATGCTGGACCACGAGCAAGTGCCCGTCCTGGTGTTCGTCCAGGGCCTTGAACAGATCCTCATAAGAGTTCCTGAAAGGAGGATCGGCGAAAAGAATCGCATTCTGCAAGGACTTGTGCTTCGCCAGAAAGTGAAGCACATCCTCTTTCAAGACCCGACTTTGGGAAAGGAGATCCAGGGATCGAAGGTTTTGCAAGAGGACCGTCACCGCAGCGCCCTCGCTTTCTATGAAAACGGCGGAAGGTGCGCCTCGACTCAGTGCCTCGATGCCCACCGCCCCTGTTCCGGCGTAGAGATCGGCAAATGGATGGAATTGGACTTCTTCCCCGAGAATATTGAAGAGGGCCTGCCGCACCCTTTCGGGAGTGGGCCGCGTTCGGAGTCCCTTTCTTGCGATGATCTTCCTGCCGCACAGGAGACCCCCGGTGACCCGCATCAGTGAATCACTTCCGCAGCGCCGGGATATTTCTTCTCAAGATAAGAGAACCAGCGGCGGTTGCCGGGGGCGGCGATCTCGGGGTCTTCCTGTATCCGGAGAAAGGCTTCCTTTCGGGCTGCTTCGAGAATAACGGAATCTTTCACCAGATTCGCAATCCTCAAATCGGGAAGGCCGTGTTGACGGGTTCCGTACATTTCTCCCGGCCCCCGAACAGCCAGATCTTCCTCAGCAATCACGAATCCGTCCGAGGAACGGCACAGAAGCTCCATGCGATCCCTCGCTTCCCGAG
>JACPDT010000253.1 GCA_016183865.1 Armatimonadota bacterium | reverse complement strand
GGCGCTCACTGCCCGTTCGAGTCCCGGCCAGGCGACCGGCCAGGTCTCCTGCCCGCAACTCACCCTTGGCTTCGCGAAAAACCTGGCGCGCCCGAAGGGACTCGACCTTCCGGCTCCTCGCCATCCTACTCGTCGCCTCCAGGCACGGCAGTTTGCTTCCGCGGTCATCCGTGCCCGCTCTTCCTCCCTCTTCGGTCGGCGCTCACTGCCCGTTCGAGTCCCGGCCAGGCGACCGGCCAGGTCTCCTGCCCGCAACTCACCCTTGGCTTCGCGAAAAACCTGGCGCGCCCGAAGGGACTCGAACCCCCGACCCGCTGCTTAGAAGGCAGCTGCTCTATCCTGCTGAGCTACGGGCGCATTTTCGGATCAAACAGTTTGGGGTGAGTGATGGGACTTGAACCCACGATCCCTGGTTCCACAGACCAGTGCTCTAACCAACTGAGCTACACTCACCACGCTAAAATCTTGGCGTGCCCGAAGGGAGTCGACCTTCCGGCTCCTCGCCATCCTACTCGTCGCCTCCAGGCAGGGCAGTTTGCTTCCGCGGTCATCCGTGCCCGCTCTTCCTCCCTCTTCGGTCGGCGCTCACTGCCCGTTCGACTCCCGGCCGGGTGACTTGCCAGGTCCCCTGCCCGCTATAGACAGTCTTGCGTCAGCAAAATTTTGGCGCGCCCGAAGGGAGTCGAACCCCCAACACACGGATCCGAAGTCCGTTGCTCTATCCATTGAGCTACGGGCGCACCACGCGTTCACCATGTTTTACCCATGGTCGGGGCGAGAGGATTTGAACCTCCGACCCCCTGGTCCCAAACCAGATGCGCTACCAGGCTGCGCTACGCCCCGACGATCTTTCCGCGAAGCAACATTAGTATAAATGAAAAAAACGAGGGTGTCAAGACGTTAGGCGACTGTTTCGCGGAGAGTGATCCAAAACAAGAGGAGGCCGATCGGCCTCCTCCATAACGAGATAATAACGAATAAATGTCAGCAGCTTTTCTCGTTGGAATCACAACAACAGAAAAATACTCCGTAATCTTCCTTGGATGCCACCTTTGGTCTTTCGTATGCCATGAATTGTTACCTCCTCGTTATTCTTATGAGTATTCCGCGTTTTCGTGACTCAGCAGCTTTTCTCTTCGGAATCTACACAACAAAAGAAGACTCCGTAATCCTCCTTGGACGCAATGATCGGCCTCTCATACACCACTTGAAGACTCACCTCCTTTTATTACTCTCCTTTTGATTCTTCCCTTGTTTGTATTTTATTAACGCATCGCAGGGATAAATTCCCCTGTGCCCGTCCCGGGAGAGAACCTGCGGTTTTGAGTAATGCTTCAAAATGAGACCTCCTCCGTAATTCTTATGAGAATTCGACCCCCGCACCCGATCTCCTTCTCACCCCCGACACAAATCCCATCACGCATCATTTGCACCTTGAGCTTTCCCCACACGGCAGTCGAGGGCTTGATCACCGGAACGATTATCTGTGCGGTAGCCGGGTTGCTCACAATGGGGGCGGCGAAACTGTACGACATGGCGGTGAATTACGACCTTTGATCGTCACTTTTCTTCGGCGGCCAGTCCCTTCTGCTGCCACCAGGGGCGGATCTCGCCGATCTCCTGAAGAACCGATTTCGTCACACCGGCTGCCGCACAGGCTGCCAGGGAAGGAGCGAAAAGGTCTCCATGCTCCATCAAGGCCACCCCAGGGCACCGGTTGCAATAGGTTTTCAGGCCGCATGCCGAGCAGCGATTGAGATCCTTGTTCGCTATCTTCCGATAGGAGTGGGCATCAAGGGAATTGTCCCAGATTTCACGGAAGGATTGGCGCCTCAGATTTCCCCATTTCAATGTGGGAAGAGCCGTGCAAGGAATTACGTCTCCATATGGATTGATGGCTGCAAGGATGTGCCCGGCGCCGCAGCCGGGGTCGCTGGGGCCATGATAGTCGCCCAGCTCCAGATTTCCACCGATGTATTTGTCTTTTCCTATCATCTCCGCGCGCATTCTGGCGTTCCGGTAGAGTGCGCGCAGATCCTTTGGATTCAGGCGAAGATACAGATTGTCAATACAACGATTATTCATGGGAGTTATGGTAGTGTCGAAAACGACGCGGGCCCCCACTTCTTCAGCAAAGTCGAGAAGACTGTCAATTCCGTCCATCGTATATTTGGTGATTGGAGTAGAGAGCTTGGTTCTGATTCCCCGTTCAGAAACCAGCTTGATGGCGTTCACGGTTCTTTCCCAGGAGCCGGATATTCCGGTGATGTAGTCATGTTTTTCTTTATCCATGTGGTACAAGCTGAAATGCATCTCGGAAACAAAAAGCTCGGCGAGACGGTCCGCCTTCTCTTCGTTCACGAGAGTTCCGGAGGTCTTGATAAGGACAGAGAACCGCCTCTCCCTGGCGCCTGCGACCAGATCGAAGAAATCGCGTCTGAGAAAAGGCTCTCCGCCGGTGAAGATCAGCTCAAAGCAGAAAGATTCAGCCAGTTGGTCCATGATGCCTAACCATTCACCTGTCGCGAGGTCGGGGCTCTTCGAGTCCTTGCGCGTTTCGGGAGGCAGGTAGCAATGTTTGCAAGAGAGATGGCACCTCTGGGTAAGCTCAAGAATCACTTGCAAGGGACTCTTCTTTCTCTGTGCAAGGGCGGAGAGCTTTTTCATGATTTCTCCGCCATCGGTGAAGCTGCGGGATGGCTTGTCTTTTCGGATCCTCGGAAGACCGGAACCGGCCTCTCCCGGGGTTTCGATAAGGCCGTCCGTCGCAAGACCCGTCAGGAAGGCCATCGCATCTTCAATGGCCGTATTTTCTTCGATGCCGTAATCCGATTGAATCTGTGCCGCTATTTCTCTAATCGTGCGGCGTCCGTCCACAAGGCCCCAGATCCTGGAAGCGACCGAATTCAGGGTCATGATCTGGTGGGTGCGATGATCAATGATGATCGCATCGCCGTCAATGATTCGATAAGATGTGGCGGGGCTCTGAAATGGAGTCCTGTTCAGCATGTGTCCTCCTGGGTTAGAATAGTTGCAGCCAAACCAGAGGGTGTCAGACTTCTCACGGACCGTCTCAGAATCCTTCCGGTCGAGCAGGAGCCCACCCTCTAAGTGGGTTGAGACATAAATAACGTCAATGATTCGGCGATGGATCTGGAGACGAGGTCGGGAGCGCGCACGAGCGAGCACCGCAGGCGTAGCCGAAGCGCTACGTTGAGGAGCGCAGTCGAGGAGCGCCCCGAGATCGGCCCAGAGACGCGCCAAGGCGTGATGGGATTTGTGT
>JACPDT010000030.1 GCA_016183865.1 Armatimonadota bacterium | reverse complement strand
TCCCTTAGCCTAATCTCATACCAGGGTGAATAATTTCGCGAACTTGAGAGGGATGAGGCCGACTCTCTGCACGAACTCACGCGCCGGGTGTTGGCAAAGTGCAGAACACGAGTAAGGGAACTCTGCGTAACTTCTCTTCCAGTATGCCGCGACGTCTTCTGGGTGGGAGACTGTTCTGTCGAAGAAGTTGTGAATTGGCACGGTCCAGGCGCCCTATTCACCCCAGAGGCATGTTCGTTGTTCCCCATTTACAGACCGGCCATGGCAAGGACAATATTGGCGCAAACAATGGATGCGATAAAATACGGCCCATCAACGGGAGGCCAGGAGGAGTTCATACGCAGGGATTTGGGATTGTTGGCGGAGATCGGCCGCATTCTAGTTGCCACCCAGCCTCCTTGGGTATCGGGGTGGCAGGAGTGGGGGTTCGACCTGAACTTCTTTGATTCATCTTCAATCGGGGAGCAAAGCAGTGGAATCCGGCGATCAGACGAACCTGCTCCTGAACTTGATTCCGATAGACTTTTCGGAGCTTTTATGTTGTTGGCTGCAATGTTGGAACCAGCCGACAGTCCTGCTTCACGTGAGGGCGTGGAGCATTTGCCGAAACTCGTGAGAAGCAACCAACCTTTCTTCTCATTCTATTTTCGCCTGATTCTCGTCGCACGATTTGATAATACGGTTCCGGATGGCAAAGTGAAAGATGAAATGGAAAAGTGCGGCTTTACCTCGGACCAACGATCCTTCATACGGCGATGGATAAGAAGGGAAATCAATCTCATAGAGAAGGCTGTAACCTGAGACTATAAGGTTCTCTTCTGGCACCACAGCGGCTTCCATTGTCACCGTGGAGGAAGGATTGAAGCGGACGACAAGGAGGCCAGGGAGAGTCTGGCAAGATATATTATCAAAGCGCCCTTGTCGTTGGAAAAACTCAAGTATATCCCGCAAGAGGGAAAGCTTGTCTATGGTTCTCCAGGTTCCAGCCATTGCGGGAAAGCTTTCCATCCACTGGACTTTCTGGCTCTCTTGACGCAACACATCCCTGGCCATTACGAGCATTCATTACTATGGCGCCCACAGTCACAAGCATAGGGGAATTGCCGCAAGGCTCGAAGGAAGACCTGAATCTCACCTGAAAGAGCCTTCGATGGCGCCCAGAGCTTGCGGAAAAACCTGGGCTGCCCTCATTGCAAAGGTCTACAGGATAAACCCGCTGGTGTGTCAGGTTTGCAAAGGTCCGATGGAGATTGTTGCCTTTATCCAGGAAGAAGAAACTATTCGAAAGATTCTTCGTAAGCGTTCACCCCCCTGCCCCTTGATCCATCCAGGGAATGTAATTCCCTGTGTTCCCTCTCCCAGAAGGGGGAGGGTGAGGGGGTTGCCTACCGCTTCCACGATATAAGGGGAACCTGTGCCACGCTGCTTCTGGAATCAGGTGCGAACATCAAATTCGTGCAAGATCAGTTGGGTCATAAGAGTGCACGTATCACCCTGGAAATCTACGCTCAGGTAAATGAAGCTACGAAAAGAGAATCCACGGAGAAATTTGACCGACACCTCCTCGCAACGAAGCCCTCTCCCCTCTGGTGTACTTGACCCTTCAGAAAAATGAACCTAATTGTGATGCGGTCTTGCGGACTCCGTTAGAAAAACAAAAAATTGCGAGTCCCGAAAAACCCGCAATCCCTTGTCACTACTGGCGGGGCCGAAGGGATTCGAACCCTCGATCTTCTGCGTGACAGGCAGATGTCCTAAACCGCTGAACGACGACCCCGCTATTGTTTTCAATGGTGGGCGAAACAGGATTTGAACCTGTGACCCCCTACATGTGACGCAGGTGCTCTGCCAACTGAGCTATTCGCCCACTGGCCTCTATCTTACAACAAATCCCGAAAGCTTGTCAAGAGCATTTGGGCAAAAAAAAGGCGAGAGGCGAAACGTTCGAATATTCGCCACACTCACACCTGACCTCCCCCATAAAGGGGGAGGGATTTTGGGGTGTTCGCCCTCGTCAAGGGGGAGAGGCTTATGGCTTCTAATCCGATGTCGGTGTGCCGGCAACGAGGATATTGTCAATTTTCCAGCCGTCGTAAGTCAGACTCTGGTCCGAGGTCAGGCGATAGCGGACTTGAATCGTCTTCCCTTCATACTCCTTGAGATCGAAAGAGTGCTGCTGCCAATCGGCCTTTCCTGAAACGGTCTCAAGACCGTTCCACGTGCTTCCCCCATCTCCGGAAACTTCGAGTTTTCCAACATCGCTGTCTTTGAACCCGAATGGTCCCGGGAGGCCGATGACATAACTGTCGTAGAAACTCAGCATGGGATCCTGGATTCCGCTCAGGCCGATGGGTACTGAGGTCATGGAAATGTCCGCCTTACTCGGATAGTTCCCTTTCGGGCTGTCGGTCCAGACCTTGCCGTGTCCTGGGACTTCCTGCCGGCCCCAGGGCTCCTGCAAGGTCCATTGGACGGTTTCTCCTTCCCCGTCGTCCTGGAAAACGATCTTTCCGGGAAGAGTGGTCCCCGAGGCCGATGCCAGGGGGGAAGAGTTCCCCACATTGTCGAGTGCTCTCAGGGCAAAGTGGTAGGTCTTGCCGGATGGGCCGGGCTCCACCAGCACCCGGGTGGTCTGCTGCGAGCCCGGAGACTCAGGGATGGGAGCAGAAACGGGTGTCGCCTGTTGCCAGGAGACCTCCCCCTCTCCCGCTGTCCCTTCCGCAATGGGGTGGTCCGCCATGCGCAACTCATAACGTAAGGCAGAGCCGAAATCGGCGTCATCCCCCGGCGCTTTCCAGGTCAACGTGAGAAATCCGGCGCCTGCCGAATCCACTTTGAAATCCCCCGGCGCCGAAGGGGGAACCACGTCGTTCTCCAGGGCATTGCTTACATTCAACATGCCCCCTGTGAGCACTTTTCCCTGCAGCGAAGGAAGGGGTGCAGCCCCGCCCAGCAGCCGCCCCTTGATCTGGTCGTTGGTTGCATTCGGGTATCGGGAAACCGTAAGATATGCGGCGCCGGACACGTGGGGGCAGGCCATGGAAGTCCCCCGCAAGGACGCGAAGCCGGCTCCGGGAACGGTGGAGTATATGTCAACCCCCGGCGCCCCGAGGTCCACCGACCTGGCCCCGTAATTCGAGAAACCCGCAAGTTCGCCATTGGGACCTACGGCTGCCACGGAGACAATGTTCGGAAGGTCATAGGCCGCAGGGTAGCCGGGTGTGACGTCACTGTTCTGCCCGGAGTTTCCTGCCGCGAAAATATTCAAGGCCGGCGATGCCGCCAGGGCGTCGCGGAGGGACTGGTTGAACCCTCCGCCTCCCCAGGAATTGGAGGTAATCCGCGCCCCCATCTGGGTCGCATAGAAAATGGCCTTCACGGCATCGGCCAAACTCCCCGATCCGCCTCCGGTAAGAAACTTGATGGGCATGATTTTTCCGCGCCAGCTTACACCCACTACTCCCTGACCATTGTTTCCCTCGCCGGCGATGGTTCCTGCGCAATGGGTGCCATGCTTGTTGTCATCCATGGGATCCCCGTCATTGTTGGCGAAATCATAACCATGGACATCATCCACGAATCCGTTCCCATCATCATCAATGCCGTTTCCCGGAATCTCCCCCGGATTTGTCCAGATATTCGCCGCAAGATCGGGATGAGTGTAATCTATGCCGGTGTCAATTACGGCGAGTATCGGCCCATTGGGATTCCCTGTTTCCACGGACCACGCCTCCGGTGCGTTAATGTCCACACCGGGGGCGCCCCCTGTTTGACCTGTGTTGTGCATGCCCCAGAGGCGGGAGTCCAGGTCATTGGGAATGTGCGCCCTGGAAGGGACGGATTCGATCGGAGATGCCGTGAGGGCAAAGGGGAGAGAAGGGTCATCCAATTGAAAAATCAAGTTGGGTTCCGCGTACTGAACCCCTTCCTCCTGGGACAGGCCGGTCAAGGTGCTTTCTCCGGTTCTTCCCGAGTCAAATCGAACATGGAGAAGTTTTCCAGGGAATGAGGTCTTTATGGCGGCAGGGGCTGCGATTTCCTCCAATACCTGAAACCTGTACTTCTTCTGGTATTCCAGCAGGGTTTTCTCGGAGACCGTGTCCGAAAGCCGCAGAAGAGCCTCGCCTTCCACATGAGGGGGCAACGCGACATTTTCGTGGGTCAGCTCAATTGTTTCGTGGGGGGCCGGCGCCTCGGACACCGGATTCGGAATGGAAACATCTCCCCGGGTAAAACTCGCCAAAGGTCGAACTTCTGACACATACATGGCAATCATATCCCCTTCCCGAAGCTTTCTCCATCCCCTGCGCGGAATTGCGCACAGTTTCCATTATACCTCAGAACCTGGTCCAGGGTATACATGGGGAAATTTAACTTTTCACCTGGGGAACATGAAGAGGGGTTGCACCGCGACACGGAAAGGCCGGGAACGTCTCAAGGAGCGAAAAACAGACGGGGGGTTTTGAGAGAATTGTGAGATTATGCCTTATTCAGGTGAGAAAACATGTCGTCCCGTCAATGTCCGAAGGAATTGGGGCTTTTCCCCCCGCATATAGAGTCTCGGCACGCGGCGAGTGAACAAACAGAGGACCTCGTATGGGATGGTGCCCACAAGATCCGCCACTTCAGTTGCGGAGATTTCCTCATTTCCCTGTTTCCCGATGAGGACCGCCTCATCTCCGACCTTCACGGGGGCGCATGGAGGGAGCTCTGCCATGATGTGATCCATGCAAACCCTTCCTACTACAGAATACCGCTTTCCTCCGATCAAGACCTGCCCCTTGTTGGACAAAAGACGGCTGAAGCCGTCTCCGTAACCTATGGGCAGCGTGGCGATCAGGCTGTCGCCTTTTGTCTCGTAGGTGCATCCATAGCTCACAAGAGTCCCACGTGGGACCGTCTTCAGAAAGGAAATTTTCGATTTGAGAGAAAGGGCGGGTTCCAGGGGAATCTTACCCGAAAACCGCTTTGCAGGCACATGGCCGTAAAGGGCGATTCCGGGTCTCACCATCTCGAAGCAAACGTCGTGGCCGTTCAGGATGGCGGCGCTGTTGGCGATATGGCGAAGGGGGAAGACGATTTCTTCCCTGCCGACGGCCTCCAGCACATCCGTGAAGCTCTGGACCTGTTTCCTGAAATAGGTGTCATCTTTCGAGTCCGCGGAAGCCAGATGGGAAAAGATCCCTTCGAAGTGAAGCCCCGGCAAAGGACAGGCAGCCTTAAGGAATGGAACCACTTCCTCGGGAAAAAGTCCGATCCGGCCAAGCCCTGTGTCCACTTTGAGATGAACAGGGACCCTGGCGCCTCTTTTGGCGGCCTCCCGGGAGAGAACCCGGGCCATCTCCCGATTGCAAAGGGTCTGGGAAAGATTGTGGGCGATGATTTCGGGCGCCAGAGCCGGATCTCCGGGCTCAAGAAGCAGTATGGATCCCGTGATTCCCGCCTTTCGAAGCTCCACAGCCTCATCCAGGGTGGCCACCCCGAAATAGTCTGCCCCTTCCTCCGAAAGGACGGCCGCCACTTCCGACGCCCCATGTCCATAAGCATCGGCCTTTACGATGGGCATGATGCCGACGCCTTCACCGACCTGTGCGCGAATGAGACGATAGTTGTGGACAATGGCATCCAGATCAATCTCAAGCCAGGTAGCCCTGAAGGGAACTATGAAATTCTCCCCCCGTCTTTGACCAATGACTCTTCCACCAGCTCGCAAAGGATGTGGCCTATTGTTATGTGGGCTTCCTGAATGCGGGCCGTATTGGCTGAAGGCACGGAAACCAGGAGATCCACGTGGGAGGCGAGCTTTCCTCCCGAATCTCCGGTCATGCCCACAATGAGGAGGCCCTTTTTTCGAGCCATCAGGGCGGCTTCCAGGATATTGGGGGAATTCCCGCTTGTGCTTATGGCGACAACAAGATCTCCGGCTCTCCCAACAGCTTCCAGTTGTCTTGAGAAAACCTGATCGAATCCGTAGTCATTCCCCACAGCGGTCAAAATGGATGTGTTGGTAGTAAGGGCGATGGCAGGGAGTGGGTTTCGCTCCAGTTGAAACCGACCCGCCAGCTCTGCCGCGAGATGCTGGGCATCGGCGGCACTGCCCCCATTGCCCAGAAAAATGAGCTTTCCTCCAGCACGAAGCGTCTCGCCCGCCATCTCGCAGAAACGGACGATCCCGTCCAAATGGCCGGATCGAAGGGCTTCCTTGACGGAAATGGAAGCGGAAAGCAAGGCATCAATGCGGTTTCGAGCCTCGGGAGGGCTCATGGCAGAAGCACCGTGGAAAGAATCTTGTTCCCTTCCGGGGTGACTGTATAGACCATCACTACTTCCTCTCCTTTAGTGAAATCGGTCACCCTCGCAGGACTCCCTCTTCGGAGGAGAGTGACCTTGTCTTGCTCCACTTCCACGATCTTTCCGCCGGGAAGCTCAATTTCCAGCACATTCAATGCGGGACGAATCCGCACGATTCGGCCGCTCAACGTCTCGGCGCCCCCTTCCGTGACTGTGGGCTTCGTCTTGGAGGGAAGAGGAGGGGGCTCCGTCAATTTCCGCATCTGGCTCTGGGTCTCCTCTGTGGCTTCCTCTGCCTGTCGGATCACATGGGGGGAGAGAAAGATCATGATCTCCGTCCGTTCTTTCACATCTTTCCTGTTCCCGAGAAAAGCGCCCAGGATCGGGATGTCTCCAAGAATGGGAACCCGCCGGTGGTCGGTGGATTTCTCGTCCTTGATGATACCGGCCAGAACGATCGTATTCTCATCTTTCACCATGATGGAAGAAACCGCCTCACGGCTCGCGATCACAGGGGCGCCGGAAGCCGCGGTCCCCATGAGGGTGTCAATGGTCTGGTTGATGTCCAGTGATACATACCCGCTTTCGTTGATGTGAGGCGTCACGGTCAGGGCCATTTTCACGTCCTTGTAAGAGAAGCTGTTCACAACGCTCCCTGTCTCGGAAATGCGGGATGTGGCGATATATGGGATCTGCTGACCAAGCACCACTTTTCCCGCTTTTCCTTCCTGGGTGATTACGGTTGCATTGGAAACGACCCGGACATCATTGCTCTGGCGCAGAATGTTGATCAAGGCGGAGATATTGTCTTTTACTATATAGGCCTGAAAACCCAGACCCATGCCTGGGGCCACATCGGGCTTCACCCAGGCGGGGGTCAACCCGAGGTTGCTGTATGCGAGAGTGGGCCCGAACTCGGTTCCGTCCTTGCTGGTAACTTCCACAACAATGGCCTCAATGAGGACCTGGGCGGTGAGGATGTCAAGCTTTTGAATCATTTCCTTCACATTCTTGACGGCAGCTCTTGGACCGGTGAGAATCACCGTATTGGTGTTCTGATCGGGAAAAATCTTGACATTTCCCATCATGTAACCCTTGCCGCCTCTTTCGTCCGATGAGACTACAATTTTTCCTTGAAGGGCCGGAGAGGCGAGGAAAGTGGACAAGACGTTCACGATATCCTTGGAGCGTGTATTCAGGAGCTTCACAACCTCGACCACCACCTTCGGGGCCGACACATCCAGGCTTCGAATCATGTTGTTGATATCCCGAAGGGACCTGGGAGATGCCGTTATGATGAGGGAATTCGTATCCGGCTCGGCCTCCACCGTGATGTGACTCAGACCTTTTTTTGCGAACATTCTGGAGAGCTGTTTCTGCAACTGCTCTGCTTCCGCATTCTGCAATTTGTATACATTCATGCTGGATGTGGCGGTAGGCACATCCAGGTCTTTGATCATGGCTTCCATTCTTGCAACTGTTTCTTCCACCCCTGTTATTATGACGCTGTTCGTTCGGGCATCTGCCACGACTTTGTTTTCCACAAGGGCGGATTGTCCGGGGCGCAACTGCCCCCCTGCCCCGGGGGCCTGACGCCCCTGTCTCCCACCCGGAGACCGGCCGACGGTGGGAATGCCGAAAATCTGGCTCAGCTCTGAGGCAACCTGTACTGCATCGGCATAGGTCAGGGGAATGACCTTCCCGATAACGGAACGGGTGCCCGCCTGTTTCTCCATCTGTCTGACCAGTGCCGTAATGCCGTCCAGGTGGGAGGCATAATCGGTCACGATGAGGGTGTTGCTGGTTGCATCTGCCGATATGTTCGCCTGTTTGCTTACAAGGGGTTGAAGGCTGCCCTTGAGCTGGGAGGCATCCAGATTGCGCATGGGAATGATCTGGGTCATGAGGGGATCCCCCTCCCGTGGCGCCCCTGCTCTGCGAAGCTTGCTCTCCGCCAGAGCCCGATCAAGGGGGACGATCTTCAACACCTCGCCTTTCCGCAAAGCGGAATAGCCTCTTACCTGGAGGGACTGATCCAAAAGGCGCAACGCCTCCTCCACCGTTACCTTGCGCCTTGTCATGAGGGTGACCTTTCCCGTTAGGGCGGGATCCTTGATGATGGTAAGCCCGCTCACATGACTCATGAATTGAAGGACAAGATCAATATCCGCATTGAAGAAATTCATGGAAACCTGTGAAGGCGAGGCCGCCGGAAGCCCGGAAAGGCACAGGGCCAGAACCGAAACCAATATTGCAAAGCTAATGCTTTTCTTCAACGGCGGCTCCTTTTTCCAGGGTTCCGGCGCCCAGAGTAATCACGGCTTTTTCACCCTGACAGTCCAGAATCACTTGATCTTCTCGAATGGCAAGGACGGTGCAGATTCCAAAGGTGTCTCCCTTTTTGAAGAATCCGCCCATTTTCGTCTTCTGGTCCTCGATGATGGCATAGGAATGATCTCCATCGTCCACTACCCCTGTCAGAAGGTATCTGGAAGGGGCCTTCCGCACAGGAAACTCTGTGGAAGAATCGGGCGAAGGGGGGGCGGGCAATGTGGGGAGAGCCCCTGAAACAGGCTGTTGGGAAACCTGGAATCCCGTCCCCGCCGATTTCTGAGAAGAGCCGGGCTCGATCACCGTGGAACCCCGTAGAAGTCCCCTTTTTTCGATGATTCCATATTCCGAAAGAGGGCGCTTGGGTCCGATCTTTGGTTCCGTCGGCTTCCTATCACGGCTTGCTTTGGATTCTTTGTGGGAATCGCTTCGGATCACGATCTTCTGCTCCCCCGGGAGGGCGCCTGCCTTGAGCTTCACAAGGGAAAAGAGAAGAAGGAGACCCAAAACAGCGAGAGTCCCCAGTTGCCAGAGCTTGTTTGACCGCCATTGGGAGAGGATCACTTTTTTCCCGCCCCTTGTCCGTGAAGCAATAGTTTCATATCCAGAGACCCCTCTCTCTCGGATACCTGCATTTTCACTACCTCCAGATGGGGCGCGTTCTCCTCAACGCCATAGAGGAAGGAAACGATACTGGAAAGGCGTCCGCTCCCTTGAAATTCGCATGGAAGCGCGAAAACTCCTTTGGATTTGCGGGGCGCTGAGAATCTCACATCCCGGATGTCAACATGACTCTCCTTCGCCAGGCGGTTGAAAAGCTCAAGGAGAGGGCCGCTCTGCTTTTCCTGGGGGATCAGAGCGAATTGTATCAGTGTGTCACTCTTCCCAAGCTTGTATTCAGATTCAATTATGGAAGCCCTTGCCATGAGATCCTGTTGTTTCGAGAGATCTTCCTTCTTTTTCGCGATCTCCCCCTCCATGGAGAAATACTCATATCCCAGAACCCCCGTCACCATAATAGCGAGGAAAAGGATCAGGATCCAGCTTCGTTGGAGGTTGCCGATCCCTTTCATTCTCCGATGCTCCTTCCTTTCGTTTTTTTCGAGACAGGGAGCCATATCGAAAAATCCACTACAGGGAAATCCTCGGTTGTGATGGAGCGAACAAAATTGAGCTGCGCCTCCCCATAGCCGGGCAAATTTCTCAAGGAGCCCAGCAAGAGAGCTACTTCTTTTTGCGAAGGCGCCCTCCCGGACAAGGAAAATCCCTTTTCCTTCTCCAGGCTGAGCCTCTGAATCGTGATGGGGGGCGAGATGCGGATGCTGAGCTCGCGCAAAAGCTCAAGGGGCCTCTGTTTCCTTTTCTCCAGACCGGCAAGAAAACGTTGGGCAGACCGGTATCCGGCGACCTCCCGCTCCTTCTGCTCCAGGCGTCGGACGGGGGTGTGGATGCGAACTTCCGCCTCTTCCAGCTTGCGGAGGGTATCGGTCCGGGCCAGGATGCCGGCCAGGAACCAGAGACCGACCATGGCAAGGGCAAAAAGGGCGCCTTTCGCCGCAAGCAGGAACGTCCGCTCTGCAGCCTTTGTTCTATCTTTCTCTCTCCAGTCTCCGGGGATGAGGTGAACGGCCTTTGGAGAATCCTGGAGAGTTGCGAGAGCCGCGCCGACGGCCAGGTAGGCTGCTTCGGCATCCTCCGTCAGAAGGAGACGGGAAGAGTCCAGATGTCCTACCCCTTTTACGACGATGGCAAGCTCCTGCTCGAGGGATGAAAGGACTCCGGGAAGTTTGGCCCCACCCCCTCCCAGAAGCAGAGTCGTTTTCCTCTTTACCGCCTCATGGCCGCTTCCCTGGATGTCCCGAATCTCGTGGAGGATTGTCGAAAGCCATTTCTCCCTTGCTGTGCCCTGGGAAAGGCGGAGACTTCCGCATGGCGCGGTGCGGCTTGCCACCAGGGCGCCTTCCCTCACAAGAGCGGATTCCAGGTGAAGCCGGCCCATATCCACCAGGAGAAGGTCGCAAGCCATGGCGGGGAGACAAAACTCGGCAAAATGTTGGGCAGCCACAGGAGATGGAACCACATCGGAAAGGTCCCAGCCCGATTGCTCGAAGATCTCCCTGAAAACGTCCAATGTTTCTGTTTTCGCGGCCCAGAGATCAGCCGTTTTCCCCTCCTCAGGCCCGGGCCGAAGCCCAAAGTCCCAGGTCATCCTGTCCCTGGGCAGGGGAAGGGCAGTGGAGACCTCCATCTCCACAAGGGCCCGAATCTTTTCCGGAGGCGCAGGGGGAAGTGAGAGGCTCTTCAGGAGAAGAAACCTTCGGGGAAGGGAGAAGGAAAGGGAAGCGGCCGCGAAATGAGGGTCCCGGCGAAGCTCCCGAAGCTTCCCTATGAGAGATTCCCTGTCCTCTCCGGAGATGGAAAAAACCCGCACAGCGGAAAGACGCGCTCTGGAATTCCCCTTTCCCCTTTCGAGAAGAGCGGCTTTCAAGGATGTTGACCCGATGTCTATCCCAAGGACTCGTCCTGGTCTCAATTTCTCCCCCTACGGACTCTCATGCCAATAGATGATCTTAAGAGGCCTTTCCCTGGCATCCACAAGGGCCATTATTGTCTTTTGCCGTTGTCTTCCCCGAAGGGCGGAAGCCTGTATGATCCCTGTGCTCTCCACCCGAAAGATGTTGGAATTTACAGTCAAATGCCCGGCCAGCTCCTCCCGGTCACTTCGGGAAAGCCCTGGAATCCTGGAAAGGTCGGAGATGTTCCGAAAAGGCTGTGCCTCTCTTTCCGAGATGATCGTGGAAATGGCGGATGCGGTCAAATGGGGAACGGTCTCCAAAACCACCTGAGGGGCTGTATTGATATGGATCTTTCCCTCATCTCCATCAGGAGGGATGGCTGTCAACAAGTGTACAAGACCTGAAGGCTGATTCTCTCCTTCCGCCGTTCCCGTGCCTGCCCCTCTGAAAAAAGAGTCGGACTGAGCGCCCCGGAATGTCATGATCTGCCCCGGAGTATGGAGGTTTCCTCCTTCCCGCTCCCTTCCCTGAACGATGGCGGAAGCCCACTCGTCGGTCATCCCGGGAAGCTGTTTCAACTGGTCTGCGGAGGCTTTCTGCACATTCAAGCGACTGTTTTCAGGGGTCACGGAAACGGTGAAACTTCCCTCTGGAAGGTTCAGGTCCTCACTTGTGGAAGGGGGAATCTCTTCCACAAAAGACCTTCCATGGTTCTCCTGGATCAAAGACAGGCCCATAGAGATTCCGGCTGTGGCCAGAGATGAAGCCTTTGTTTCGTCCAGATAGGCGAGGGCCATTTTTCTCTCACGCTGAACCATGGCGGACAGCGAAACGGCCAGAGCCAGAATCAGGGCAATGGAAGCCAGAGACAGAAGCGCCGCAAAACCCCCTTCCCTCCTTCTCATTACTCCACCTCCCGTATCGGTTTCCCCCAGGAGGTGGGAAGGGCGACGGCCCCTTGAAATGGGGATACGCCCCCGGGCAGGGTCACGGAGACGCGAACGGCAAGGGGCAGATCCTCGACAGCCCTGTCTCTCCATTCCTCCAGCCAGGAGACGCCGTCGGAGTATTCGAAAATAATCTCCTGGAAGGCACTGCTCAAGGTCTCTTCCTCATCCGGAATCTCCTCACCGAAGGAAGGGAAGCTGATCCTTCTCACAAAACGCCTGTTGCCGCCATCGGGATCGGAGACGGTGACATAAGAAACCCTGCAAAGATCCTGGCACGGACCTGGAAAAAGCTCCATGGGGTAGGCTGTTGAGACAAATTCCAGGGTCTCCTTCTGCCCGATGAATTGGTCTGCCTCATTGCCTTCCATGACTAGAACACCCCTCAAGTCTCTCGCGATCGCGGAAAAAATGGTCCTTCCCTCCTGGGACGTCTCCTGAAGCTGCCTGCCGCGCTCCCAGGTGCGAATCCCGTGAAAAAGGGCGCCGGAAACGGCGAAAGCAAGGACAGCCACACTGACCGTCACAACAAGAACCTCCATCAAAGTAAATCCGCGCTTTGCCGATTTCGCCATCATTCAATTCCGAAAAACACAAGATGAGAGCTGCACGTCTCTCTGATTCTGACCTTCCATCCAGGAAACTTGGGCGGACACCTTATACAGTCCTGGAACCTGAGTGGATTCTATCGTCACCTGCCAGTCAAAGTTTGGAAAATCGGGCGCGAAATTCCCCTCCATATGAGCAGGAGTAAGGGTCTCCTGACGCCCTACCTGTTCGAGCTTCTGCCTTGCCAGAAAGACGGCCCTGGTGTGACGGGAGTAAACGGCCTCAGCCCGCACGGCTGTGGACACACTGGAGAGAAGAGCCAGCAAGGCGGTCCCAACGAGCGCCAGGGCCACGATCACCTCCACAAGGGTGAACCCTGTCCTACTCCTCTTCATAAACAGCCACCCTTCCGGATGGAGACACACGAACTGAATACGTGTCTCCCCCAGTGTCGGAAAGGGTAATCCATGTTTCCTGGGAAAGGCCCCCTGTTGTGAAGGGGACGGCTGTAGCGCCTTCGGAAGCGGTCTCCGTTTCCCTCCGCAATACCTGCTGAATTCTTATGCCCTCAGGAAGGATGTGGCTTTTCTGGAAACGCCTTGTTCCGTTCTCCTCGGGATCCAGCCACTCTACCCGAAAACTGCCGGCATTCCCATCCAATACGACCTGACTGGGCCTTCCTTCGATGAGTGCCGACTCCCTGGCCTGCCGCAAAGTCTGAGCCAGCTCATAGGCGGCTGCCCGGAGGATCCTGGCTTTCGAGGAGCGGACAACAACAGGAACTATGATGGCGCAAATCATGGCAAGAATCGCCGTAACGGCAAGGGTCTCAAGGAGGAGATAGCCCTTAGTCCCCCGGTGTGGGCGTTGCCTGTGGAGTTTCTTCCTCCCAGTTGACGATATCCGCATCCACTCCCTCTCCTCCCGGCTGACCGTCCTTTCCGTAACAGGACAGATCATAGCTTTCCTCATTATGCTCGCCCGGGCAAAGATAATTGTATGCCCTGCCCCAGGGATCGGTGAAATTCGTTTTTTTCAAATAGGGGCCGCGCCACTTCTCGGGCGTCGGCTCCGTAGTGGGCTTCACAACAAGGGCCCGTAGCCCCTGGTCTGTTGTGGGGAAAAAGCCGTTGTCCGCCTCAAAAAGATCCAGAGCAGTTTCCAGGTTCTTCACATCGCTGATGGCCTTGGTGCGCTTCGCTTTCTCGGTTCTTCCCACAAGGCGGGGAATCACGATGGTGGCAAGAATGGCGATAATGATGACTACGATCAGGATCTCGATCAATGTGAATCCCGAAGATCCGTAGCGAAATCGCTTCATAGCATACCCCTTCCTTAACACTGCGGCGCCATTTTGCCGCTTCGGGGTCCTGCCACCTGCGCCAGCCCACGGTGCTCGCAAACTCCCATCCCCCAGTGGGACC
>JACPDT010000029.1 GCA_016183865.1 Armatimonadota bacterium | reverse complement strand
CTCGTATCCCGCTTCAAGACAAGCTCAATTCCGACCATGAGTCCGCATTGCCGGATATCACCTACATGCCTCAAGCGGTGGAAAGACTCCATCTCTCGGTGAAGAAAAACGGCGGCTTTGCGGACATGCTCCAGGGTCCGCTCCGCTTCAAAAACTTCCAGATTCGCTATGGCGGAGGCGCAGGCCAGAGGATTTCCCGTATAGGAGTGGCCGTGAAAGAAGGTTTTCATCTCCTCGAATTCACCGAGAAAGGCCTCATAAATCCTCTCTGTCGTGATTGTTGCGGCAAGGGGCAGATAGCCGCCGGTGAGCCCTTTGGCCAAAGCCAGGATGTCCGGCGAGATCCCCTCATGCTCGCTCGCAAACATCCTCCCTGTGCGACCGAATCCCGTGGCCACCTCATCGGTGATGAGGAGGACCTCGTGCCGGTCGCACATCTCCCTCACCCTCTTGAGGTAGCCGCTCGGAGCGACGATCATCCCGGAAGCTCCCTGAACCAGGGGCTCCATGATCATGGCAGCAATCTCATACCTGTGTGCGCCCAGCAGTTTCTCCAGGACGTCGGCGCAAGCCAGGCGGCAGCTCTCCCGCTCCTTCGAGAGAGAGCACCGATAGCAATATGGAGAAGGGGCGTGCATGGCATCGAAAAGGAGGGGCCTGAAAAGGGAGTGAAACAGGTCAATTCCCCCAACGCTCACAGCCCCCAGGGTGTCGCCATGATAAGCATTCCTCAAGGCGAGAAACCGGCTCTTTGAGCCGCGTCCTTTGAGCCGCCAATACTGGAAAGCCATCTTCAACGCGATCTCGACCGCTTCGGAGCCGCTGTCCGAGTAGAACACCCTGGAAAGGCCCTCCGGCGCCAGGGAAACGAGACGCTCGGCCAGTCGTATGGCTGGAACGTGGGTGAGGCCGAGCATGGTGGAATGGGCGATCCTCCCCAATTGGGAGGAAACAGCCTGGTCAATGCGGGGATGACGGTGTCCATGCACATTCACCCAGAGGGAGGAGACCCCGTCGAAATACTCCCTGCCCTCGATATCAATTAGCCTTGCGCCCTTCCCCTCAGCCACGATCAGGGGATCTCCCGCCACCCAATCCTGCATCTGGGTGAAAGGATGCCATAGATACTGTTTGTCTTTTTCTCCCCAGGTCTTCTCTTCAATCATGTCCATTGAAGATCGCGGAGGAGGGCCAGGTCTTCTTCAGGCTTGCGTCCCCGTGTTGTAAGATAATCTCCGATCAACATTCCATTCACACCGGCGAGGAACCCGAGAGGCTGAAGCTCCCGCAGACCGACTTCCCTGCCCCCTGCGTACCGGATGATCTTGTCGGGAAGGATGAATCGGAAAAGGGCGAGGTATTTCAGTATCTCCATGGGTGCGAGAGGCTCGATGTCTTGCAGAGGAGTTCCTGCACGAGGGTTCAGAATGTTGACAGGCACCGAATCCGCCCCGAGCTCTCTCAGGGTAAAAGCGAAATCGAGCCTTTGTTCCGCACTTTCCCCGAGCCCGATGATTCCGCCGCAGCAGGCCTCCATTCCTGCGGCTTTCACAATCCTGACGGTCTCCACCCTTTCGGCAAAGGTGTGGGTTGAGACTATTTTCGAAAAAAAGGACTCGGCGGTTTCAATATTGTGGTTGTACCGGGTTACCCCCGCTTCCACCAGTGCCCGGGCCGCACCGAATGTGAGGGTTCCGAGGCTGGCGCATGTCTTGAGGCCGGTCTCCTCCCTGACACGCCTCAAAATCTGCAGGATCCTCCGGAAGTCCGTGTCCTCTTCCCTCACTCCCCTGCCGTTGGTCACCATGTCGAACCGGTTCGCCCCGGTCCGCCTGGCTTCCCATGCCTTCCGAAGCACTGTATCCTCATCGAGAAGCGAATATACCGGCCCATCGGCGTGGTAGTGCGCGGATTGGGCGCAAAAAGCGCAATCTTCGGAACACCTCCCTGATCGCGCATTTACGATCGAGCACAGGTCCACCCCGTCCCCTGCAAACCTCTCTCGAATCTTCGAGGCATAGGTGAACAAGAGAAGCAGGTCAGTCCCCCTGGTCTCGGTCAGGCACAGGGCTTCATCGTGGGCAATCACACCGCCCGCCAGTACCTTCTCGCCGATTCTCACAATCTCAGGGTTCACGCCATTCGTGTTCTCTTGCAACTTCGGTTCTCCTGCGTGACTCTTGTGAGATTTTTTTGATGGGCTCATGTTATATTGAGACAAATCCGGCAAAATCATAAAAGGAGGTGCCTATCGTGAGCACCATTCGAACCGACTTCACGGGAACGGGCAACATCCTGCAGAGTAAAGCCTTTCCCCAGCCGGCGCACCAACGGGAGGCATCCCCACTGGAGTCTTTTCACTCAACAGGGGCCGATCCGGAAATTGGGGCACTCGGGACCCGCATGCTGGCCCTGCATCCCGAACACGGCGAAAAATCAGATGTCCTCGCCTATCTGGGCATTGCGGTGCTGATCGGGGGGTCCATGGCTTCCGGTCTGCTTCCACCAAGTGCGATGGGAGGGGGAATCGGAACATCCATCTTGATCGGGCTGACACTGATGATGCTAAACCAGCAAAACAACAAGGAGGCCGCCGCAGGGAAATAGCGGAACGAGCACTAAACCGTCTCCATATAGAAATTTCTTCGCAGAATAATTGACACTGTGTTTGTCCTCTCTGGTGCAGGAATCGCTGGAAATGCACGTATTTGCCCTCAGGATTCATCTTTTCGACATCTTCCCGAGACGTTGCGCGTCTAGGAAACATCCTATGTTGAGCGAACGGAGATAGCGTTTGCTCATGACAGGTGCCAGGGCAAATGTAACTATAAGGGGTGACGCCGGAGGCGACGGCGGTACCCCGAGACCACAAGTGTACCAGCACCTGTCATAGGAAAACAGTATCGCGAACGGGCGTTAGGCGGGGAAAGATTGACCATTCGAAAATAATGAGGTAGAATTAGGTCGTGGGGATGCTTGAAGAAATCAGAAGCAAGATACTGCGGCGGCAATACGAATTCTCCAAGCACGCCGTTGACCAAAGCATCTTTCGGGAAATTAGCGTTATGGATATGGAGGAGGCAATATTGGGCGGCGGTGAGCTTGTGGAAGACTATCCCGAAGACAAGTATGGTTCAAGCTGTCTGATTCTTGGGTTTACAAAAACCGGACGGCCTTTACATATTCAATGCAGCTATCCCAGCCGTGCGCTGATTAAGATTATTACGCTCTATGAACCAGACCCCGATCTATGGGTAGATTCCAGGGTCAGGAAGCAGGAATAATGAGGTGGAAAGCATGAGAGAAACAATGATTGAAACCCAAGTTACGTATACCTTGGCGCACGGCGGAAAATTTTACATTATTGAGCATGTACCTGCCCGTGTGCGCCAGGAGACTGGTGAGCAATTCTTTTCCCCAGAGACCGTGGAACGTATCCAGGCTTTGATCAAAGGGGGTAAGAAGCCTGCCAGAGTGATTGAGACCCCTGTTTACGAATACCCATGAATGATGCAGACAGCGAGTAACTACTCAGGTAGTCAGGAGTCAGAATGCAGGAGTCAGAATGCAGGAGTCAGAATGAGGAGGTCAGCAAGCTGTTGGAGGCCTATTCGCAGGCTATTCTGAATCCTGACTCCCGCATCCTGTCTACCTGAGTAGTTACGGGGAAGTGTCGTACAGAAAGGATCGAAATGTGAAGACTGTGCTGTGTTTCCTGTTGGCTTCTTCCCTACTTCTCCTTGGTTCTGAAAATCTTCCCGCCCTTCCCGGAAATCCCATCAAGGCATTCGCGCTGGACAATGGGTTGCAGGTGGTTCTCAAGGAAGACCATTCGAAGGATCTCGTGGCTGCCTGCATCTATGTCAAAGGAGGCAGCAGAACAGAATCTCCCGATCTCTCCGGCCTGTCTCACTACTACGAACATTTGATTTTTCGAGGAGGGACGGAGCGGCAAAAGGAGCTGGAAACCCGCAAGGTATTCCAGAGTCTTGGCACTTTTTTCGGCTTCACCTCGGATGACATGACTGCCTATTACATTGTGGTCCCCAGGGCCCATCTGGATGAGGGTCTTTGGAGGCTGGCGGACGCAGTAATGAATCTCAAAGTCACCGGGGAGAAGATCGCAAAAGAGCGCCAGGTGGTCATGGAAGAATACAACATGGACTGGGATCTTCCGGGTCATCGGGTCTGGTATGCCCTCGCAGGGGAGGCGTACCGCACGCACCCCTATTCCCGCCCGGTCATCGGATTCAAAGATGTCATTCTGAGAAGCGACCTCTCAAAGTTTCAGACTTTCTTTCAAGAACGATATGTCCCGAATCAAATGGTTCTGACCTGCGTGGGGGACTTCGATTCCGATGAAATGTCATCAAGGATCAAGGCGCTCTGGGGACCTTATGCGAGAGGTCGGGACTCCTTTGAGCTGGGTCTGGTGGAACCGCCGCAAAGGGAATTCAGGGAAGTTTTCGTGAACATGAAAACAGACCATTCCTATCAGGTGTGGGGCTTCCATATTCCGGATATGGGTCATCCCGATGCGCCGAAACTGGATGTCCTTGAGAGTATCCTGACAGGAGGGAGCGACTCGCGACTCTTCCATGCTCTCAAAGTGCGCAATAAGCTCGTAAACAACATCCAGGCGGGCGCCGACGCGAGAAAAGATCCCGGGCTTTTCGTGATAGACCTGGACCTCCCTACGAAAAATGAGGAAAAAGTCTGTACCGTAGTGTTCTCGGAGTTGTTGAAGATCGCAAAGAATGGAGTCCTGGAAGGCGAGCTCGGTCGGGCAAAAAGGAAGGTCGAAAACGAATATGCCTTTCGGCTCCAGTCTTTCATCGCCCAGGCCCGGCATTTGTGCAACTATGCGGCAAATGCCGATCTTCTCGCAGAAGCCGCGTATTTGGATCGAATCCGGAGTGTTACTTCATCCGACATCAGGCAGCTTGTGAAGAAATACCTTCGACCCGATAATTGCACAATTTCGACAGTGAGGCCGGAGAATGTCGCGGGCCGGTCCTTCGAAAAAACCGTGTCACGGTTTCAGTGGCCCCAGCCGGAAGAGGCAAAAGGACGAGTGCGGGCAGTTCGAAAAGTCCTGCCCAACGGCCTTGTCCTCATCACGAAACAAGATCCCTCTTCCACGACCGTTGCGATGGAGGTCTTCATTCGAGGCGGCCTTCTCCTTGAGGCGCGGGGTCAGAACGGCATCTCTAACTTGATGATGCGCCTTCTTCCGAAAGGAACCTCTCGTAAGGGGGCGGAGGAAATCGCAAGAATCATCGGCCGAATGGGAGTCCGGTTGGACACATCCTCCAGCGAAGACTATGGTCAGCTTTCCATTATGGCCACACCTTCCAATGCCTTGCGGGCTTCGATGCTCGCCCTGGAGCTCCTGACCCGTCCGTCATTCCCTGAGGAAGAGGTTCAAAAGGCCAGGGATGACGTCCTCGCTCAGATCAGGTCCATCGAGGACCGGAGCTATGATCTCACAAACAAGGAATTCATGAAGGAGATCTTCGCAAGATCTCCATACCGAATGCCGATCCTGGGGGAGAAAGAAACGGTTTCCAGGCTGTCCAGGGCCGATCTCGTGCGATTCCACGGGAAAGCCGTCGTCCCCGCCAACCTGGTAGTGGCTGTGGCAGGTGATTTTACGGGCAAGGACCTTGAGGCTCTGACCCGTACCCTGAAATCCCTGCCAAGGCAGCCTGCGCCAAGGCTCAGGATCGTCAAGGAGCCGCCTCAAGATCACAAGAAAGAGTCCCACATCCCGATGGAAAAGACCCAGATTACCATGAATCTGGGAAGAATGGGCGTTGGAGTGAAAGACGCAGATTACCTCCCCCTTAAGCTGGCGGAACGAATCCTTTCGAACCGCCTTTTCTTCAAATTCGTTTATGAGGAGGGCATTGCCTACCGAATGTGGACCTATATGCGGCCGCGACTCGGTTCCACACCCTTTACCTTTGAGATGGGAGTATCCCCGAGGAACCTCGATAAGGCAAAAGACGGCCTCCTTGGGGAGATCCAACGATTCCTGAGTGAGCCCGTTTCCGCCGAAGACCTGGAGGTCGGCAAGAAGAACCTTGTCACCCAGTTTGCCCTTTCCCAGGAGACCGACCAGGGCCAGGCCCGGAATATGGCGTTTTATGAGCTGGCGGGAAGAGGTTACGATTTTCCCGAAAGGCTCGATGCCTTCCTGTCAAGAATTACGCCTGAAGAGGTCGGCGAGGTCTCCCGAAAATATCTTGACCCGAATCTGCTTACACTGGTGGTTGTGGGAGAGTAGCTTACTCCAACCTGGATATGAGCGTTTCCGACAAGGAGATCAAGTCGCCGGTTATCACCGCTGCGACGCCTAAGAGACCTGCGCCGCCCGCCAGGGCGAGGTTACCGGCAGCGGCCAGGGCGTCTCCGACCGCAATTCTCTCGAATCGGGTGCTTAGCGGAAGCTCGAAAGAGCTGCTGTTCTCGAAAAATGGGTAAACCACGCGAACTGCCCCCAGAACCCCTGCAAGGAATCGCACAGGGGGTGAAGATGATACGATGGCTGCCCGCCCCACATAAAGATCGGCGGCCGCCAGAGCGATGCGGGGACTCGATTCATAAAGGGTTTCCTTCAAGGGACTGTCTCCCAATTTCTGGAAGAACTGTTGAATTCCCTGAGGCTTGTTCTGTGAAGTGATCTCCATGGCTTTCTACCTCCCTGGTTCAGGTGGTTTACACTCCTATTATCCTTGAAGGAGCTGTGACAATCAAGTTCCAGGGTGGATCCAATAGGCGGCAGACTTCTTGGTGGCCTGTCAACCTTTGTTTTAGGGGTTATGTCATTCCCACGAAAGTGGGAATCCAGAATCATAATACTGGATTCCTGCTTACGCAGGAATGACGTTGTACCAGATAACCCACAATTTAAGTGTTGACAATGCACTAGTCTAGTTCGTAAGACCCTGCAGTGGGGCAGGAATTCTTCCCCCTCTTCGAATGAACTCCAGGGAAGAGAAGCGATTGACCGGCATGACGTAGGCTGTTCCCAGGAGACCTCCGAAGTCAATGCGGTCCCCGGGGCGGGCGCCCGGGATTGGGAGGATTCGGACTCCCACTGTCTTGTTGTTGATGACGCCGATCGCCATTTCGTCGGCGATGATGGCGGAAATCGTCTCAGGGGGGGTGTCTCCGGGAACCGCCACCATGTCAAGCCCTACAGAGCACACGGAGGTCATGGCTTCGAGCTTGTCCAGGCTCAATGCGCCTTCTTCCGCGGCTCTCACCATTCCGCTGTCTTCGCTGACCGGAATGAATGCGCCCGACAGACCTCCCACATAGGAGCTCGCCATGGCGCCGCCCTTTTTCACGGCATCGTTCAGAAGGGCCAGAGCGGCCGTTGTCCCATGGGTCCCGCATCTTTCGAGCCCCATGGCCTCCAATACTTCGGCAATACTGTCCCCTTCAGCGGGCGTGGGGGCAAGGGAAATGTCCACAATCCCAAAATCCGTTCCCAGTCTTTTGCTTACTTCCCTGCCCACCAGCTCGCCGGTGCGGGTGATCTTGAAGGCTGTCCGCTTGATCTCATCGGAAACTCTGCCCAGATCCGCCCCGGAGAGACGTTTCAGCATGGACAGAATTACTCCGGGTCCGCTGATTCCCACATTTATGGCGCTTTCAGCTTCGCCGGGTCCGTGGAAAGCGCCGGCCATAAAAGGATTGTCCTCTACGGCATTGGCAAAAATCACCAGCTTGCTTGCAGCAATTCCATTCGGGCTCTTTTCTGCAATGGAACGGATCAGAGGACCCATCCTGGCGACGGCATCCATGTTGATTCCTGTTCGGGTCGAGGCCACAGCGACACTGCCGCAGACTCTTTCGGTCTCGGTGAGGGCTTTTGGAAGGGAGGCAAGAAGGGTGCGGTCACTGTCTGTGAATCCCTTTTGGACGAGTGCGCTGAAACCGCCCACATAATTGGCGCCCACCTCCCGGGCAGCTCGATCCAGGGCCTGGGCGATGGGGTGATAGCATGAAGCCTTTGTCCCCGCCGCAACAAGGGAAATCGGCGTGACCGAGAGGCGGCGATGGATGATGGGGATTCCAAATTCGGCAGCCACCTCGTCCACGATCCAGGACAGACGATCCGCTTTGCGGCAGAGCTTCTCGCGGATCTTCTCAGCGAGTGTCGCCAAATTCGCATCGGCGCAGTCCCACAGGGACACCCCCAGAGTGACTGTGCGGATATCCAGGTGCTCCGATTGAATCATGCGGAGAGTTTCCAGAACTTCAGAAGAGGTCAGCCACATGACACAGAGTTTCACCAAGATAGAGGTTTCCCCTCCTGCCTGATCGCTTTCAGGGTAACAGTGGAATAATCAAAGGGAATTTCCCTGCATATTGTCCAAGTGATTCAGGCGTGATACAAGCTAATCCTCACCCGTGTGCTATTCTTCTGCGCGTTGCAAATTGCAGTAATGTCAGCGCGGAGGGGTGACGCCGGAGGGTGGGGGCTCACCCGGAACGGAGCTCGACTGGGTCCCACCCGCCGAAGGCGGGAGGGGGATGGGAGTCGAGCGAGTACCGCGTGGGCTCCCGCAGGCGGCAGGACCCCGTAGCGGGTCCATTCTGCGGTGCCCGGTGCCGGCAGGGTTGGAGCCCTGCGCCCATTCGAGTCTCACGGTCTGCTGTTCCCCCGCGAAAGTCTGCCGGCCGCAGACAAAGGGAACTGAGTTAAGCAACCCGGCCAGCAACAGAATCCCAGCCACCCACAGTCGCCTCATGACGCTCGAAACCTCATGTGAAACAGTTTGGTGCTGCAGATTCTGCGCTAAGGGAGCACATCCCTGTCATCATTGGCTACCGGCCGTAGTGCGTTCGGGCGCGCTCCACATAGACAATCTTGTTTTGTTCATCCAGGCTATAGACCAGACGATCTTTATGGGTCAAACGAATTGAAAAGCTGCCCGTCAGATCGCCCAAGAGTTTCTTTCCGACATAGGGATCATTCGCTACTGTATTGATTAGAATGTCCCGGAGCTTTTGCTTTAGTTTTGGAGAGAGTGAATCGACGTCTTTCTTTGCTTGCTTTGTGAAACGAATTTGCCACTCACCACTCACTTTGATCCAAGAACCTCGTTAAGCGAATACGTTTCTCCGCGTTCAATCTCTTTTCTAGCAGCCGCAATACTCTGCGCCAATCCAGGTGTCGACATGAGCTCAAGGGTTTCCAATAGGCTATCGTAATCTTCTTCAGAAATCAAAACGGCATCTCCCTCGCGCGTACTGATCCGTATCAATTCGTGACCCCGAATTGACTTCTTGAGAAGCTCAAAAAATTCGCTTCTGGCCTTCGTGGCACTAATACTAACCATGACTGCCTCCAACGACGTACATCATTACGTACATTTTATTCCCAAAAACGGAACTTGTCAAGTAGTTTGAGACACCTTTTGCAAGGAATTTTGAGAAAAGTGTCGGCGCCGGTTCGGCAGGTACTTTCTCCCAGTAAAAATGAGAAACAGACTCTGCATTATCAGACGGAAAAGGACCGCGAAATCACCGCTTCGCTACCCGACACGCTCGATTCTCCATCATCCGCCCGGTTTCGATACCTCCGCAATCCCCTAAAGGCGGAAACTGCTCCTCGAAACCCCAGGAAAAGGTATGCCGTGATGATATGGCAGATCTGACCCGTCTGATCCGCGGCCACAACTACGTGTGATGCCCTTTTTTCCACTGCTTGCCCTTCTTCACTTTCCGGCTCGCAGTATCCTCTTTGGCAGGGTGTAGAGAAGGTTTCGAGACCAGGTAAGCTACAAAAGGAATTTCCCCTCATTTTGTCCAAGTGATCGGGCGTGACACAGACAAATCCATCCAAGAACCCTTTCCTTGAGAAGCGGCTGGATTGCCCTGCCTGCGAGGCGGAGACGGTCCAGAAGATCATCAAGACCAAATTGTATACTCCAGGTGAGCGGGAATCGGATCAGCATGTGGTTTCGTATACCTGGCTGGATCCCGATTTTCAGGGCATCAACCCGTCCTTTTACTTCATTTTCACCTGTCCGAGCTGCAATTTCGCGGATGTGTCTTCCGATTTCGAAGACCCCTCCAAGGATCCCAAAAACTCGGCGATCCGCAAGATATTCCAGAATGCAGGAACCAGGGAAAAAGACGTATTGCAGACCCTGGTAAAACACGTGGATCCGGAGAACGTGACCTTCGAATCGGCCATGAATGCGCATCTGGCGGCCATCTACATCCAGGAGCTCCCCCCTGACCCCGAGTATCGAAATGCCACGAAACTTGCCAGACTCTGCCTCCGGGCCGCCTGGCTCTGGCGGGAGCAGAATCCTTCTTCGGAAGGAGGCCCCCAGCCGCACAACATAGGTCTCCTGGTTGACCGGGTGGAAAGGGCCTTCGAGCCCATGGACCTGGACATGAACAGGGTTCGTGATGCCTGTACGCGACGAGCGAAGGAGCTTGGGCTTCCAGATGTAAACCCTTATCAGGACGCTCTTTCAGGTTTGCAGAGAGCGTGGAGCAATTTTCGAAAATGCACCGCCAAGCTGCGCCATACCTTCGACAGGGACCAACGGGGAGAGCTTATGTCGAAAAGCTCCGCAAAGTACAACGGCTTCCCGTCCTACTTTGATTTTCTTTTATATATGGCTGACCGCTGGAGTGGAATCCCCACGAATGAGCGCGATTGTCTGGCCAAAGCGGTCCACTACTTCACGGAAGCCTATATGCGGGAATTCGATGTGGAAGCAGTGGAAAAGACGATCACCACAAACGCCCTCATCGTGGATCTCCACATGCGCCTCGAAGATTACGAAAAGGCTCTCTCCTCCGTGGTCTCCCTTTACAAGAACTCCATGGACACGAAAATGGAATTGCAGAAGCGTCTCCGGGATTCAAAAAAGGAGAAAAAGATGTCTGAAAAAGATCTCATGGCCGTTGGATCTACGGGAAATTCGAGTCCAGGCTCCTCCCCATTGTGGAAAGCCTGATCCCTCTGGATGAAGAAGAGAGGAAACAGAAGCTTCTGGAGGCAGGGCTTCCCACCACTGCGTGGGATGTGTATGTGGAGAAACAGGAAGCGGCCCAGGCTGCCCCTGAGAAAAAAAAGAAATTCACCTTCCTGGGGCTTGGAGGAAAAGAATGAGTTCATCGGAAAAGCTTGTTCTTCGAAATCAGGATGTTGTGCGCTGTCTTTTGGGAACACCAGAGGGACACAGCCACATGCGGGCCCTCCTGGAGACTGCGGACGGAAAACAGATCTTCCTCCAGGAAGCGACACTGGCCAATATCACCAGAGCCTATGTCACTCTGAAGACTCATCCCGTCAGGAAGGCTTTGGAGCTGGTCCTGGAGCGGGTCGAGAACCCCAAGGAGGGATTCGCCCACTGGCAGGTGCTGGAATCCTCCCAGGAGGATGAAGAGATCCTCAGGCGCCTTGCGGAGGCCATGTAACCGGCTTGTTACTTGTTTGTAATTAATTTGTAATCGGATCTTTACTTTTTTGAAAATCGAGTGATATCATGGCCAAGAGGACTTGAGAAGGGGGTCATATGAAATGAGTCATGATGCTCAAGGTAATATTCAACCGATCCAGGTGTATTATCCGCAGTTCCAGGGGCAAATAAATCCCTATGCCCAGTACAATCCATACGTCTCCAACATTCAGGGCAATGCAACTGCCACCGCATCTGCGGCGGTCTGGCCGGACCAGGGGCCTGTAAACCCCGCTTACAATTACAATCAGCGGTTTCAGGGAATCTGGTGCTGCTGCCTGGGTAGCCCCTACCAGGTTCCACCAGGCCAGTATGGCCCTCCATCGAGAATCGAGGAGGACCCGCACGGGGTCGGAGAGTGCGGACAGGGAGTCAGGAGCAATCTGGCCAATTCCCCTGAAGTCCAGCTCGCCATTAATGACATCTTCAAGGATGGCAAGGCCCACAGCTATGATGATTTGAAGAAAATCTTGAAGGATAAATACGGCATAGAAGCAGAAGTATCGGATATCAAGACAAAGGACAAAGACGGTAAGGAAGTAACGAAAAAGGGCTTGAAGTTCGGTAATGGAGATTTCTTCGTGGACTCCAATGGAGACAACCAGCTCAGCGGCGCTGACTATAAGTTCGGAGACGCCGTCAAAGCCCTGAAGGAAAAATACGGCTGGAACGATAAATATGCGGAAGATTACGTGAAATGGATGCAGACCGATCAGGGGAAGGCATACACGGCTGCCAGGTATCAACAGCCCGGAACCCAGCCGGTGTACGGGCCGAATCAGGCTTACGGCCCCCAGAATCCGTATCAATACCAGAATCCGTATCAATACCAGAATCCGTATCAGTACCAGAACCCATATCAGTCTCAGAATCCATATCAAAACTATGGACCGCCGCCCAACTATAACAACCTTTGGGGAAATCAACAGTGGCCGCCATATCAGAACTTCGGGCCGCCTGGACAGAATATGATGATCATAATGATCTTCTCCCAGGCACACCAGTATGCGGCTTAGACAAGGAGAGGCATGACAAAAGAGGAAGTCAAGGAAAAGCTAAGAGAGTTTGAAGGATACCTTGAAAGGGAGATGGAGCTTAAGGAAGAGCTCCTCTCCCTTAAGTTACGCGGCAACAAGGCGACAGAGCAAGAGGTGCTGGACAAATTAGCCCATCATGATGACCTGGTCGCGGAAATAGAGAGAATCAGAGAAGAAAACATGCTACCCATACTGGATGAGCTCATGAAATTCATCGCCTCCAAGACCGTGGACGTGGATACCGTTCTGTGATGTCGCAGAACCAGTTGCGAAGGGGTGACGCAGCGACAGGACCCCGTAGCAACGGCCGCTGAAAAGCGGCATCGTAACAGCAAGGCAAAGGTGTTGTGTCTTCTTGGAGAAAAAGCTAAAGACCATCCTCCTCTTCCCGCCTCAGTGGACCCCCCAGCACCCCCCCTTTGCCCTTGTATCTCTTTGCGGCCACCTGAGATCGAGGGGCTTTGAGGTCATTCCAAAAGATCTCAATGTCGCCTTCTATGAAGAAATTCTGACCCCGGAATACCTGGATTACACTAGACAGATCGCTCAGCTTCGAAGGGAGACTCTTGAGCAAAAAAATCTCCTCCGCCTGAGTGTGCAGGACGAATCGGACCAGTTCAGACGGGATGCCGAGCATTTTTTGCTCCTCGACGGCTTTCTGGAAAAGAACAGGGACATCTGGGGCGCGGTCAGCGGGGATCTCCTCTCATCTGTGAACACTTTGAGGGACAGGAGTCGGTTCTACGACCCTGCTCTTCTTGTAGAATCTCTGATCACCCTGGATCTGGCTCTGGAGCTTGTCAGCACCCCCTACTACCCGGCCAGGCTCTTCCTGAATGACTATCGGAATCCTCTGTGTCTCTTGACGCTTCCGAGTCTCCTGAAATATACTCGGGACAAGAAAACGAACATGTTCCTCCGATTTTTCGAAGAAAGAATCCCGGACCTCTTGAAGGAAAAAGCCGATCTCCTGGCAGTTTCCATCAATTCCTTCTCCCAGGTTCTTCCAGGACTCACTCTGGCCCGCATGCTCAAAGAAAAAGCGCCTGACACGCATATCTCGATCGGGGGCAATTTCTTTGGGCGGGTGAAAGAAGCCCTGCTAAAGGAACCGTCCTTTTTTCAGCATTTCTGCCATACCCTGGTTCTCGGAGAAGGGGAAGGCCCCCTGACGGAGCTGGCTTTCGCCCTGGAAAAGGGCGAGCCCCTGGACCGTGTCCCCAGACTCCTCTACCTGGACGGGAAGGGCGCTGTCCGCTGGACTTTTGAGGAGAAGAGACTCCCATTGAATGAGGTAGGGTTCCTGGATTTGGAGGGACTTCCCCTTGATCGCTACCTGTCCCCTGACCCGGTCCTTTGCATCCAGTACAGCAGGGGATGCTATTGTGGCAAATGCAGTTTCTGCGATGCCTATTACGGAGTGCAGCTTGACAAGAAGACCCTGGACCGGCTGATCGCGGAAATCAAGTGCCTCAAAGATCGCTATGGAATCAGACACTATGAGTTCATAGATGAGTGCATCCCCCCGGAAGAAATGAAGATTCTGGGAGACCGTCTCAAGAGCGAAAATCTCGGCATTCACTGGTTCAGCAATGCCCGGACGGAGCCGGGGTTTACGCCCGAGATTCTCGGGACCCTGAAAGAAGCCGGGAATACCATGCTTCTCTGGGGGATCGAATCAGGATCGGAACGGGTGATGAAACTTATCAGAAAAGGAACCGGCTTGGAGAAGAGATGGAGAATCCTCAGATCTGCCGGTGATGCGGGAATATGGAACTTCGGCTATGTTTTCATCGGGTTTCCTACGGAAACAGAAGAAGAAGCCAGGGAAACCATTCAGACAATTTGCGACAGGACTGATCTCATCCATTCCTATGGAAGGAGTCTTTTCACTCTCGGCAGGCATTCCCCCCTTTTCTCCCGGGCCGAAGAGTACGGTATCCTGGATATCGTGGAAGACACTCAGGAATTCTCCTGCAACCTTTCATACAGGACTAAACAGGGGATGTCGCCTGAAGATGTGGAGGAAATGGCGAAGGAGTTCACGACAAGGTGTTACAAAGCCTATGACGCGCCCCTCTGGATGTATCTGCGCAATCGGGAGAACTTGCACCTCTATGTCGCAAAATATGGTCAGAAGGCGGTCGCCGATTTCCGCCGCGAATCCTGGATCAAGGCCGGCAAACCTCATTTCGTTGAACCCAAAGGCTCGCTCATCAATTTTCAGAAATAGGCCTGCCTGCGGGGACAAGCTTGTCCTTCAACTGGCCATCCTCTCCATAAAGAGAGGAGGAGATGATGCTCCCCTGATGGTCATACTCGTGGGTAAAGCGGCTCCGAAGGTTCCCCTGGGGATCGAGCCAGTCCTTTTGTATGACATTGCCCCGATCATCATAGGCCATCCGGCGAATCCCTTGAAGCTGATTGGAAGGATCGTAGATTCGCTCCTCAATGACATTGTCCGACTCATCATACTCGTAGCGGTGAATCCCTCCAAGAGATCCTTCAGGAGTATACCACCTCTCCTCGACCTCGTGCCCTGCGTCATCCCACGTTGAGGTCACATGCCCGCGAAGTCGCTGGTTTCCATCCGATTCGATCCGGTCAATCATCCTCCCCTGGGGGTCATATACATACTTGTGGATCAGGCGAAGACTTCCGTCCCGGTTATAATCCAGAGCTTCCATGATGCGGCCCGAAGTCGGAGATTCATAGCCGAGAACCTTGACCTTCGGCACATCGGAATCCGTGGTGAAGTCTTCTATGCGCAGCAATCTTCCACTCTCATCTATTACCAGACGGCTGTATTCGGATGGAAGATTACCGGCCTCCAACGGATAAAGCCCCTCAATGATTCCCAGGTTTCTCTTGAAAGTCCAGTATCTGTAATATTGAATCTGCTCGCCCATCGCTTCCGCCTCCTTTCCCTACGGTGCAGAATTGTCCGCGGGTGAATCCTTTTCCTTCTCAAGATCCGGTCCCCCATCGAGGCCGCCTGCATGAATTCCCATCTCCCTGAGGAGCTTCCGACCTTCTACACTCAGGAGCGCGAATTTTCCGGTAATTTCCCCAAACCTGAATCGCATGGTTTCCAAAGCAATGCTTGTGGTGTAAGCCGCCACAGTTGTGAGATGGGATGTGGCGGTCGCCCCGACGATCCGGTCCCCGAGAAGATGGTCCACTTCCTTGATCTGGCGGCAAACGGTTCCGATCAGGGAAATCTCCTCAGAGCAGCGTTTGAGCTTGGCGGACAACTGCTCGAGAGCCACAAACAGCACAGGACGCATGTTCGGGTCCAACCCCCGGTCTCTCAGAGTCTTGGCGACCCGACTCAAAACGGCCTCCTCGTTCTTTCGCGCTTCCTGGACTTCCTCCATCGCCGCCACGACCGTACCCTCGTTCGAATCCACATTCTGAATGGCGAGATCAATGACCTCCGACAGCTCCGTGACAATGGTTTCCGCTTCCTTGAACATCTCTTGTTGACGGGAAGCCCCTTCCGCAACCTCGGACATAGTGTCTCTTACGGCAGCCATGGTGCTTGCATGCTGGGCCGAAGCGTCCACCATCTCCAGGAAGGTTTCGTGAATGTGTCCGACCAGACCCTGAAGAGTTTGCACGGCTCTGCGGGTTCCAAGCAGGATCAGACCCGCGGCAAGAGCCGTGAGGAGGACCGTGGCGAAAAGGACCCGACTGGTGGCGATGGCGAGATCCTTTTCAAAAGCCGCGAGGGAGGCGCAGATTCTGACATAGCCTTCAGCCGGAGTAAAGACAGGGAGCAACACATCAAGGATCCGGCCTGATGGAGGGAGCTCCTCGATTCCGAAATCTCCGATGGATGCAGTTCTCTCTTTGTAGAGAGGCAGGCGGCTCCCTTGAAAGAGACTCAAGTCCTCCACACCGACTACTTTTTTTCCGATTTCCGAAGGATTGTTGTGCATGAGCACTTTCCCGTGGGAATCCATGATCCCCACCGCCACCGCTTCAGGGCGCTCCTTCACGGCATCTACATAAATGCGGAGAGCTTCCACAGGTTGGCCCCGTTGCTGCGCATCAAGGGTCACGAGCGCCAGGGTTTGCCCGGTCTTGAACAGATCGTATTGCAATCGTTCCATCATTCGATGGCGAAAATATGTAATAGAAATCCAGGAAATCGTCCCACTGACAAGGAGCAGAAGGAGAATGACCCAGCAGCATATTCGTGTTTGCACGGTCAAGGCTCGGAATCTCACTGTGTTACAGGAATTTGCCGTCTAGCGGCTTGAACCCTCCTGCGGCAAGGGGTTAGCCGAAAAGGGTGATCGAGCCCGGGCCGGTCACAGGGGAAGGGAGGCCACCTTGAGGATCTCTCTTGCGGCATCTCTGAACTTCTGAATCTTCAGAGGGTCATCGAGCGTGGAGTCCGTGATCTTGGAAACATCCTCTTTCAGCATCATGGTCATCTTGGCAACGGCAAGACCGCCAAAAGTGCTGTTCTTTTGAACATAGTCAACGATCTGTTTGAGCTTGCTCGCCAGGGCCGCAGTCCTCCTGGAGGCGAAAATAAGGCAATTGTGGGTCTGTTTTTCAGCAATTGCCTATGGACACAAGAATTAATACGATAGTATTTAGCGGGGCAGCAAAAAATCCCTGCTCTGTGCCTCTGTGGTTCCTCCCACTCTGCAATTACCAGTGAAGATTCGGCTTTCGAGCAGCGGCAACCTCATCCAGACGGCCGACAGGAGTCGCGTGAGGAGCATGAAGTACCAGATCGGGATTCTCTTCGGCTTCTCGGGCAATTGCGATCATGGCCTCAATAAAGGCATCGAGGGTGGCCTTGCTCTCCGTTTCCGTGGGCTCGATCATGAGAGCCTCCTCCACGATCAGGGGGAAATAGACGGTAGGCGCGTGGAACCCATAATCCAGGAGTCGTTTCGCTATATCCAGGGCCCGGACCCCTTTCTTTTTCTGACGCCTTGCGGAAAGGACAAACTCATGCTGGCATGTCCGATCATAAGGGAGGTCATAATAGGGTTTCAGGGCATTCATCACATAATTGGCATTGAGTACCGCCCCTTCGGCGATCCTCTGAAGTCCCCTGCCCCCGTGCATTCGGATATAGGCATAGGCTCTCACCAGAACCAGAAAATTCCCCCAAAATGCTTTTACTCTGCCGATGGACATGGGTCTTCCGAAATCCAGGAAATATTCGTCCTTCTTTCCGTTCGAGTTTCTTCGGCATACGATGGGAGACGGAAGAAACGGCGCCAATTCGCGCTTCACGCCGACAGGGCCCGCCCCGGGTCCGCCGCCGCCGTGAGGAGTGCTGAAAGTCTTGTGGAGATTCAGATGGATGATGTCGAAACCCAGATCCCCCGGGCGGACAAGACCGAGATTTGCATTCAGATTGGCGCCATCGTAATACAGTAGAGCGCCGGACTTGTGGACACTCTGAGCGATTTTCAGTATTCGCTCATCAAAAAGACCGAGTGTATTCGGATTCGTCAGCATCAATGCGGCCACATCGGGGCCCAGTGCGGCATTGAGTGCATCCAGATCCACTCCGCCTTTCAGGCAGGAGGGAACCTCCGTGACCTGAAAACCGCACATGTTGGCTGTGGCGGGATTGGTTCCATGAGAAGAGTCCGGCACCAGAACCCGTGCTCGCTTTTCTCCTCTGTGATCGAAATAAGCTTTCGCCATGAGCATCCCGGTCAACTCTCCATGGGCGCCGGCTGCAGGCTGCAAGGTAAAGAATTCCATTCCCGTGATGGCGCAGAGGAGCCGGTCCAGGTCGTATATGAGCCGCAAGGCGCCCTGGACGGTTTTCTCCGGCTGGAGAGGGTGAATCCAACTGAAACCGAGAAATCGGGACACATCTTCATTCACTTTCGGATTGTACTTCATCGTGCAGGAGCCGAGAGGAACCATACCTGTGTCAATGGAAGCGTTCTTCTGCGACAACCGGACAAAGTGGCGGACTACATCCATTTCGGAAAGCTCCGGCAAAGGGAGGTCCTGCCGTTGACAGGAGGGGGGGATGAGAGCATCCAAAGATTCCCTTGGGACATCCAATTCGGGCAGGCCGTAACCTGAGCGCCCGGGAGAGGACAGTTCGGAAAGAAGCGGCTCCTTCAATGGTAAACTCCTTCTCTTGTTTTCAAATTTGCCAGGATTCGGGCGGCTTTGGCGATCTCTTCCCCTGGTACGGTCTCCGTCACACAGAAGAGCATGGCCCTGGGAAACTCGGGATAATCACGCCCCAGGGGGTATCCGGCCAGGAGTCCCTCATTCAGAAACTGCTCCACCACTTCCTCCGGGTCGGCAGGCAAATTCAGTGCGAATTCGTGGAAAAAAGGCCCTCTGGAGAGGGGGGTGCATCCTCCTTCAGCGATGAAAAGGGAAAAGGCGTAATGGGCCTTATGAAGGCATTGATGGGCCATCTCCGCAAGACCCGTCTTCCCGAGGATGGAAAGGGCGGTGGTTACAGCCAGGGCGCATAGAGCCTGATTCGTGCACAGGTTGGAGGTTGCCTTCTCCCGTCGAATGTGCTGCTCTCTGGCCTGGAGGGTCAGGACGAATCCTCTCCGACCGTCCTTGTCGCCGGTAAGGCCGACCAGGCGCCCCGGTATGCGCCGCAGTAACGCCCGGGTTGCAGCCAGATAACCTACATGGGGACCGCCGAAGCCGGGATGGTTGCCCAGAGCCTGGGCCTCTCCGGCTACAATATCGCTCCCGAAGCTTCCCGGGGGGCGAAGGCAGCCCAGTGATACAGGGTCCGTGACAACGGTTATCAGCAGCGACCCGCAGGAATGAGCGAGAAAGGCGAACCGTTCTCCGTCGTAAATTTGACCGAAGAAGCCGGGATTCTGTATGATCACTGCTGCAGTCTCCCTGCTCACCAGCTCCTTTGCCTTCTCGAAACCTGCAGAGCACCCCGCAAGGGGCGCCTCCAGAACCTCCACAGACCGTGGGCCCAGGTATGTGCGAAGAACCTCCCGATAATGGGGATGCACATCCCGGAAAACCACTACCTGTTTCCTGCCTGTCGCCTCACAGGCCATGATCGCCGCTTCCGCCGTGGCGGTGGCGCCGTCGTAGACGGAGGCATTGGCTACATCCATCTGGGTCAGGATGCAAAGGAGAGACTGAAACTCATAGATGGCTTGAAGAGTGCCCTGGCTGACCTCGGCCTGATAGGGAGTATAGGCCGTGTAGAACTCCGATCTGGAAAGAATGTGCCCCACCGCACTAGGCACAATATGAA
>JACPDT010000028.1 GCA_016183865.1 Armatimonadota bacterium | reverse complement strand
TCATCCCCTTACACCTGTAAAGAAGCTCGAAAACTGGCGGAGGAGAAAATCGCGGATGTCAGGGACAAGATACAAACATTGAAGCGGATGGAGGCGATTCTCGTGCAACTGGCGGAAAGTTGCCTAAAACAAACAGTCACCGGCAATTGCCCCATCCTTGAGGCATTGCAAAAGGAGGAACCCCGTGGAAGCAGATAAGTTGAATCAGTCGCCCCGTACCGACAAAGCGGGACTCATGACAGGCGCCGGCGCCCTGATCTCGGCAGTCCTTGCTTCGGCCTGCTGCTGGCTGCCCCTTCTCCTTATCGCTTTTGGAGCTTCCGGCGGCGCCTTGTCGGCCAGGTTCGAAGCAATGAGACCTTTTCTTCTTCCCGTGACTTTCATATTTCTCGGCCTGGCTTTTTACTTTACCTATCGGAAGCCGAAGGTCGCCCGGCTTCCCGTAGCGGGCGGGAGCTGCTGCGCATCGCCCGATGCAGGGAAAGCTGCGCCTTGCTGCTCATCGGAAAGAGCCGGTGGTTTCACTGTGAGAAATCTGAACAAGATCATACTATGGACAGTTGCCGTTTTCGCCCTGGGTTTTGCCTTTTTTCCGAGCTATGTGGGATTTTTCCTGGGAAGAAGCGGGGCCGCCTCTGCCCATGTTGACGCCGACAGCACCGAATGGGCGATAACCATCAAAGGCATGACCTGTGAAGGTTGTGCAACCCACATCGAATCGGAATTGCGGAAGATTCCGGGCGTCGTGGCGGCGAAGGTCCGTTACAAGCAAAATGAGGCTGTGGTGGAGGCAGGACCCGCTGTGAGTGAATCCGATTTGCGCAAAGCCGTCGAGAAGGCGGGCTACAGAGTGCCGTCCATTCGGAAGCTACCCCGATGGAAGCCAAATAACGAGGAGGTACAGACATGAGCAGCAAACGCAAGATCGAAGTCTTCAGCGCAGGGTGTCCTGTGTGTGAAGAGACAATTCAAATGGTCAACCGCCTGGCCTGCCCATCCTGTGAGGTCAATGTTCTGAACATGAATGACCCACAGGTAGGCGGTCGCGCAAAAGCTCTCGGCATCCGTTCTGTTCCAGCCGTTGTGATTGACGGGAAAGCGGCCGATTGCTGCGCCGGACGAGGACCGGAGGAGGAGGCACTTCGTGCGGCAGGACTGGGTCAACCCCTCGGTTGACCAAAAAAAGGGGCTCGAGCGGGAGGGCTAACCGCCCTCCCGCTGCAAGAGAGAAGATTGGGATGGAATCCCTGATGATAGGAAAGGACTCCCCAAATGGATGACCTGATATGCTACTGTTTCGGGTACACCGCCAAAGACATCGAGCAGGACGCGGCGGTGAACGGCAAATCCACCATCTTTGACTTGATTCTGTCCAAGAAGAAGACCAGCGGATGCTGGTGCGCCGACAAGAATCCCAAGGGCATCTGCTGTCTGGCCGATGTTCGCAAGGTGGCGGAAAACGCCATGAAAGGCAAGATTGAGGGCTGAACAGTTACAGGTCAGCGCCGTCTGCCGACAAAAAGCCGATGAATAAGACAAAAAACAGAGGCCTTAACCTCTGCTCGTTCACGTTGGCTCCGACGGCAGGACTCGAACCTACAACCAACCGGTTACGTCTACCCCTGTGTTTCCACAAGGAACGGACTATCTCTTCATCCCCTAAGGATGCGGGACGCTCGAGGGCGGCTTATTGGATGGGCTCCTCACCGCCTAGTCTCTGCACCTTCCTGGCTACTTTCTGCCCTTCGCCAGGCTTGGCTCCGGATCGCCGCCATCTGAAATGCTGCGGGTTCCCTGAATTCATCCCGTTTACACTGATCATTGCTGACCAGCGCTGCAACTACGCAGATACCTGCGTGGATTCTTGTCACAGCCGGTTGCTCTACCATTGAGCTACGTCGGAGCGATTGACCTTGATGATTATACCACAGGTCGCAAAAAAATTCAAGACCGGCATATGGAGGAAGTTCCCCCTGAGGGAAAGAAGTACTTTTTTGCAAGAAGGAGGAGAGTCTTTTGCCTGCACATGTGAAAGAAAAAATCGCGGAAGGAAAGACCAAGGTCATTCTTCCCGACCCTCAGGATGCCCGTAGAGTCCTTGTTCACAGCAAGGACCAGATTACGGCAGGAGACGGCGCAAAAAAAGATCAGTTGCGGAATAAGGGAAAATACAGCACTACGACTACCTGTCGGGTTTTCTCCCTCCTTAATGCTTGCGGTATCCCTACCCATTTTGTGGAACAACTGGATGACACTACATTCCGCGCGGAACGGTGCGACATGATTCCGCTTGAGGTGGTCATCCGCAGAGTCGCGACAGGCTCATACTTGAAGCGGCACCCGGATATAAAGGAAGGCCGGCGATTTTCGCCCCCTCTGGTGGAGCTTTTCCTGAAAGATGATGCCAGGCACGATCCCTTGATGGCCCCGGGCGCCGTTCTTCTCGAAGAAACCAAGACACGCCATGGAATCCCCCTCCAGGAAGATCATCTGGATGCCATGAAGGAAGCGGCCTTCCTGATCTTCCTGATTTTGGAGAAGGCCTGGGCCAGGGAAGAAGTGATGCTGTGCGACCTGAAGGTAGAGTTCGGCCTTACCCTGGAAAAGCGGCTGATCCTGGCTGATGTGATTGACAACGATTCCTGGAGATTGTGGCCAGATGGAGAGAAAAACAGGATGCTTGACAAGCAGGTGTATCGCAATCTCAAGGAAAGCACCCCCGAGGCTCTGGAAAGCATCGAGAGAAACTATAAGAAAGTGGCGGACCTTACGGAGCATTTCTCCTTCCACCACAAGGAAAAAGTAGTGGTCTTTATGGGCTCCAAGGTGGATGAGCCCCACGCCCATGAGATTCAAAAAGTGCTTCGCAACCTTGGGATCGAGGCAACCCTGCGCGTTCTTTCCGCCCATAAGGCGACCCGGGATCTCCTGGAGGCTGTGGAGACTCTGGATTCGGAGGGCAGCCGCCTTGTTTACATCGCAGTGGCGGGAAAATCCAACGGTCTGGGTCCGGTCCTGGACGGAAATACGCCTCATCCGGTCATCAATTGCCCCCCTTATTCGGAAAAATTCCAGGGGATGGACATTCTCTCCAGCCTGCGAATGCCGAGCGGGATAGCATGCACGACCCTTCTTGAGCCTTCTTCCGCGGCACTGGCTGCGGCGAAAATACTGGCCCTGGACAATCTGATCTTGTGGGGCCGAATCCTGGTCTATCACGAGAAAATGAGAAAACGCCTCTCAGAGGAAGATCGAGAAATAGGGGTCAGATCTTGAATGTAGTCACACCCTCCTCTCCCTCCGCATCCGACGTCCGCTATCGGGTGGATATTGAGGGAGGGGATGCCGCTTCCCGCATTGCGTACGCCCAGCCCCTTGTCCTGGATGGGGGCTTCTCGGGACTGGTGGATGTTGGTCCTTTTCTGCTTGCTTCAAACAGCGACGGAATCGGCTCCAAGGTTCTCGTTGCGCAAGCCCTTGACAAACACGATACTCTGGGCTACGATCTTGTCGCAATGGTTGCCGATGATTGCGTCTGCGTGGGAGCGGAGCCTCTTTTCCTCACAGATACCCTGGATGTGGAGCGGGTGAACCAAAAAGTCGCCACCTACCTGATGTCGGGCCTTCATGACGCCTGCCTTGCCGCGGGCGTGGCTCTGGTGGGCGGAGAAATTGCGGAGCTCCCGGATCAGGTAAAAGGCTATACCTGGAATGCCGCCCTTGTTGGAATCGTGTCCAGAGACAGAGTCCTGGGCAGGGACCGGGTGCTTCGAGGAGACGCACTGGTTGGGCTCCTTGTCTCCAATTTCCGCTCCAATGGTTTTACCCTTGTAAGATCCATTCTTGAAAAGGAGCTGGGTCCGGGGTGGCCTCAAGTCCCTTACAATGAAAAAAAAACCTGGGGTGAGGAGGTTCTCACACCTTCAGATATTTTTGCACCCTTTGTTCTGGACATGGTCGGGAGATTTCAGGCGCCCCCTGAAGTTGCGGTCCATGGGATCGCCCACATCACAGGGGGAGGGCTTTCTGCGAACGTCTCAAGAGTGCTTCCCGAGGGGCTTTCCCCTGTATTTACGAATCTTCCCCCACCCCCTCGGATGATGGAAGATGTAAAGAAAATGGGTGGGATCTCCGATGAGGAAGCATACAAGGTCTGGAATATGGGGATCGGGATGGTGGTCATCACTCCGTCACCCTGCGGTGTCCTCAAAATGGCGGAAGAACGCGATATCCCTGCACAGGTCATTGGGGAGGTGAGGTAGTGCACAAGGCAAGAGTTATGGTAACACTGAAACAGGGCCTTCTGGACATTCAGGGGGAAGCCATCACGAAAGCACTCCACTCCCTGGGCTTTGCATCCGTTCAGGATGTGCGGGTGGGAAAATACCTGGAAATCACGTTGGAGGAGACGGATCCGACCAAAGCAGCACAGCGGGTGCGGGAGATGGGAGACCGTCTCCTGGCGAATCCCATAATCGAGGAGTTTGGCTTTGATTTGGATCCGGTCACTCAGGAAGAGGGGGTCCTAAGTTGAGATTGGGAGTGGTTCGCTTCCCAGGATCCAATTGCGATCAAGATGTGGTCTGGGTACTGGAGACGATCCTGGGGCAGGATGTCGCCGTACTGTGGCATGAGGCGGAGGATCTGAACCACATGGATGCCGTCATTCTCCCAGGCGGCTTCTCCTATGGCGACTATCTGCGCTGCGGAGCCATTGCCCGCGGGAGCCCTGTGATGAAAGCCCTTTCCGATTTCGCCCAAAGAGGAAACCCTTTACTGGGCATTTGCAACGGGTTTCAGATTCTTCTTGAGGCGGGCCTCCTCCCCGGAGTCTTGAGGCAAAACGCCTGCCGAAGATTTCTCTGCAAGGATGTCTTCGTGAGGGTGGAGCGGACCGACACGCCCTTCACCCTGGCCTGCAGGGAAGGGCAGGTTCTTCGAATTCCCATCGCCCACGGAGAGGGTAATTTTCTGCACCACCCCTCGGAGCTGGCCTCAATCCTGAAAAACAACCAGGTGGTATTTCGATACTGCACCGAGGACGGGAGGGTCGTCCCCGAGGCGAATCCCAATGGCTCATTGGAATATATCGCAGGACTCTGCAACACGGGAGGAAACATTCTGGGCATGATGCCCCATCCTGAGCGGTGTTCCGAAGCCATCCTCGGCGGCAACGACGGACTGCTCATCTGGCGCTCCCTCATCACCTGGCTTTCGATTCAGCGAAAGGCCCTGTCGAATAAGCTGGAGGTATGCTCGTGATTACGGAGACGCAATGGCGGAGCCTGGGACTCCTTGAGCCTGAGTACAGGGAGATCATCTCCCGCCAGGGAAGAGAGCCTTCCCCCACAGAGCTGGCGATGTATTCCGTGGAATGGTCCGAGCACTGCGGCTATTCGCGCTCCAGGAGCGCCATCAAGAGTCTTCCCCGCCAGGGACGTTACCCCGTGCTTGTCGGTCAGGATGCAGGGGGAATCGTGTGGGATGACCTGGCAATTCTCTTCAAAGTGGAAAGCCACAACCATCCATCCCAGGTACAGCCCAGGCACGGTGCGGCAACCGGAGTCGGAGGAATCATTCGGGACATTCTGGCAAACGGAGCGCGCCCCATTGCGCTTCTGGACTCCCTGCGCTTCGGGACCGACCCCGACTCGTACCGGATCCTGCAGGGCGTAGTGGATGGAATCCAGTTCTACGGGAATTGCGTGGGGGTCCCCACCGTGGGGGGGGAGACCTGTTTTCATCCAGGGTACAATGGGAACTGCCTCGTGAATGTCATGTGCATCGGCCTGGCGCCTCGCGACAAGCTCGCCACGGCCCGGGCCGTTCCGGGGCACAGTGTGATGTACCTTGGGTCCAGAACAGGAAGAGACGGAATCGGCGGTTGCAGTGTTCTTGCATCCCAGGATTTGGGAGAAGCGGACAAGAGGCCATCTGTCCAGATCGGCGATCCCTTTGCCGGAAAATGTCTCATAGAAGCCACTCTGGAGGCCATCGCGACAGGACACATCCTGGCCGTCAAGGACATGGGCGCCGCGGGACTCACCTGTACAACAAGTGAGATGAGCGCGGAAGGGAATTGCGGCATGGCTCTCTCTTTGGACACGGTCCCTCTTCGCGAGCATCCCATGGCGCCTTATGAGATCATGATGAGTGAATCCCAGGAGCGAATGCTGGCAGTCGTCAGGAAGGGAAAGGAACAGCTCATAAGTGAGATTTTCCATAAATGGGGCCTGGAAGCTGAAGTGATGGGAATCACCACGGAACGGCCCGTTCTGGAGATCTCTCACAAAGGGAGCATTGTTGCCGAACTGTCGCCGGAGAATCTGACATCACCACCCATGCGGGACCTCCCGACAGGACCTCCAAAGCCAAGGCTCCTGCCTGATATCGTAAACTTGATGCACCCCTCTCCCTCGGAGGCCCTCCTCCGACTTCTCGGCTCTCCCAACCTTTGCGGCAAACACTGGATTTACGAGCAATATGATCACATGGTGCAGGTCAATACCGTTGTCCGGCCCGGGGAGGGAGATGCGGCAGTCCTGAGAATCAAAGGAACACAGAAGGCGATCGCAGCCACTTTTGACGGAAACAGCCGATACACCCTTCTGGATCCGCACAGGGGCGGGGTACTGGCCGTCGCGGAAGCGGCCAGAATCGTCGAGGACCTCAAGACCCGCCTCAAGCAAGTCGACTCCATTGACGACGTCCAGGTCTTCCTCGACGTCAACCCGGACTGAGCGGCTTCGTAAATGTACGCTATCA
>JACPDT010000027.1:1408-17295 GCA_016183865.1 Armatimonadota bacterium | reverse complement strand
AGGCCACTTTTGTCTCTGGTTCTCTATGCTCAAAATTGTCGATCACCAGATTCGGAGCACTGAAAAGCTGCTCTCCTGACCAAAGAATCGCTCCCCTTTTCTCCCTTCTCACATGCAAACTCTTGCCCGCAAGAGAATAAGTCACTAAAATGAGAACGGAATCGTCACCCACATGCGGGCAGGCTCCCCGTTCGCAACTCCGTGCTCGAACCGGCATCCTCTGGCCATTGCGAGGGCAGCCTGGTCCAGCTCATTGTCCCCTGAGCTCCCTGCCAGGCGGACCTGAATCACCTCACCCTGGGATCCTACCAGGATATCCACCCTGGCCGTTCCTGACGCCTCGGATTGTATGTCAGGAGTCCCGCCTCTGGCAACGAGCCGTGGCGCTCGATCAGGGCCCCACTTCGGCTTTGGAGGAGGGGGTGGAGGCGGCGGCGGCTTCGGCTTGGGGGCGGGAGGGGGAGTGACTTCCCTTTCATCCCCGGTACCGGAGGGATGGCCCGGCCCTTTCCCGGGATTTGTCCCTCCCGGCGTTCCTCCCTTGCCTTCAGGGGTTCCTGATGGGCTCCCTCCAGGGATTCCGTGGTCCCCGCCGGACGGAGCATGGGCTACAGGCTTGATTCCATCTCCTCTGGCTGTCCCTTTTTCCTGTGACTCTTTCGGGGGAGACATGGTGGGTACATCCACCTTTTTCTGAGGTGCCGGCTTTTCCGCACCCTGTGTCTCCGAAGGAACAGGCTGAGCCGTTGTCTTTACGGCAACCGGTTTCTCTTTTTGATTGGAAGGCGCCCTGGGGGCCTGATGGGTCACCCTGGGCGGCGCCTTCGGAGTCTCCCGGGTGAGTTTCGGCTGCGATTTGAGAGGCTCTGGCGCTTCCACAATTCGCACAGTCCTCGGCTTGCGCTTGGGAGGAGGGGGAGGGGGAACGGAAATATCCGCATCAATCCGCACGTACTTTTCAGGGGGCTCTTCCTTCACGGCAATAATCGGGACAAGAGAGGACAAAATGAAAAGGTGAAGCACAAGGGATAGAATGAAAGCTCGAAGGAGCGGTGCACCGCTCCTTCCGGGCCGCGGGGCGCCCGCTTGCGTGCCTATGGGTGGTTTCTCTTGTGGTGGGGCTACTTGCACTCTACTACGGCCCTCCCAGTCTCGCCGCCAGGGCGATGGAGCTGACTCCCGCCTTTTTCGCCCTGTCCATGACAGTGATAACCAGTCCGTAGTTCACGTCCTTGTCGGCCTCGATTACGAGCCGATCGCCCTTGGAGCGGCTCAAAAGCTCTTTCAGAGATTCCTCCATTCCCCTGTCCCGAATCCACTGGCCCTGGGAAAACACCTTTCCCTCTTTCGTGATAAACACCTTGACTTCAGTGGGTTTTGATTGCTCTTTGGTTCGCGCCTGGGGGAGATTGATATTGAAGCCCGTGCGCGATATGAAGGTGGCGGTGATCATGAAGATAATAAGAAGCACGAGTAGAACATCGGTCAATGGAGTAATGTTGATCTCAGACATGACATCATCGTCATTCTCGTCAACAGAGACAGCCACCGGTCTCCCTCCCTTCTACACCGATCTGCTTTCTTCCATTACAGACGCGGGCTGCGTTTGTTTCTTCGGCGGGCTGGTCGCAAGCTGCTCGACCAGATCCCCTGCGGCCAGTTGCATCTCCAGCGTGGTTTGCTTCACCCGGGCCTTAAAGAAATTGAAGATTGCCACGGCCGCTATGGCCACAAAAAGCCCCGCCGCCGTCGCCACTAGCGCCTCCGATACGCCTCTTGCCACCACATCAGGGCCTGCGGTCTTTTTTTCCGCGATGTCGTGAAAGGCGCGGATGATCCCCATGACGGTTCCGAAGAGTCCCACAAAGGGGGAGATCACGGCAATGGTTCCGATGATTGGAAGATTTCGCTCCATATGGCCGCGCTCTTCGGCAATCGCCAATCTAAGGGCATCCTCCAGGTCGGCTTTGCTCTTCCCCTTTCGAACAAGCCCTGCCTCGATGACGGGCGCAATCACGTTTCTTGAAAGTCTGCACAACTCCAGGGCTTTTTCGGTCTGGTCTTCAAGAAGAAAGCCGATAACTTGCTGCATGAGACCCCGGCGACCTGGCGCCAAAATGCCCATGAATAAGAGTCGCTCAATGGCCACAGTGAAAAGGGCCACGGAGCAGAGGAGCAAAAAGTACATCACCGGACCGCCTTTTGAAAGGAAGTCCGCCGATTTCGCAAACATCTCAGTCACAACCTGCCTCCTTTGTTTTCTTGCCCGTAACGACACAGACTCGGGCATAGGCATCTGCGGGGTCCGTGCACCCCTGGAGGGCCTGCTCAAAGGGGCAAACCCCATCATGAGCACGGTTCCATATATGGGGTACGATCCTTCCGGGTTCTGCCAGGATTCCCGCCATATCCAAAAGCCTTTTCGCCTCCTCGGTCATGGTCTCCCCGTACACGGAGGAAACCCCGGAGAAAACCAAAAGGAAAGCGCCCGCCTTTCCCACGATCCGGTCTGCCGCAGCAGATCCTCTCAGGTGGAAGCCTAATAGATCAATGACGCGAATCAGCGGAGAAACGCCGGATTCGGCGCTGGTGAAAAGAGTTTCACCGTCCCGCACTATCACAAGGCTCTGGTCCTTTTCGGTGAGAATCCTCCTGGCCTGAAACAGATCCGTCTCAGTGGGCGAGTTGCGCTTCATATATCACCATTATAACGATTTTTCAAAATAAGTAAATACCCAGACCACCGGCGATTCCCCGAAAAAACTTCGAACCCGTGGAACCCTGCAACCCGTATGCACGATGAATTTGACATAAAATCAGCGTTCCTGAACAATTTCCTGGACATCCAAGAACACAGTACGCATTATCCGGGACAATAGCAGAAAGTCGTTTTTGTCGCAAGAGGGAGTTTGTATTTCAGATTCCACGTTCAGGGACGTCGAAAGTACTTGACATGTATATGTTTATCGTATACAATTCTATGTGATGAAAGATGTGTTGAGCGACTTTGCTGGATTTCAGTGGGATGAGGGTAATAGTGATAAGAACCTGATCAAACACCTTGTTGAGAATTGGGAGTGTGAACAGATATTTTTCAACGAACCGCTGCTTATACTCGACGATCCAGGGCATTCGACAACAGAAAAGCGATGGGCTGCCTTCGGCAGGACGGAAGCTGATCGGCTTCTTGTGGTGATATTCACAAGGAGAGATCGCCTCCTCAGGGTTATTTCTGCGAGGGACATGAACCGTAAGGAGAGAAATTTCCATGAAAAAAACGGCTAATCCTATTCCGATTCCGAATTTTGAGAATGAAGACGAAGAGAGAGATTTTTGGGCTACTCATTCCCCCCTGGACTACTTCGATTCAAAGAAGTTCAAAAGGGCATTATTTCCCAATTTGAAGCCTTCGCTCAAATCGGTCTCAATACGCCTGCCGGAGAACATGCTCGCCGAACTTAAGAAATTGGCAAACAAGAAAGATGTGCCTTATCAGAGTTTGGCAAAAATCTATCTTGCCAGGCAGATCGCACTTGAACGTGGCTCTATCAGCCCTGCTCCAAAGAAGAAAAAAGGTAACCGTTCACAGCCATTCTCGTGAACTTAAGTAAGTGGCAACAACCGAGTAATTACATTTCTCTGAAATTTGTTAACTAGAGGACGAAAATGTTAACACAATGTTAACATGTCGTTCATAACCTGTTAACAGGGTTTCCATATAATAATAGTGCCGGGTAAAGGAAAAGACAACTCTCAAAACAGCGACAAACAAGGGGTTCGGGCGATGCAGACAAATCAAATCTTGCCCCAGTCGGCGATCAGCGGGACGTCGGCTTTGGGACCTGGTACAGGGCTCCCCCTCAAGCCGGGTGGGCAGGGAGGGGCCAATGGCATTCAGAGTCCCCTTTTGCAGCGGGGACAGGTCCTCAACGGCTCCGTAATCGGCACACTTGGAGACAAGGTGGCGCTCCGTCTGGGACAAACCAGATGGGTCGCAGACAGCACACTCCCCCTTTCCGTTGGGCAGAGAATTCAAGTTCAAGTAGATGGGGAGCTGGACGGCAAGGTCGCTTTACGACTCCTGACCCTTGACAGGTCTCTGGCTTTCAGTAAGCTGGAAATGGGAGATCTGGCAAATCATCTCTCATCCCTTCGCCTGCCCCAATCTGATGAGCACCTGGCCGGCGCACGGGCGCTCCTTGAGTTCAATGTGCCTCTCACTCGGGAAAACCTGGAATCCTTGCGAAACGCCCTTTCCCAATTGGGGCGCTTCTCGGATACTCAGCTTACGGCTGCTGCCTTTTTGAAAGGCGCCGAGGCGCCTCTTACTACTCAAAACATCAATACCCTTGCCCATTTCCTGTGGTTCGTTCAGGCTCTCTGGGTCGTGATTCGGATCGTTTTTCAGAGATTCTGAATGAGATACCGACTTATCTCCAGGAGCTCCTGGTGGATCTGGACAGGCAAAAAAAGGACAAAGTTTCGCAGACCCTGAGGAAATCCGCAACAAGGGCGGGCGCCCAAAAAAATTCAGAAAAAGCGGACCCCATCGGCCGCCTCGTCTCCTCCCTGGCGAGGGAAATGGAGGAAAAGGTCGGCGATTCGCAAATCCTCAGGGCGGTTCTGGAGAAAGCCCAGGAGGTGGAGCTCAACTGGGAGGCCCAGGGGCTCATCAATTCAAAGAAAAATACGGAAGAGACCTTTCTGTATTTCCAGGCCCCCGCCTTGATGGGCAAGGAGACCGCCACCGCCCAGGTCAGGATCAAGGCCAGGCCGGACGGACATGGCGGAGTATTCGTGGATGACGACAATACCCTTATTGAGCTTAAGATTGGAACCGAGGCCCTCGGAGATTTGCATTTCACTCTGGATTTGAGGCGAAAGGATGTTGCCTGCCGAGGATGACCTGTGAGGCGGAAGAGGTCGCGGCGAAAGAGGAGAGTCTCTGCGGACGGGAGACGATGGAAGACATGGAACGCCTGGACATAAAGGTCTGGTAGGGATGAAAGACTCGAAAGAACCGAAATCGGCCATCGCTCTTCGGTATGATGCGGAAAAAGACCAGGCGCCCCGGGTCGTGGCTGCAGGCAAAGGCTGGATTGCGGACAAGATCGTGGAGATCGCGGAGCACCACAAGGTGCCTCTCCACAAAGAGGCTGTTGTTGCCGAGGCCTTGCAGAAAGTGGAGCTGGGGACGGAGATCCCTCAGGCCCTTTATCAGGTGATCGCGGAGATCCTGTTCTTCGTGAACCGATTGAACGAGAAATGGCTCAAGAAAGCGAAGGAACGCAAGCATTCATAAGGAGGTGAGGCGTTCAACCTTCACCGGCAAAGAGTAAGAGGGTGTATGAGAAGTCTGCGCGTGCACTCTCTATAAAAAAAGGGGGACAGAGTGGATGTATAACGGGATGGAAATCGCCACTCAGGGATTGCTGGCAATGATGGCGAAACAGGATGTCATCGCAAACAACCTGGCCAATGTGGGAACAGCGGGCTTTCAAAAGGATTCGCTTCTCATCACTTCCTTTGACGGCATGCTGAATCGCGAGATGGGAATGAACGAGTTCTCCCAGGCCGGCTTCCTCCAGGCGGGAGGAAACCAGGCAGCGGCCCCGCGGGGACAATTGATTCACCGCACGGCGACTCATTTCACCCAGGGCTCGGTAAAGAACACAGGAAATCCCTTTGACCTGACCATTGATGGGGACGGATTCTTCAATATTCAGACAAGAGATGGGGTCAAGTTCACCCGCAACGGGGCTTTCAACCTCGGCAAGGACGGTTTCCTGGCCACGAAAGACGGGAACCTGGTTCTCGGCCAGAGGGGACCCATCAAGCTGGCAGGAAAGGATTTCGCCGTGGATGAAACCGGAACCGTATCGGTTGACGGCAAGCCCGTTGACAGGCTTGCTTTGACCAGATTCGTTCAGCCTCAGACTCTTAAGAAAACGGGGGACAGCTTCTTCGTGCCTTCGGAGACCTCCGCCCCCATGCCCTGCCAGGCACGGGTCAAGCAGGGCTTCCTGGAAATGTCCAATGTGAATGCTGTCAAAGAAATGGTTGAAATGATGACGATCATGCGGGCCTATGAGGCGAACCAGAAGCTCATTCAGCAGGAAGACCAGATGATTGCCAAGTCTGTGAACGAGACCGGAAAGGTCCGGGGATAAAAAAGGAGGATTGATCCAATTATGATGCGGTCATTTTATACGGCTGCAACGGGTATGATGGCGCAACAGCTCAATATGGACACAATCACCAACAACCTGGCCAATGTAAATACGACAGGATACAAGAAGGCCAGGGTGGATTTTCAGGATCTCCTGTACGCCACTATGCGGGAGCCAGGCTTCCAGAGCGCTATGGGGCAGGAAATCCCCATGGGGAGCCAGGTCGGACTCGGTGTACGGTCTTCCTCCACCCAAAAGCTCTATACCGTGGGAAGCCTTTCAGAAACACGGAACAAGCTGGATGCCGCAATCAATGGAGATGGGTTCTTCCAGGTGACCGTGCAGGATGGGACCCGCGCTTTCACGAGAGACGGCTCTTTCAAAATGGACGGGCAGGGACGTCTGGTCACTCAAAACGGCTACCAGACCGGTATCACGATTCCAGATAATGTGACCAACATATTCATCAAGGATGACGGCTCGATCATGGGGACCCGGATTGACCAGTTGGAGCCATCAAAAATAGGGCAGCTCAAGCTGTCCCGGTTCCTCAATCCCTCCGGATTAAAGGCCATAGGCGGCAACATGTATCAAGAGACCCCGGGCTCCGGAGTCCGCTCCGAGGGAAATCCCGGACAGAACGGTCTCGGCCTTCTGGCGCCGGGTTTTCTGGAGAAATCCAATGTGAATGTGGTGGAAGAGATGGTAAGCATCGTCCAGGCCCAGAGAGCCTATGAGATCAATCAAAAAGGCGTCCAGGCAGCGGACGAGATGATGAGAATGACGAATCAGTTACACAAGGGTTAAGTGGCTCCCTGGCCGTCAGCCGAGGCATGACCTGAAAGCTGGAGGCTGATAGCCGAATGCTTCCGTGAAGGAGGATTCCCGTGCAGATTGATGGAATTGTTAATCCTGATCCGAATGCGCTTTCTCAATCGCCATCCAAGACGAGGGAAGAGGGACGACTCAAGGAAGCTTGTCAGGAATTTGAATCACTTCTTTTGTCTCATATGCTGACAGAGATGCGAAGCTCTATCCCCAAGTCGAATGCCCTCGGCGGCGGACGCGATGAGGAGTTGTTCATGGGGATGCTGGACCAGGAGCGGGCAAAAGAATGGGCCAAATCCGACGGAATCGGTCTTTCCAACCTCCTCTACCAGCAGATGAAGAAGAACCTGTGAGCGCGACCGCGGAGGGTTACGGTAAAGCAAGTGTTCCAGAGGTGCATCGTTTGGAACTGAAGGAAATCTGGGTTCAGTACAAGACAACTGGGAATAAGGAGACCCGGGATGCCCTCATTACTCAATACCTTCCCCTTGTCAAACATATCGCAGGGCGGTTGATGAGAAGCCTTCGTCAGGCTGACTTCGATGACCTCGTCAGTGACGGGGTCTTTGGCCTCATAAGAGCAATTGATCAATTTGATCTGGAACGGGGAGTAAAGTTTGAGACCTATGCTACTCCCGTTGTCCGCGGATCCATCCTGAACGGCCTTCGCGCTCTCGACTGGGTCCCCGAACGGACACGCACAAAAACCCGGGAGTTGCAGAAGGCCATGGCGAAGTTCATGAACACTTACGGCCGCCAGGGAACGGAAGAGGAGCTGGCGGCCGAGATGCGGATTACGGCCTCGGAAGTGTATGACCTGGTCGCAGACCTGGGTACCATTTACTTGATTTCCCTCGATCAGCCCATAGCCGCAGGCTCCGACGACGAAGGCGCCGTCAGAGACACGGTGGAAGATCAGAATGCCGCAGAGCCTTACACGATCGTGGAGTTCACCGAGCAAAGAGATCAATTGCGGCAAGCAATCGGCGCACTTCCCGAAAGAGAGCAGGAGCTGATTACTCTCCATTACTATAAGGGGCAAAGCTTCGAGGAGATCGCCCGCAATATGAAGGTATCCAAACAGAGAATCTCCCAGTTGCACACAAAGGCGGTCAAGAAACTCCGGGATACCCTCTCCACGCAAAATACCCTCCCCTTTGATGAACCCGCCATGGGTTGGGAAGAAGCCTGCGAGGCGTAAGAAGTGGACCTTCCTCCCTACAAGCGGAAAAAGACAGGGCGGTCATCTCCCAGTGCGGAGCGGGTGAATGCAATCATCTCCCTTCCCGGGAACCCGCTATCCGCTTACGATGAGGGGGGCACAGGGAAGGCCGCGCCTTCCGAGCCCGGGGCAACATCCTTTCCCCAGACCCTTCGGGAAACGGTCCTCAGAAACCAGGCCGCAGGTGCGGGAGGAAATGATCCCAAACCTGGAATCAATTACGGGGAGCTTCTTCTCCCCTCCCTCTCGGACCCACCCCCTGTCATTTCTCCCCCTAAAGCCCCGGGAGCAGCCCGCAAGGAGCGGCTCCTTCGGGAAATCGCAGAATTGCTCGATGCCCGGGGCGATACATAGGAATTTCCCCCTCTTCGTAGAAGAATATAGTCATCCTGCAAAACATCGCCGCGAAAAGGATATGCCCAACAAAATTCTCGTAGTCGAAGATGATGAAAACCTCGCCCGCATCCTTCAAATCAATCTTGACTCTGAAGGGTACGAGGCTGTTTTTGCCTATGATGGCGAGGAGGCGCTGACCCGGATCAAAGAAGAGACACCGGACCTGATTCTTCTGGACATCATGCTGCCGAAAATTGATGGTTTTGAGTTCATCAAACGGGTCAGACAGGACAACACGACAAGGCACATACCTGTGTTGATCCTTTCTGCGAAGGCCTCCGATCAGGATCTGGTCCGAGGCTGGGAAGTGGGGGCCCAGGACTATTTTGTAAAGCCTTTCAATCTTACAAAATTAATGGAAGCCATCGGCAGAGTCCTGGCGAAGCCCGCATCAAAAGAGCAGAAAATCAAGGAAGAAATGCGGGGCGCGGCCAGAGGCGCAAAGGAGGTCACCCACATCGCCCTGGTGACCGGTGGGCGGGACGGGGAAGAAGTCCTGAGATTCTTTCTTGGAGACCCGAAAATCAAGATCGAGGGGATGGCGGACAAGGATCCCGATTCCGACGGATTGAAACTGGCAGCGCGCCTGGGAATTCACACAACAGCCAATCTGGCAGAAATAACGGCTTTGCCGAACCTGGATCTCATTGTGGCAACCGCCCACGCGGGCGCTCTCAGCCTTCTGCAAAGGGATGAATTTGTGGAGATAGTGGGACAGAATTCCCTGCGATTTCTCATGAGCTTCATTGCAGAGCGGGAAAACAGAGAGGAACGCGAGCGATTGCTGGCGCAGCAGTTGAGCAACAAAGTTCAGGAGCTTTCAACACTGGGCCGGATTACGGGTCTCCTCACATCCTCTCTCGATTTGAACAAAGTGCTCCAAAAGATCGTGGACATCGTTCTCCACACCATGCACGCTTCCGGCTGCTCCATTGTCCTCATGAACACCGAGGATCGCTCCCTTTCCCTTGCTGCAGACAACGGCGTCACGGAGGGATACACCAGAGACATACTTACAAATACGGAGCGCAGCTTCGCGGAGCATGTCCTGACACGAGCCATTCCCGTCCTTGTGACGGACATGAGCACCGATGAGAGATTCGGCTTCCAGGAGTTCGGCAAGCGCGAAGGGCTCCGAAGTGTCTTCGCCATTCCGCTGATTCTGAAAAATAGAGTGACAGGGGTGCTCCTGACATACATGTCCGCACCCAACCCTTTCACCAATGATGAGAAGCGGTTTCTTTGCACAGTGGCGGATCAGGCCGCCATTGCAATAGAAAATGCCCGCGCTTATGAGCAGGTAAAGAAATTGTACCGCTGCTGCCTGAGTCTGCTGGCAGAGGCTGTGGATGCGCGGGCTCAGGCGCCTCCCGCCCACTCCACTTCCGTCGGGCAATTGGCGGGACAGCTCGCCCGCCGTCTGGGCCTGGAAGAGCGGAAAGTGGAAGCCGTGGAAAAAGCGGGGTATCTGCACGATGTCGGGAAGCTTCGAATAGAGCACGAAGCCCTGCTGAGCTTTCCAGGAGCGGCGGGGCAGGGTCAGGACTCCCCTGACCGTCACCCGGAGCTCGGCGCGAAGATGGCCCACGACATGGGGGAATTCGAGGATGTGATCCCCTGTATTCGGCATCACCACGAACGTTGGGACGGATCGGGATGGCCCGATCATCTCAAGGGAACGGCGATCCCTGTCGGGGCGAGAATCCTTGCAGTCTCCAATGCTTTTTCCCATATGATCCACAGCTTGAGGTTCAAGCCTGAGGAAGCTTTGGGCACGATCGAGGAAAGAGCGGGATCCCATTTCGATCCAACCGTCGTTTCCGCCCTCAAGGAGTACCTCACAGCCGGCACGCCGACCCACCCTTCGGGCGCGACCCCCTCCGCGGGTGCCCTCCGCGGTTATGCCGACCCCGAATCGGCATGAATGACAAGGAGACGAGTCTCAAATATTGGAAGGACAGGAAGTTTTACGCCCCCTCTCTCCTGACCGAGACCAAAATTCGCCTTACGGAGAGCCTGACCTCCGTACCTGAGGGTGGGACCGCCGTGGACGGAGGAGGGGGAGATTTCACAGAGCGCTCCTCTGCAAGGTATGTTTACGATCGTCTCGCCTCCCATCTTAAACAATTCACTCTGTATGTCGTGGATCTCCCTGAAAAGCCCGCTTCCGTGCCCGAAAACGCCGTCTATGTGCAGGGAGATCTGGATGAGCTCGAGTATCTGGTTTCTCCCCCATGGCATCACGCCTCATTCATTGCCGTAGTACACGAGCCCCTGGACTGGATCAAGCTCATTCACACAGCGGGGAAAGTTCAGCGCCAGGGAGATCGTCTCTTTTTTTCCTCCATACCTCTGGCGTTGAACGAGAAAATGGATCTTGTCCATCTGGCTGAATCAAGGGTGAGAGGTTACAGGACGCGCCGCTTCCTATCGCATCAGATCCCGGAAGTCCTGAGAGAAGTGGGATTCAAAGTGGAAACTTTAACTCTAACTTATGGAGAGGACCATCCCGAAGCTGCGAGAATTCCGTGGGGCCTCTTTCAGGAGCTTTTGCCGCAATCGGAAGCGGAGACCATGGTCCGGTTCGCGGAGAAGCACAGCCTTGAGATGGACAAGCACAGCCGTAGTTTCGTGAAGAGCCTGGCCATAGCCCTCCAGTCCCAGGACCCTGATGAGCTGGTACTGCTTCCGGCCATTTTTCAAATCATCTGCGCGGAGAAACAGTAATCAGCCGACATTTCCGTCCCTTCCCCGCTCCGAGCCCTCGACTACTGACTACTGACTACTGCCCCCTGAGCCTCTCCTCCTCCAACTTTAACTTGAGACTCTGCTCATTGAGGGCCTCCAGCGCCGCCTCAAGGCTTTGCTGAAAGCCTTCCAGAGTTCCGTAGCGATCGAGCATCCGCTGTGCCTGCCCCATCAATCCCGCATCCACTTCACTTCGCATTTTCATCTGGCAAAGATCCAGGAGGGTCTCGAGATCCTTCAATGGCGGGAGGAAACCCTTCGTGAGCTGCAGGCTCTCTTCGTGAAAGGATTGGGCGGCGGTAGGGACATCGAGTTTCGAAAATTCACGGTTCACCCTGCTAGTGAAGGAGATCAGACGCTTGAGGGGCGCCGAATCCCCCTTGCTCAGGCTTTCTGCAACGATCTTACCGACTATTTCGCCGGATTTCGCCCTCTGATCGGACGACGCTGCGGGCCCCGCGTCGGGAACGGAGCGGGTCTGCGAATCCAGGGGAAGTCCCAAATTTCTCGCGATCTCGGAAGAGATGACAGAGCGCCTCTCAAAATAAGATCGCAATAGATCCGAAGCGCCCTCGGGGACCGGAAGCCCCTCTTGAGCCAAGACACCCACCTCCGTCTGCCGCAAAATGTCGCCATTCAGGGGGAATTCCCACGGAATTTCAAGAATTTCTACGGGAACTCCTCCAGGGAGCAACCTGAAGAAAGGGAACTATTCAGCTCAGGTAGTCAGAAGTCAGAATGCAGGAGTCAGAATGAGGACGTCAGCGACGAGATTGGATGCCTATTCGCAGGCTATTCTGAATTCTGACTCCTGAATCCTGTCTACCTGAGTAGTTACGAAGAAAGGGAGAATTCTCTATGGCAGAAATGATCTATGGGCCGACTTTTGAGGAAATGCTGAACCCCGAAACCGTAGAGGAGAAGACCAGAAAGGCGGCAGAGGCCGCACTGGAAAAAGATCCTCTTCATCCGGTGAACCTCTACAACATCCATTGGAAGGATTCAAAAGGCCGAATCCGCTGTGTCGTCCTGCCCCGGGAGCTCACAGGAGTCGAGGCCCGAATTGTCGTCCTTTCAGGACGTCATTTTCCGACAGGAAGTCACAAAGTGGGCGCAGCTTATTCCATCTCCATGGAAAAACAACTGGAGAGAGAGATTGTCCCTGGGCGCGACACCCTTGTGTGGCCATCCACGGGAAATTACGGCATTGGGGGGGCCTGGGTGGGTCCCCGACTCGGGTACGATTCCCTTGTGGTTCTCCCTGAAATGATGAGCGCGGAGCGTTTTGAGAAAATCGCGTGCTATGGCGCCCGATACATCAAGACCCCCGGCTGCGAGAGCAATGTCAAGGAGATCTACGACAAGACAAAAGAGTTGAAAGAGGACCCGAAGAACAGGATTCTGAATCAGTTCGCCGAGATGGGCAACTACCGCTTTCACTATCACGTAACCGGAAACAGCATCATCCAGATGGCAGGACAGATTCAGAATGAAGGCATCGGAAAGGGCAAGGTGGCCGCCTTTGTTTCGGCCATGGGTTCGGCGGGAACGATTGCTGCCGGCGATCGGATCAAACAGGTCTTCCCTGATGCGAGGACCGTAGGTCTGGAGCCGATCCAATGCCCCACACTTTACAACAACGGATTTGGGGGGCACGACATCCAGGGAATCGGAGACAAGCACGTGACATGGATCCATAATGTGCACAACATGGATGCCCTGATGTGCATCAGCGATCTCCAGTGCAAGAAGGGGTTGCAAGTCTTTAGCGAAGACGCCGGAGTGGACGCCTTGCTGAGCTACGGCATCTCCGAAGGGACGGCGAAGAGCCTGCAGGGGCTCTTCGGGATCTCGGGCATCTGCAATGTCCTTGGCGCCATCAAGACGGCCAGGTTTTATGAGTTGGGCAAAGAGGAAATCGTGGTCACAGTCGCCACAGATTCCGTGGATCGCTACTACTCTGTTCTGGAGGACCTCGCAAAGGAGCAAGGAAAGATGGACAAGAACGAGGCGAAAACTCGAATTCAGAGCATCTTTCATGGAGCAGGCCTTGACTGGATCCAGGAGGGAACGCGCAATAATCGGGATCGTTGGCATAACCTCAAATACTACACCTGGGTGGAACAACTGGGAAAAACTGTTGAAGAGCTGAATGCGTTGAAAGATCCGGAATTCTGGCTCAAAGAGCAGGAGAGAATCAAGGAAATAGACAGGAAGCTCATCCAGGCAAGGACTGAATTTGTCCTTCCCAAAAGCCGATAAAAATGGTTGGGAGGACTACTTGACTTTATACGCGAAATATTATATCTTTAGGGAATGGGGGGGGAAATGAGCATTCACCCGGCACATGGAAGGCTCAATTGCTCATGTTGAAGAAGCTGCTGGCTTTCTTCGAGAGAAAACGCCTCTATGCGGTTTCATTGCTTTTGGCGGCACCCATTTGCATTGCCATGGGCCTGACCCGCCTGCCTTTGTCGGAAAAAAGGGCGCAGGGGATTCCCTTTCTTTCCGATATCATCACTTTCATCAACTCTCAGGACAACCGTTGGTACGACACCCTTATGCGCCAGCAAGCCCTTTCTCAGTCAAGCAACCGCCTCAGACGCCCTGCAAGAGAGAACATCCGCCTCGTAGGTATTACGGAAGAGACAATTGAAACCCTGGGCGCCTTCCCTTTTGACAGAAAATACTATGCCCAGCTTCTTGATGTTCTGGACGCCGGCGGCGCCAAGGCGGTTTTCTTCGACTTCCTCTATTCTTCGGACAGCCGTGAACAACTGGAAGTGGATAAGTGCCGCGCGAAGGGAGGTAAGTGCCCTCACATGGGCTCTGATGAGATTTTCGCCGCCGCTCTGGCGCGCAAGAACAACAGGTTATTGGCTTATCATTTCGATCACAAGCAGTACGAATCTATGGCTGATCGCGAGGAGATCGGTCAGAATTTGAGTCAAGAGGAGAGAATGAGCGCTTCCCTGACCTATCCGGTTCCCCGCATCCGCAGAGCGGTTTCCGAGAGCAATTTCGGTCTTGTGTCCTTTGCCTTCGATTACGACAATATCGCCAGAAGAGTTCCCTTGACTGCTTTGAACGGTGTGGATAAGTACCGACATGCGGATCTGGTCCTTTTCTGCTGGGCAAAAGGGTTGAATCCGGAGGAAGCGAGATTCCATGAGCCGTCGGGGACGATCCGCATCGGGGCGGAACAAGTCCCTTTGCAGCAAGACATGGACGAAGCATATTATTATGTATATAAATACGGCCTTTCCGAAATGGATGCAGCCATGACCGCGATAACCATCCCGTTTCACGAAGCGATTCAAATGCCCAAGGATTATGCTGTGGAAGAGTTCAAGGACAAGATCGTCTTTGTCGGCCCCATAGCCCCTGCCATCGAGGACATGAAAACAACCCCTGTGGGAAACTTGTATGGAATCAAATGCCATATCAATATTTTCGCATCCATGCTGACAGGTTCTGAGATTCGAAGCATCTTCGGGAGAAGCGATCACAGGGCACGGTACGCTGAGATGATCTTTATTTCGATTCTGGGCGTGGGACTCGGGCTTCTCTATGCAAGGGTACGCAAAACGTGGCTGTGTGCGATCCTTGGTCTGGCAGCCACGGGCGTCGTGGTCATCGGCTCGGCCGTACTTTTCCTCAACTCTCTGTGGATGCCCATTGCCGCCGAGATTCTTTGCATCATAGCCGTGACGATCGCCATCATCGCCTATGTGGAAATACTGGTGCGCCGGACCTTCAAAGATTTTGTACCTGACATCGTAGTGGAGAGAATCATCGCAGGGGAAAGCGTCAATCGCGATGTGGAGGCTACTGTCCTTTTCTGCGATATCCGAGGTTTCACCACCCTGTCGGAGCAGAAAGAATCCAAAGAAATGATCGAGATCGTGAATGAGTTCCACCAGGCTATGACCAAGGCATGGAGCCAGTTCCGCGGATATCGTTTCGACTTCCAGGGGGATGCTCAGATGGTCGTTTTCGGCGCCATCGAGCATTATTCCCAACAACAAAGAGAAGATCATGCACTCCTTGGCGTGAAGTCGGCTCTGGCCATGCAGTATGAGCTGGAAATCCTAAGGGAAAAGTGGATCATGGAGAAAAGACCTGTCTTTGAGATGGGAATCGGCGTCCATACCGGGGTCATATCCATGGGCGTCGTCGGCGGCCACTCCATCGGAAGCGGCCACAAGCAGTTCACTGCCATCGGGGATGTTGTCAACACCTCCTCTCGACTCCAGGGACTCAGCAGACAACTGGAGAGCCCGATCATTGCGAGCTCCGCCACATATGAATTGGTTAAAGACCATATTTGGGCAACTCCTTTGGGGGAAGTGGACCTAAAAGGAAAAGTGCAGAAAGTGGGTGTATATAGAATTAATGGATTTCTTGAGGATCAGGAGTTTCAGGAATTCAGGAAGGGAGTGGTGGATATCCATGTCCAGCGTAGTGCGCATAATTCGGCGGTTTAGTCTGTTTCTGGCGCCAATGGCCTTGTTGCTGGCGCC
>JACPDT010000027.1:0-1397 GCA_016183865.1 Armatimonadota bacterium | reverse complement strand
CACCCGGGTTACCGGTACCGTCTCCTCTCAGAAGCAGGGGGAATCGAACTGGTCCAAAATTTTCGCTTCCAGACTGCTTTTTGACGGCGATAAGGCCAGGACGGAAGAGGCTTCGCAGGGCAATATCAGGCTTGCGGATGAGAGCATATTCAAGCTCGGCGCCAACTCCATTGTGGAAGTTTCCAAGTTCCAGATGGATGGAACCCAGCGAACAGTGGAGGTAAAGGTTCACCAGGGCAAAATTCTGGCCCATGTCTCAAAACCAAAAGACAAAGTGACCAGCAATTTCAAGATATCCTCCCCCACCGCAGTCATGGCGGCCAGAGGAACCATCATAGGCATGGATGTTCTGGATGCAATAGGGTCTACGGTCTGCAAGTGCTACTTCGGAAGTGCCAATGTGACTGCCGCAGGAGTCACCCAAACGCTGACAACGGGGATGATGGCACTTTCCGTACCGGGAATTCCACCTGTCGTCGTTCCCAGGGACAGTGTCATCGTTGTCCGCCCTGGAGCGCTTCCGACGGTTGAGAAACAATCGGATGTGAAGGCTGCCGCGCCCAAAGGCCCTGCTCCGGGTGGCGACAAGGGCAAACCCAAGGCATCCTCCGCCACTGGCGGGACACCACCCGCAGGTGGCGAGACCCCAGCAGGCACAACCCCACCGGCAGGCGGCGAAACCCCAGCAGGAACTCCGCCCGCGGGGGGTGAGACTCCTGCAGGTACCACCCCTCCGGCAGGGGGCGAGCGACCAGCCGGCACTCCACCGGCTGGTGGAGAAACACCAGCAGGCACAACTCGTCCTGCAGGCGGGCCGCGCCCCGGCGGCACTCCCCCACCTGGAGGCGACATCTTCGCGGGCGGCCCACCTCCCGGAGGAGCTCCGCCTCGAGTCGGTCCCTCCGTCTATGTGGATACATGGGCGCCCACAGATTACATCAGTGCCGTCAAAGTGGACTCCTTCGGTACGCTGACACTCACCAGCACGGGGACTGTAACCACGACAAGCTCGGCGCCGCCGCCGCCCGCGATCACCACGACTATCGCAACAACGACAACAACAACCGATGGGACTACAACAACGACTACTACAACCGATGCGACGATAACAACGACAACGGCTCCGGTATTCACGCCTGTCATACTCAACCCCACGGTCGCGTCGGGAAGCAAGCTGACAATAACAATTAAGTAGGCAACACTGGCCTTTCATCTGCTCTCCACCACCACCTGCCTCCTCGCCGGTCGGGCGAGGAGGCAGGTGTTTGGGGACGGTGACCGAAATACGTATCCGATTGCTTCAGCATCATCGCTGAAAGCCGACAAAATATAAAGGAGGGATAATAGTTTGAGAAAAGTTGTCCTCTTTTTCGTAACACTTCTCTTGTTATCCGTTT
>JACPDT010000231.1:1030-4480 GCA_016183865.1 Armatimonadota bacterium | reverse complement strand
GTGGTGTGGCAAAAAGCCCACCAGTTTGTGCTTGCGGCCTACCGTTTTTCTCGGACATTTCCCCGCTCTGAAACCTATGGACTGGCGTCTCAATTTCGGCGCGCTGCCGTCTCCATTGCTGATCCGAAAGGACCCTTTCATTCCAGGGCGAAATAGGTCTAGAGAGTCGAAAGCAGGGATTCCATGTTCTGTCCGCCCCACGGGATCATCACCATTACGGCCCCGAACCCTTCCCTCACAACATTGGAGGGAACGAATACGTATTTGATCGGGCGCCGCCCCAGAGGAGAAATGGTGGTCATTGATCCCGGGCCGGACTCTCCGATCCATCGGGAGGTGATCTTCCACGAAATTCGCTCCGTAGGGGGAAGAGTCTCTCTTATCCTTCTTACCCACAGTCATCCGGACCACGCGGCGGGCGCCCTTGCCTTGTCGAAGGCGTTGCAAGTCCCTGTCTGCGGGTTTCCCGGCGGCGCCGTCCCTCTGGATCGAGAACTCAGTCACGGCGCGATGGTTGAGATTGAAGGGTTCTCCTTTCGCTGCCTCCATACGCCCGGGCACGCCAGGGACCATCTCTGTTTCGTCTTGAGCGGGAAAGGGATTGTCCTTACAGGGGATCTGGTGCTGGGTCGGGGAAGTCTGGCCCTCTTCCCTCCCGAGGGGGATCTGGATCTTTACCGGACTTCACTTTCCCTGTTGTTGACCCTTGATGAGGAATGGATTCTCCCCGGTCACGGCCCTCCTGTGCCCCTTAAGAGGACGGTAGAGGAGTACCTCCGTCACAGACAGGACAGGGAGAACCAGATCAAGGAGGCTCTTGCTCTCGGATGCTCCACAGTGGATGAAGTAATGGAGTGGGTTTACAGAGACCTCGATCCGGCCCTGTATGGACTCGCCAGGGGTACAGTGGAAGTTCATCTGGCAAGCCTCATGGGCAGGGGCGGGGTCGTCCTGGAGGATGGGAGGTATTGTCATCATCCAGGGTAGCCGGGCAACGGTCGAGATCGGCGACATGGCCTTTGGAGGCGCCGGTATCGGGCGGATCAACAAACAGGTGGTCTTTGTTCCCTTTGCCATCCCCGGGGATGTTCTGGAAGTGCGGATTCTGTCCGCAAAGAGAAACTACGTGACCGCTCAGATATTCGGGATCCGCGAGCCCGGTCCCGGGCGGACCCAACCCCGGTGCCCAGTTTTTACAAGATGTGGGGGATGCCAGTGGCAGATGCTGGACTATCCTCACCAGCTTCAGGAGAAAAAGCGGATGCTTCTCGGGATCATTCGCCATCATGGTGGAGTTCAAGATCCCGTGATCCATGAGCCACTGCCTTCACCCGATCCCTGGCACTACCGGGCCAAGATGCAGACCGTGGTGGGCCGTGACGACAACGATCGCCTTGCCCTGGGTTTCTACGCCCACGCCTCTCACAGGCTGGTCCCTGTCTCCACCTGTCCCATCTCTCACGAAGCCAATAACCTGGCCCTGGACGCGGCCCTCCTTATTTTTCAGGATATGGGATGGGACCCTTATGATGAAGTTTCAGGGTCAGGGCTTGCAAGACACTTGATTTCCAGAGTATCGGTGGCTGCCGGCAAACTCACGGTCATGCCGGTGCTCACGAAAGGTACCCCTGATCTCGAAAAGGTGGTTTCTCGATTTGCAGAGAGACTGGAAGCTCTCGCCGCCGTTTTTCTCAACATAAACGGCAACCCGGGCAATGTGGTCATCGGTCCGGAGACACGACTGCTCCGGGGAGAGGAGGGACTCACCGAGACGGTCCGCCATGTCCGTCTGTCTTTCGGGCCTGTGTCTTTTTTCCAGGTCAACCCCGGGATCCTCGGAAAAGTCGCCGACCTCGTGGCGCAAAAGGCGTGTCTTTCGGGGACGGAGCACCTCCTGGACCTGTACTGCGGGGTTGGAACTTTTTCACTTTTCCTGTCTTCTTCCGCCAAAAGGGTCACGGGGCTGGATGTTTCCGAGGAGGCAGTCTCCTTTGCCCGGAAGAACGCTCACCATAACGGGATACAAAATGCGCGGTTCTATGCAGGATCCGTGGAGAAGAGGCTGCCCTCCCTCATCGAGAAGGTTGGAACTGCGCAGGTGGCTCTCGTGGACCCTCCCCGATCGGGCTGTGATGATGCGGTCATAGCGGCTCTTGCCCGGACCAGGGTGGAGCGGGTCCTTTACCTTTCCTGCAATCCCGTGACACTGGCCCGGGATGTGCGCAGGTTCTCCCTTTCAGGGTACCGTCTCTCGGATCTGACACCACTGGATTTCTTCCCACAGACCGCCCATCTGGAGGTCCTGGCGACTCTCGTTTTCGTGAAGTGAACCTGCGCAAAGCACTTTGCAGGAGAAGCTTCACTTCTTGCGAAATACCTGTGTAATACAAACGCATTGCAATGAGGTGTGCCTCTTTGGAGAACAAGACATCCAGGGATCTGAAAGTTCTGTTTCTTTTTACCAAGCGTCCTTATGACGGGACGGACACCACCTGGCATATGTTGAACCTCGCCATGACTTATGTGGCATATTGCGACAATGTTACGATCTTCCTTATGAGCCAGGGTATGGAGCTTGCCCTTAAGGGGATCAATCCCCCCGTTGGGTACACGAACCTGCGCGAGCTTCTTCTGGAATCCATGCGCCTCGGGGCCTCGGTAAAAATCTGCAAGACCTGTATCGAGCGCTGCACCAACTGTCAGGGGGACTTCGTCTCCGGCGTGGAAGTAAGTGATCGTGTGGATTTGATGAATCTGATCAACGTTTCGGACAAGTTCATTCAGGTGTGACCTACCCCTTGAAGGGGTCGCCGCATCGCGGACAAAAATTGACGTCAAAAGTCTTGCCCAGATAAGCATTGCAGCCCGGGCGCCTCCAGTCAACAGGAGTAAATGTCACATACCCCACAACTGCCGCCATTGGAATCCATGCTGCAATGGAATTGCGGTTTTGGCATATAATCTGAATTCGGCTATGAAGCGTCTGGCCTTGGGAGAATCCTGGATTCCGAAGCGTCTCAAGGCGATCCGTTTTCAGCTTATTTGTGTTGCGTGCATGGTTCTTTCTCACGCTCGTGATTTGATCATCCGCCTGGCAGCGGGTTGTCATCCGTCCTTTGACTGGCTGCTTGAGGCACGAAGGAGGATGTTATGTTTGGTTAGCGGCGCGGGCTGACGTCAGTCTCTGGGGGAGCCCTCGGCGTCCTGAGCCCCATCTTCGTGACTGCCGTTTGCGCAAGGCGAGAGCCGGCGGTCCGGTGGTTCCGGAAAGAAGCTCCAGGGTGTCTTGGATATTCCCTGGGTTCGGGCTTCGCCGCAAGATTTGCGAGAAATCCACGCAATTATGCCTTTTTCTTGACAAAACTCCCAGGTGTGGGACAGTCACCCCCACCTGACCTCCCCCCTCAAGGGGGAGGAATAAGCCCTCGGGAAACAGGCGGTGGATTTAGG
>JACPDT010000231.1:0-993 GCA_016183865.1 Armatimonadota bacterium | reverse complement strand
CCCTTGCCAATACCTTCAGCTCTTGTTATAATTCAAGTAGCTGGAGATTCTGCGGGCGGCAGGGATGGACTTTGCGTTCTGCACAGCCACAGGACGATGGGAGATGATGCTATGGAACCGAAAACCTTGGGACGTTACATTGTGGCTAATCCGAAAATCTGCCACGGAGCTCCAACCTTTCGCGATACTCGCATTTTGGTGGCAGATGTTCTTGACCAAGTTGCCGGTGGAATGGCCTGGGAAGCCATTGCAGAAGAGTGGCACGGCAAGCTGACCAAAGAAGCCATCGCGGAGGCCGTGCGACTGGCCAGAGAGGCTCTGGTAGCCCACGCTTCTGAATTTGTCGTAGACAAGGCGAGTTAGTGAACGTCCTGGATGAAAACATCCCTGACAGCCAAAGATTTCTCCTGCAAAGTTGGTGAATACGGGTGCGCCACTTAGGGCGCGATTGCGGTCGTCAAGGGCTGAAGGATGAGGCGATCATCCCCCTGCTCCATCAGTTGGCGCCTGTGACTTTCTTCACCCGAGATCTGGGCTTCTATCGTCGCACACTTTGCCATCCGGAGTATTGTCTGGTTTGTCTGGCAGTCGGACAATACGAGACGGCGAGTTTCATCCGTCGCTTCATGAAATGCCCGGGCTTCAAGAGCAGGTCTGAGCGAATGGGAAAGGTTGTCCGAGTGACCCACACAGGGCTCCAAACGTGGAACTTCAACGCCGATTCCGAACGGAGATCCGCATGGCCAACGTAATTGTCAGCACGAGATGCGGAAGCGAGTATTCCCGAAAGCCCGGTGCCGTAGTTTCGCACGCCGGAATCTATGAGGGGGCGGTCTGGTAACTGGCCGTCCTACTCGATCAGGGGCTCCCAGGAATGGGAACTAGTGTCTACCTGCAAAAAAAATAATAGATATGTGTTACAATATTGGGCAGAAGGAGGTGCCTATGCCCAAGAAAGTAGCTATCCCGAAATGCTCCGAGGAAGACAGAAAG
>JACPDT010000016.1 GCA_016183865.1 Armatimonadota bacterium | reverse complement strand
GTTGTGTGTCTTAGCCTCGGTGGGAGCTTTGATCTTGAATTCGAATGTGGCGACCTCACCTGGCAGGACCTCGTCTTCCCGCATCGTTGCCGGGCGGTCTTTTCCGGCACCTCCCCATGAATCGTGAGTAAAGGGGCTCTTTCGGTCCTGGGGGGCTGCTGTGCCCAGTACGATGGGGTACTGGCCGCCTTTGTACCAAGCGACTTCTCCGGTGTTTCGGACTTTCACCCAAACGGTGGCTTCCTGGCCGGGCTGGAGTGAGGGGATGGGGCTTTTCTCTATAAGGGCTGCCTTATACAGAGAGCGATCCCTGATGTCCTGGTAAGCAATGTTTCCTTTGCCTGCGAACCAGTAAATGTATCCGCCTTCAAAATCCTGGCGGTTTCCGTTTCGCCAGGGTTTTTCTTCTCCCAGAGGGAAGCCGAGTTTACTTGCGGTCCCGGCCCAGGTGTCCCGGATCCCTCCGTAAAGCCGTGAGACTTCCCCTGTGTGAGGTCCGTTCTGCATCCAGTAGAGAGTTCCGTTGGCGAATTCCTGTTTGACGCCAGTGGTCCCGGAGGGGGAGGTTCCTGCGGGTTCTTCATTTCCCCTGGGATACCCGTGTTTTGTGGGGCCGCCGATCTTGTATTGGTTCCATATGCTTCCATGGACCCACAAAATCTTGCCCTGATCTTTGGGCTGCATCAGAGCGGAGTCGCCTGCAGAGCCTCCGGCGAAGTCCTGGACCCAGCCCTCTCCCCAGGGGTGGCTGGGGCCTTTTGAAACGCCCAGAACCGGTGTTCCACCATACAATTGAAATGCTTTGGCGAAGGCATCGGTGTCTTCTGAGCCGGTTGCGGCCGGTTGGCCGGATTGAGGGGTTGGCTGAGTAACAGGCGGAGGCGCAGCAGGCGCCTGTGCAATGGCGATGGCGGGTAGGGAGACTCCGAATCCACGACTGGCCAGTGTTCCCGGTTCCCCTGCAGACAGTTCGTGCCAGTTTCCAGAGAAGTCCTGATAGCTGGCGAAGGCTGTGTAGACTCCGGGTTTTCTAGGGATTCCCAGGTTCGGTATGGCTACAAAGACCTGGACTTCTTCTCCAGGACCTACGGTCCTGGCCGAGAGGTCCTGGACCGGATCAATGTTCTCCCCTCCCGGGCCGCGTAGGGCCATTATGAGCATCTTGACGCGGATAGGCTCATCCCCGTAATTCTTGGCCCAGTACTGCATATCGAAATACTTGCCGATTTCCACAGGGGGCTCTTTGATCCAGATCCCTTTGCTGACGCGCAACTCACCAGGCTTTTTGTAAATGGTCACATTGGCCTGGCCGGTCCAGGTGATGTAGCCGCCTTCATAGTTTTGTGTAGGGGTTCCGTTCCAGGAATACTCTTCCGTTATGGGGAATCCAAGGGGTCCGCCTGCGCCCCCTTTGGCGATCCATGCCTGTCCTACGTCGTAAGTGGTCCAGAACACCTGTCCTGCTTTGGGGCCGTTACGGTGCCAGACCATGATGCCTTTTTGGAACAACTGATAAACCCCACTGGTCCCTTTCGGAGACGCGGGGATGGGAAGCTCATTGCTTCGAGGGTATCCGTACTTGTCCGGCCCTCCGCTTCGATATTTTTGCCACATGGTGCCATGGACCCACAAGATGTTGGATTGATCTGCAGGCTGCATGAGTGCCGAATCTCCTGCAGATCCTCCGCAAAAGTCCTGAGTCCAGCCGGGTCCCCATTGGTGGCTTCCAGTCCCTCCGCCCCGATCGCAGGAGTTTCCCAAAACGGGCGTGCCTCCGTACAGGTGAAAAGCCCGTCCAAAAGCACCTGTGTCTTCGGTTCCCAGAGCTGCAGATTGGGTGGCTGGCCCTGCGAAGGCGGCGCTTATGCTTCTTATATCTTTATTGTTTCCCTGTTCGATGTCATCGCCCAGAACCACAGCCGTTTCAAAGGAGTAGGAACGCACCACGATCGGGGTCCAGGGGAATGTCACATCCTGGCTTGCGCCAGGCGCCAGGGACTTGACATATTGCGTTGCAAGAACGGTTCCATCAACCGAGAACTGAACGGGCGCCCATGTTTCCGTGTAGCCTCCTCCGTTTGTCACCCGAACGGTCCAGATCGCCTGGGAATTGATGGAAGGGGGATCGGGCACAAGGCTTACCGGGGTCAGGATCAGCTCGTGGACAAAGATGGTAAAATTTCCGATATTGCTCTTTTTTCCGGTACTCGTGTCCACAAACCACAGGACCCAGTATCCGGGCGCAGTTGGTGTAAAAGTAAAGGCGGCGTTTCCGGATGAATCTGCTGTTCCAGTCGCCACTACGTTTGCCGTGCCACGGAGCGCCGTCTCTTGCGGGCCAGTGGTAGGGCCGCTGTAGGCTTGAATCGTTCCGCCGGGCGTGGAGCCTGACACCTTGGCAAGCATGGTGGCGCCGGGTTTGACGTTATATGCACCGGTTGCAGGTGCTTCGGGGAAATTGAAGCCAAAAGAGGCGACGACGGTAAAGGCGGCAGAGTTCGTTTCCTTGCCGGTTGTGATGTCCTTGTATCGAATCGTGTACTGGCCAAACTGAGTGTTGGGCCACCATGCAGTGCCGGTATCCCATGCGCTGGACCAGGAACCGCCTGCATCCGTGGGTCCGTAAGGGCCGTTTTTCGCCTGAGAGCCGTCCGGATTAATGACGAGCCCATACAGCATCCCGCCAGGAGTGCATCCTGTGACCTTCTGAACCACCGATTCCCCTTTGATGAAGGCCTTCTTGTTTACGTCCAACGAAGGGTTCACCTGAGGGGTGGTGGCTGTAAATGTGGCATTACTCACATTGTTCCGCATGTCCTCATCTGCAGATTGTGATAGAATGGCAGACAGAGCAAGGGTCCCAGGAGAAGTTGCGGTATACGGAAAAGTGATCTCCTTCGTTTCATTCAAATTCAGAATCGGGACAGGCACAGTGCCCGCAGGTTGTCCTTTTGCGAAAAGCTGCAGTGAGGAATTAGATTCAGGGAAAGTTCCTTTATTGGAAATAGTGACTACTATTTTCCCGGGTGCGCCCGATTCAAGGGGCGCGGGTACCGTGATCTTGTCTATGGCGAAATCGTGTTTGAGGGTCTGGGAAGTGGCGGTTCCTTGAATCTGAAATTTCAGGATCGAGCTCGATGCCAGAAGCCGTCCTGCTCCGTCCAGGGCCTGCACTCTCCAATAATACTGGGTTCCGGAAGACAGTGCCAGAGTCTGGGGGTCATTCAAGGGATTGTAGTAGGAAGTGGTGGCCCCACCCTGGACTTCCCACTGAGCATACAGTTTTGAAAGATCGGACTTGTCGGAGACCAGAATGCGGTATTTCACGGTATCAGGCACCGACTGCCAGGTAAACTGGACCGGCTGGAGAACATTGGTCGCGCCGTCTCTCGGGGTCAAGACATTGAGCGATGCTGAGGTGAGAGTTGCTATTGTTTGAGCCGTGGATTGAGGGGGGAGAAGGGTTACGGCGATGTCAGGTGAGGCGACTGTGAGGGTAGGACTCGTTGCGGTGAATGCAGAGCCTGCCGTGTTCTGCGACTGGGCTGTGGCTGTTTGGCTTCCCTGCACAAGAGGGGCTCGCACTCCGATGGCGGCAAACCACGTGGCGCCGGCAGATGCGTTCGCCGATGATGTCAGAGTAAGCGGGATGGCGCCTGTTCTTCCGGGGGGAACGGATACTCCTGATCCCCTTCCATTGGTGACGAAGCCTGGTGGGATGGTGACTACTGCTGAGCTGAAAGTCATGTTTGTGGAAAGGGGTCCGGCCCAGAAAACAAGATAGAAGTTTTCTCCCGGGGCAAGGGCAATGGGGGCTACGGGTGGGGCCGAGAAGGTCCCTGAAGGAGAGACCACACCGGATAATTCCCTCACAGCCCCCAGGAAGGCCTGATCGGCGGAAAAAGCAGGGCCTGTCTTGAGTCCGAAAGACAGCAGGAAAATGACGAGAATGGCTATGACTGTTCTGGAAGTTCTCATGGGCGATGCGATCCCTCCCTATCACACAATCATCCTGAGAAGCAACAGAGATCTGGGTTCCCTGTTGTATTGATTTTTAGAGTCAATACTACATGATTTATTAGATCATACATGTTCTTGATAGAGAAAAATGATTCCTTCTTTCTGTTTCTTGCTGCTGTCAGGGAAGGATGGCGAGACTTGTCTTGACCGGGCATAGAAGGGGTCGCCCCACGCGGAACGACGTGGGACGGTCGCGAGGGAGAGTCACCCCCACCCAGCCTCCCCCGTCAAGGGGGAGGGGAAGAAGGAGCAGAAGCGGTCCCCAATCAAGGGGGAGGAATCCAGCGATTTGTAGGGGTCAGGGTGAAATCTTCCATGAGGAGCAGAGGCGGTCCCCCGTCAAGGGGGAGGGGAAGGAGGAGCGGAGGGTCTCCCCGCCGAGGAGGAGGAAATCCTGGTGTGGCGGCAGGGGGGAATGATAGAGGAAAAGTAGAGTCTTGTGCCAAAGGCATGATTATAAACCTGGGACGAAATGAGGTTCGCTATGGTTGCAAACATTGCAGAGAAAGATGTGCTCTCGGTCTTGGGCAAGGTAAGGGATCCCGACCTCGGGAATGACATAGTATCACTCGGATGTGTTCGTAATGTCCAGGTTCGCGATTCCCTTGTGAGTTTTGAGCTGGTTTTTCCTGTTCCCCTTTTCCCCACGAAGGACAAAATCCGCGATGAGGCGGCAGAGGCTGCGAGGGCTCTGTCGGGCGTGTCTTCTGTGGATATTGCCATGAAGTGCGAAGTGAGCGGGGTGGCACCCCCACCTAACCTCCCCCTGGAAGGGGGAGGAATTGAGGGGAAGGTCCCCCCTCAAGGGAGAGAAATGCAAGGAAAGGTACCCCCTCAAGGGAGAGAAATGCAGGGGAAGGTACCCCCTCAAGGGAGAGAAATGCAGGGGAAGGTACCCCTTGAAGGGGGAGTTCCTCGGCGAGGGGAAGCGACGACAAGTGGACAAGGGCCTTACGGTGAGTCGGCGCTCCCCGGGGTCAAGAACATTGTGGCGGTGGGAAGCGGAAAAGGGGGGGTGGGCAAGTCTACGGTTTGCGTGAATCTGGCGGTGGGGCTGGCGAAATATGGGGCCCGGGTGGGGCTCCTGGATGGGGATATCTATGGGCCGACGGTGCCTATCATGATGGGGACGAAAAATCAAGAGCTCTTCCACGAGGAGGGGCGCATTATTCCTGCCACGGCTCATGGAGTGAAATTCATGTCCATGGGTTTCATGGCCCGTGGCGACCAGCCTCTCATCTGGCGAGGCCCCATGGCTCATAAGGCGATTCAGGAATCGCTGCATCACGTGGATTGGGGGGAATTGGACTATCTCCTGGTGGATATGCCGCCGGGGACGGGAGATGTACACCTTACTCTGGTCCAAACTGTCTCCGTCACCGGAGCGGTCATCGTCTCCACTCCCCAGGATGTAGGGCTCACCATCTCCATGAAGACTTATCGAATGTTCGAGCAGACCCATGTACATGTATTGGGCTTGATCGAGAATATGAGCTATCACATCTGCTCCCATTGCGGACAAAGGGAGGAGATCTTCGGCCATGGAATCGTGTCCGAGGCGGGGGAGAAGCTCAATATTCCCTTCCTGGGAGAGATCCCTCTCGATCGGAGCATCAGGGAGCATGCCGATCAGGGGGCGCCTGTGCTGATCGCCGACCCGGACGCCCCGTCTTCGAAGGCTTACTTGCATATTGCCGAGGGTCTGGCGTCCCAGATCTACATGCGAAACACGACCTATCGCCCGATCTTGATCGAGGAAGAGCCGGAAGCCCAAAGGCAGACTTTTTCGGTGTGATGACCAATCAGCCTGCTTCCATCAAGAAAAAAGGGAATAGAGAGCTTCAGATTGCCTGGCAGGACGACCATGTGAGCCTGTATAGTTTCAGATTCCTCAGGCAGAACTGCCCGTGCGCGACGTGTGTGGACGAATGGACCAAAAAGAAAATCCTTGATGAGGAAAAGGTCCCCCTGGATCTCTGGGGGTTGAAGGTGGAATTTGTGGGAAATTATGCGCTCCATTTCACCTTTTCCGACCGTCACGGATCCGGAATCTATCACTTCGATCACCTTCGGGCGATTTGCCCTTGCAACTCGTGCAGGGCCGCGGAAGGTCCCTCGTGAGGGTGGGTCTTTCCGACAAAATGCGGCGCCATCTCGAGGGCCAATAGGGCAATATCGTCCGCAAGTTTTTCTTCTTTCAGAAAAACGGCGGCATCTGCAAGAATCTGGTTGATCAGGACTATTGAAGGTGATTGCCTTGCCTTCAAGAGAGAAGCCATGAAGCGCTCTTCGCCGAAACGATCCCCCCCGGCATTTTGCATGTCTGTGATCCCATCTGTGTATACAACGACCTTGTCACTGCCGGTAAGAAAGAACTCCTGAACCGTGTACGCGGGATCCGGAATGACGCCCAGAACCATTCCATCGGGGGAAATTGCTCTCGTTTCGCCGGAGCTGCTCAGGACGACCCCTTCCTCATGGCCTGCGCTGGCGCAAAGCAGCTTCCCTGTGGTCTTGTCAAGAATACCTGCCAGGACGGTCACAAATGCCATGGGATCGGAACCAAGCCTCTCGAAAAGGTCGCGATTGGCGCTCTTCAGGACATCGGCAGGGCATTTGAGCTGAAGGACCAGCTTCGGCAGGATGCTCATCATCATGGTCATGACAAGGGCAGCGGCGATTCCCTTTCCCATGACGTCCCCGACAAAAAAGGCTACGCGGTTTCCGTCCATCTCCGTGATCTGAAAAAAATCCCCTCCCACTTCCGAGGCCTGGCAGAGTCTTGCATGAATGGAGACTTCGCCGCTCTCATAGTCATTGGGAAGGATGCTTGTCTGAATCTTGTTGGCCAGATCGAGCTGAAAGTCCAGAAAACCCTGTCTTCTCATAAGCTCCTCGTTCAGTTTTCCGATCGCCTCTACGGTCCGGCTGAGCTCACCGGTTCTCTCCTCAAGGGCTGCCCGGGAAGCCTGGAGCTTGTCGGACATTTCGTTGAACAGGGCGCCGAGGCAGCCGATCTCATCCCCTGAAACGATCTTGACCTTTTGAGACAGATCTCCATCACCGATTTTTCGGGCCGCTCCCGTCAAATCCTGAACAGGTTTGACGATCTCTCTGATCAGAAAATAGACAAGGACCAGAATCACGAACACGACCGGAATGGTTGAAGAGATGGCTTGTTTCTTGAGGGTCTCCATTCCGGCCATAGCTTCTTTTTCGTCTATTTCGGCCAGGAGTGTCCAGCCGTTTCCAAGACACATCGAAGCTCCTATGACCGGCACTCCCATGAAATTCACGTACCTTCCCGTCATTTCCACTCCAGTGCGGCACTTCCGAACAGGAACCGTGTCCACTCTTTGTCTCAAAACCGCGGCGCTGTGGCGGGATTCGGTAATAAGGAATCCATCTTGATTCACGAGATACATTTCCAGAGTATCGGGTTTTCCTTTTTCACCCGAAAGGGTGCCCAACACCATCTGTTGCTTGCCGCTCAGAAGGTCGTTCAGTTGGTTCATTTTTACATAATTGATCAAGACTCCGAGCCTTTTGCCCGTATTCTTGTCCATAATGGGCGCAGAAACGGAGATAACCGGCGCCTTGGTACCGAAATAATGACAAAAGAACACATCGCTCAGATGAGCTGAGCCGTAAGGCAATCTGCGGGCCTCTCTGAAGTAGCCGTCCAGTGACTCGCCTCCACCGATGTCCCGGGTGCTGGTTGAAGCGATAATGCGCCCCCTCAGTGTCGCGATATGGATTCCACAGAGGGTAGGGTCAAGAGTGATCACATTCCTGGCGAGGTGCCTGGTGAGAGAAACCGCCGCATCCTTGTCCCCTTTGAGGACATTCCAGACGCTGTCCCGGACGAACCCGTCAGAAGCGAAATCAACTGCCCTTCTCTTGGCGTTCTCCAGGAAAGAGACAAGATGTCCCTCTTTAGCCTCAGTGACCAATGTGAGGGAATCGGTGATCTGAGAGTTCAGATTATTCCTGGCGGTCTCGTAGCCGCGGTAGCCCACGACCAATACAAGAATTGCTGTTATGAAAAAGAAACTCAATAACAGCTTTGTGCCGATTCGCATGTTCTTGAGCATAATGAGCCCCTTTTGGGTAGTACTACAGCGCGGTTTTTGTCGCTTCGGGGTCCTGCCGCCTGCGGCAGCCCACGGTGCTCGCAAACTCCCATCCCCCAGCGGGACCCAGTTTGCTCCGCGCCTTAGGGCCCCCAGCCTCTGGCGTCACCCCTCAGATTACATGTCGCGCTGTAGTAGTAGATATCGACTCTTTTCTTAAATAGGTATGGAGTGCCGTTTATATATACCCTCATTGTAGAGGAAGTTAACTTTGGGGAGATTCTCCTATGGGGCTCCTGTGAGGGCAACAGATGACGGGACGCCTGCGGGGTCGCCGAAGGAAATTCCGATGTCTCTTGCCGTTCGCACCAGCTCACTGTCGGGAGGGATCAGTTTGACTTTTGCGACAGCCCGCTTTATGGAAACGGTATTTACTCGAAATGCGTGGAGTGCGACCATGTCCCCGAATTTGCCGGAAGCCACGGCATGGGCAGCCTGAGCCCCGAATCGGGTGGCAAGAATCCTGTCATAAGCACAAGGAGAGCCGCCTCGCTGCAGATGTCCCAATACCGTCACCCGAACATCCAGGCCGGTTCGCTCCGCTATTTCCGCGCCCAGCTTGTAACCTATTCCACCGTAACGGGCAAACCCCAGAGCGTTCGTGCCATGGGTCACCGTCTCTCCCGTTACGGAGCGGGCGCCTTCGGCCACAACGGCAACACCGAAACCGTAGCGTTTTCTTGCCAGGAGGCTCCGGCAGACCTCCTCTATGTCATAAGGAATCTCCGGTATCAAGATCAGGTCGGTTCCACCGGCTAGTCCGGCCTCCAGGGCGATCCATCCTGCCGTGCGCCCCATGACTTCAAGGATCATGATTCTATGGTGGCTCTCGCCGGTCGTGTGCAGCTTGTCTATAGCGTCTTTGGCGGTCTCGACGGCTGTGTAAAAGCCGAATGTCACCTCCGTGCAATCCAGATCGTTGTCTATGGTCTTTGGAACTCCGACCACAGGAAGGCCTTTATGATGCAGCTCAAGGGCGATCTTGAGGGATCCCTCCCCGCCGATGACCACGAGGGCATCCAGATTCTGAGAATGAAAATTCTGGATGGCGGTTTGAGACATGTCCTTTTCCACGGACCTGCCTTCAATCTCGGACTGGTAGCGAAAAGGATTGCATCGGTTGGTTGTGCCCAAAATGGTGCCCCCTCTGGGCAAGAGGCCTCTCACATCAGAGCCGGAAAGGGGGCGGAATTTCTGGAGAAGCAAACCTTCAAAGCCGTCTTCGTACCCAATGACCTCCCAGCCGTACTCCGTCACCGAAGTTTTCACGAGGGAGCGAATTACCGCATTCAAGCCTGGACAATCCCCTCCGCCTGTCAAAACGCCGATTCTCTTCACCTGGCTGGAAGCCATTGACGCCATCTCCTTACCCTTCTTCCAGGATGTTTTCCTCTTCTTCCTTCTTCTCGATCAATGCGACTGTTGTGACCATATCCCCTTCATCCAATCGAATCACTCTGACACCAAGGGTGCTTCGCCCCTGCTGCGAGATCTCTCCGACTCTCACGCGGATGAGCACGCCTCCCTTGGAGATCACCATCAACTCTTCATCTGCGTCCACCGCCCTTATTGACACAACATGGCCGTTTCGAGGAGGCACGACTTTCATGGTCTTGATGCCGCTGCCACGTCTTCCCTGACTCCGATAGAGCTCAAGAGGAGTTCGCTTTCCGAAGCCAAGGGAGGTGATTGTGAGGAGCTCACTCTTGTCAGCAAGGTTGGCCATGCTCACAACCCAGTCCCCCTGGCGCAAACGTATGGATTTCACCCCTTTGGCAGTGCGTCCCATGGGACGCACTTCTTTCTCGGGGAAACGGATGCACTTGCCCAAAGCCGTACCTACTATGATCTCTTCCGACCCGTCTGTCAGACGGACACGAACAAGCTCGTCCTCCTCTTCAAGGGTCACGGCATTCACCCCCGTTTTGCGAAGATGCTCAAACTCCTTAAGGGGCACCTTCTTCAACCGGCCCTTCCTGGTCACCATGAAGAGATACTGGTTTTCCAGGAACTCCTTCACGGGAAAAACCGCGTTGATCGTCTCCGTCAGCGGTATGGGGAGGAGGTTGACGATTGCGGTCCCTTTGGCTGCCCTGCCCGCCTCGGGAATCTCATGCACCTTGACCCGGTAAGCCCGTCCCTTGTTGGTAAAAAAGAGGAGATAGTCGTGGGTGGATGCCACAAAGAGGTGGTTGACAAAATCCTCTTCCTTCATGGAAAGTCCCTGGACCCCTCGGCCTCCGCGTTTCTGGCTCTTGTAAGCTGTTTCAGATATCCGCTTGATATATCCGGAATGGGTGATGGTCACGACCATGTCCTCTTCTGGAATCAAGTCCTCCACGGATAAATCGGAGGAGACTTCCTCCACGATCTCCGACCTTCGGTCATCTCCGTATTTCTTGCGCAGATCTTCAAGCTCTTCCCTGATAAGCTGATCAATCCTCCGGGGGCTCCCCAGAATCTCTTCCAGATAGGCGATCAATTTGATCAGTTCCTTGTATTCGGCAGCGATCTTATCGCGTTCCAGAGCAGTCAGGCGCTGTAAACGCATTTCCAGAATCGCCTGAGCCTGGATCTCACTGAGCTTGAAGCGCTCCACAAGAGATTTCTTTGCCTCATCGGGAGTGGAGGCGCCCCTGATGATGCGGATCACTTCATCCAGGTTGTCGAGGCAGATCTGAAGCCCTTCCAGGATATGGGCTCGTTCCTGCGCTTTTCGCCTTTCATACTGGGTCCTGCGAGTAACCACTTCCCTGCGATGCCTGAGATAGGCGTGAAGAATCTCCCGAAGGGTGAGGATCCGTGGAACCCCTTCGATAAGGGCAAGCATATTGACTCCGAAATTGCTCTGGAGCGGGGTATGTTTATACAACTGGTTCAGAACTACCTGAGGAATGGCGTCACTTCTCAGCTCGATGACGATGCGCATTCCTTCCCTGTCCGACTCGTCTCGCAAATCAGTGATTCCTGTTACCCTCTTGTCTTTCACCAGATCGGCGATCTGCTCGATGAGTCGGGCTTTGTTCACTTGATACGGAATCTCGGTAACGATGATTGCCTGTTTATGGGCGCGTATTTCTTCTACAACCGCTCTTCCCCGCATGGTGACGGAGCCGCGTCCTGTGAGATAGGCGGCCCTGGCCCCATAGGTCCCCACGATCAGCGCCCCTGTCGGAAAATCGGGGGCTCGCACACATCGGAGCAGGTCATCATCAGGAGCTTCAGGGTCCTCGATCAAGAGGTTGATTGCGGAAATGACCTCACCAAGGTTGTGAGGGGGGATATTCGTGGCCATCCCCACCGCAATTCCCGACGATCCGTTTATCAGCAAATTTGGGAGTCTGGCAGGCAAGATGACAGGCTCTGCCGTGGAGTTGTCAAAATTGGGGCGGAAATCCACCGTTTCCTTGTCAAGGTCTTCCAGAAGCTGCATGGCGACAGGATCCAGTCTGGCTTCCGTGTACCGGTAAGCGGCGGGCGGGTCGCCGTCTACTGAGCCGAAATTGCCATGCCCCTGAATCAAGCGATATCGCATGTTGAAGTCCTGGGCAAGGCGAACCATGGCGTCGTATACCGCTGCATCTCCATGGGGATGGTAGCTCTTGATGACCTCTCCCACGGTCCCTGCCGATTTCTTGAAAGGACGGTCAGGGGTGAGGTGCTGGCTGTTCATGGAGAACAGGATCCGCCGGTGAACCGGCTTCAACCCGTCGCGCACATCAGGCAGCGCCCTGGACACGATGACGCTCATCGCATAGTCCAGGTAGGACTCCTTCATCTCATCTTCTATTGGAACCGGAATGACTTGCTGGGCGACTGGCAAAAGATCCCACCTCTACTCAAATATCTAAGTTTTTTACCTCTCTGGCATAGGTCTGAATGAACAGCTTTCTGGGTTCTACTTTATCTCCCATGAGAACTGTAAACATTTGATCGGCCTCAACCGCATCCTCAAGAGTTACTTTCCGGACCACCCTGATTTCGGGATTCATGGTGGTATCCCACAATTGTTGTGGATCCATTTCTCCCAAGCCTTTATACCTTTGAACATTAAGATTGTCCTCACCCACCTGGGCGCGAAAAGCGTCCAGCTCCTCATCCTTGTACAGATATTGCTCTTTTTTCCCGTTCTTGGCGTGGTACAAAGGGGGCTGAGCGATGTATATGTGTCCCTTATCCACGAGTATCGTCATGTAACGATAAAAAAAGGTCAGGAGAAGTGTGCGAATATGGGCGCCATCCACATCGGCATCACTCATGATGAAAATTCGATGGTACCTGAGTTTTCGCAGATCCAAATCCTCCCCCACCCCAGTACCGATGGCCGTCACCATGGTTCGGATCTCTTCATTTCCCAGGATCTTGTCCAGCCTCGCTTTTTCCACATTCAGAATCTTTCCCCGAATGGGAAGGATGGCCTGGAAATGCCGGTCCCGTCCTTGCTTTGCCGAGCCCCCGGCTGAATCGCCTTCCACGATGTAGATCTCGCACTTTGTGGGATCCCGCTCCGAGCAATCCGCAAGTTTCCCCGGCAGGGCGCTACCTTCCAGCGCGCCCTTTCGGCGGACCATTTCCCTTGCTTTTCGAGCCGCTTCTCTTGCTCTGGAAGCGGTGAGGCATTTCTCTATGACAGCCTTGACCACGGCAGGATTCTCCTCAAAAAAAGTGGACAACCCCTCGTCAACGACCGATTCCACGATCCCTTTGACTTCCGTGTTTCCAAGCTTTGTCTTGGTCTGTCCCTCAAACTGGGGTTCCGGCAATTTCACGCTGATGACTGAAGTGAGCCCTTCCCGCACATCCTCTCCCGACAGATTCGACTCATTTTCCTTGAGGAGGCCCCGTTTTCGGGCCTGGCTATTGATGATGCGGGTGATGGCCCCCTTGAATCCGGTGAGATGAACCCCGCCCTCCTGAGTGTTGATGTTATTGGCAAAGGAAAAAATATTCTCAAGGTAACCGTCATTGTATTGAACGGCTATCTCGACAGTAGTGTCGTTCTTCATCCGGAGGAAATAAATAGGTTTTTCGTGGAGCACGTTCTTGTTTTGATTGAGATGCTCCACGAATTGGACGATTCCCCCGTCATACTGGTACTTGTGCTCCTTGCCGGTCCGCTCGTCCGTAAGACTTATGAAAAGTCCCTTGTTCAGAAATGCAAGCTCCCGGAGCCGCTGACTCAGAATATCGAAATGGAACTCGGTCTCTTCGAAAATCTCCGAACTGGGCAGGAAGCTCACCGTTGTTCCGGTCTTCTCGGTACTGCCGGTTACGGCGAGGGGCTCCACGGTATCCCCGTTTTCGAAGCGCATGTGGTACATCTGGCCGTTTCGCTTTACGTCCACGGAAAGCCACTGAGAAAGAGCATTGACGACGGAAACACCGACTCCATGGAGCCCTCCGCTCACTTTATACCCTTTTCCCCCGAACTTCCCTCCCGCGTGGAGGGTTGTCATTACAAGCTCCAGGGCAGGTTTTCCGTACTCCTCCTTCACCGCTACAGGAATGCCCCTACCGTCGTCCTCCACGGTAATGCTGTTGTCTTTGCGGATCGCGACAAGGATGTTCCTGCATCCTCCTGCCAGGACTTCATCAATGCTGTTATCCACAACCTCGAATACGAGGTGATGAAGTCCTCTGCTCCCGGTCGAACCGATGTACATGGCGGGGCGCTTCTTAACCGCCTCCAGGCCCTCAAGAACTTGAATGTCCTCAGCGCCATAAGACCTTGCCTCATTCAAGGCATCTGGAACCATTGTTTCCATTTCTCCCAAATTCCCTCCAACAGTTTCGCTCTTATCCATCCCGACGCACAAAGAGGGGGCGTTTGGTCAATCTGTAGATGGACTCAATGAACCGAATCGTGCTGGTTTTTGAATCCACAATAATGGTGTGAGTCCGTGCCCCGTCACCGAAGAACCTCACCCCTTTAAGAAGATCCCCGGGTGTGATCCCTGTGGCCACAAATACCACGTCTTCCCCTTTGACCAGATCTTCTATGGCGTACACCTTGTTCCTATCTCCATGACCCATGCGGCGGCATCTCTCCTCCTCCTGCTCGTTTCTGGGAACGAGCTTTCCCTGAAATTCTCCCCCCAGACACTTGATGGCTGCCGCAGCCAGCACTCCCTCCGGGGCGCCGCCGATTCCCATTAAACAGTGGATTCCGGTTCCTGCTATGGCGGTGGCGATGGCTGCGTCCGTATCTCCGTCACTGATTAATTGAATCCTGGCCCCTGTCTGCCTTACCTCTTCAATGAGATCCTTGTGCCTGGGGCGATCCAGAATGATCACAGTGAGATCTGTAACGGCACGATCGAGGGATTCAGCCACTGCCTTGAGGTTGTCCCTAACGGGGGCGTCAATATGGACATTACCCTTCGCCTTGGGACCCACAGCCAGCTTTCTCATGTAGGTATCGGGCGCATGGAGGAGAGAACCCCGCTCCGCGACGGCGAGAACGCTGATCCCGTTGGGAAGCCCATTGGCCACGAGGTTCGTTCCCTCCACAGGATCCACGGCGATGTCCACGGCCACTCCGCCGTTTCCTACCTTTTCGCCGATATACAGCATGGGCGCTTTATCCCTTTCCCCTTCGCCTATGACGATCTGGCCGTCAATATCGAGTTCACCCAGCATCTGGCGCATGATATCAACGGCGGACTTGTCGGCCTCATCCCGCTTTCCTTTGCCCATCCAACGGGCAGCCGCGATGGCGGCGTTTTCAGTAACACGAGCAAACTCCAATGACAATCTATAACTCATCGCTTTCTTCCTCCGATCTGAGAAAAAGTTTGCTTATCACAAGCCAGAGAGGCGCGGCAAAGGCGGCCCCCAGAAAAAAACCGAGAAAAATCCCACTCACAATCAAAGGAACCATCTCTCCCTTGATTTCAAGCACATGAGTCCCGTAATAGGAAGCCCCAAAATACCCGGCAACAGCGCCGACCACGCTGCCGATCAGAGATGAAGCAACACACCCTGGAAGCCAACCCCGATCGTGACCTGTTTCTCCGAGCAAGCCGCCCTTTCCGGCGATAGGGACCACCTCTCCTGAAGAGTATTCCGACCGACGTTATCTGCGTCACTAGCCACCAGGGAGAATTCGATATCTAAAGGTTTTCTCCTCCATGAACATGTATGGACATTCTTCTGCGGGTATTACCAAAGCCTTCTCCTTGACACTAAGCTGAGTAAGTGCTCACGCTTGACGGGATATGATATAATGGGGGTATAGGCTACTCACGAAGCGTATATTCGTGCGATTCGTGTTCAGAGAATGTCCGGACTGCGTAACTCGTGCAGGAGTAATCAAATCTTCGGGGAGGGCGCCATGATTCAATCCATCAGCGATCAAAACACGAAGCCTCCTGTTGGGAAAACACCCCTTGTGGCGGTACCTGAGGTTTTTCAGGATCCAAAGGACGAAGTGATCTCCGAAAAAAAGGAAACCCTTCCCGCCTACTCTTCCGCCAAAGTCTTGGAACCCATTGCGACACTTGACAATAAGTCTCGCGCCATAGAGGAGACGCAGGTCCAGGGTTACATCATCTCGCAAACGAAAGCTCCGGGAGACGGGTTTCTGGAGGCAAAGAAGCAGGATATATTACAGGGATTGCTGCGATACCACAATCTGAATGGAAACTACAACGGAAGCCCGAGCCATGAGGTGCAGCTCCCCCCTGTTCCGGGAGCGAATTCCCCCGCGGCCCTCCCCCTCTTCCTGGACTCTCTTTCCGAATTCGTGGCCTCCTCGGATTTCGTTGCCTTCAAGCAAGGCCCGACTGATCCGGCGGAGAGAAAGAAATACAGGGAGCAAATCGCCCGGGAGGCTGGAGATCAGATCATATCCCCCGGAGACCTGGCGGAGAAATGTTGCAGGGAGATCAAGGATCCGGAGATCCGACGCTTTACCGAAACCTCGTTGGCTCAGGCGCCCCAGGAATTCTTCCTGGCCCCCTCCAGCTCAACGGGAAAATATCATCCTGCAGATGAGATCAACAAGGGGGGTTTGTGCCTCCATGTCAGAAGAGTCGTGGAAATGGGAAAAATCTTGTGCGATTACTTGAAAGTCGGGAGCAAGGATCGCGACGAGATCTTGAGCGGGCTCATCCTGCACGATCTCCAGAAGAGCGGAATCCCGTGGGGCAAATACACGGTGGGAGACCATGGCCCTGTATGCGCCGAGTGGCTTGCCCAATTCGCCCCGCCTGGAGACAAGCGCTTCGAGAACATCCGCCGCTATGTGGCCAACCACATGGCCCAATGGAACGCCACCGCCGACAACAAGCCCAGTCCCACGCCGCCCCGGGACCTGGGTGAACAGATCGTCTCCTATTCGGACTATATCGCCAGCCAGGACAATATCTACGTGCAGGTCCCCTGACGCCCGGATATTCAGGCCAAAGGGTTTCACCGGGTATGATCGAATTTTACAAAGCACTTCTGTGATTTCCCTGTAGGAGCGTATGCATATGAACAAATTTCTGTCAGGGTTGTTCGTGATTCTAATGTTGCTCATTACGGGCTGCGCCAGGGGCCCGGGAGGCGGAGCTCCGGCCAGGCCCACCGGCCCGGTCACTCTCCATGTCCTGTACATGGCCCAGGCAGGCTACCAGCCGCCTGTATTTGAGGCCATTACAAAGGACTTCGAAGCACAGAATCCCAATGTGAAAGTGAATGTCAGTTTCGTGAAATATGACGAGCAGCATGAGAAGATCGTCACATCGGCGGCCTCACCCACTGCGACCTATGATGTTATCGCCCTGGACCTCGTCTGGACAGCGGAGTTCGCGTCCCGGAATTTCGTGCTTCCGGTGGAGACCAGGGTGACGGAAAAGACAAAGAAAGATATTTCGCCCGTCATCTGGGATGCCTTCACATACCAGGATCACGTATGGGCCATGCCTTTCCTCGCGAATTTCCAGCTATTCTTCTACAATAAGACAATGCTGGCGAAGGCAGGTTTTTCGGGGCCTCCCAAGACGATTGAGGAATGGGAAGCCCAGATGGTCGCACTGAAAAAGAAGAAAATCCTGGAATACCCTTTTTCCGATTCCTGGAATCAGAAAGAAGGTCTGGTCTGCGAATATGTCTGGTGGACAGGGGCCTGTGGCGGGGAAACCTTTAATGAGAAAGGGGAGCCCGTATTCAACCAGGGACCTGGGCTTGCAGCGTTGGAGACCATGGTGAGATGGGTGAAGGAGGGTCTTGTCAATCCTGTCGCCCTTACCTCCGATGAGCCCGCAGCCAAGGACACGTTCCTGGCCGGAGAGGCGGCTTTCACTTCCAACTGGACCTTTCAGTACAAGCTGATGAAAGACCCTGCAAACTCCAGGGTGGCTGAAGATGCAGAGATGGGCCTCATACCCGTCTCCAAGAGCATCTACGAAAAAGCCAAAAATCACACTGCCACGGTGAGCGGGTTCCAGGGACTGGCCATCATGGCTAATTCCCGAAATCCGGAGGAAGCCTGGCAATATATCACCCACGTCACGAGCCCCAAAGTGCAGGCTTCCCATCTTGAGGAGATGCCTGTCTGGCTCCCCGTGCAAAGAGATCAGGGGAACAGGAAGAAGGACCCGGTTCTCAGCACCAAGTCCGATCAGATCGAGGGGGCCCATCATCGTCCGAAGCTGGTGAAATATCCCGAAGTTTCTTCCATTATGCAGAGATACATCCACCAGGCTCTGGAGCAGAAAATGAGCGCCAAGGAAGCGCTGGACAAGGCGGCCGCGGAAATCAAAGCCCTGGGGAACTGATAATGCAAAGGCCCGGATTGGGACTTCTCTTCCTCACCCCTGCATTTGTCCTTGTTCTGGGCGTTGTCCTTGTCCCTCTTCTCCTGACCCTCTTCCTGAGCTTCCATGACGCGACGGTTATGGGAGGAGGCGCCATTTCCACGAAATTCGTGGGATTTCAGAACTATGCCCATTTCCTTTTCGGCAAAGATGCCGCCCGTTTCTGGCAGGCTGTTCGTACAACCGGGTACTTCACAACCCTTTCCCTCGCGCTGGAGCTTCTCCTGGGCATCTCCGCAGCCCTCATACTTCACAGGGAATTCGTCGGTCGGGCGTGGGTCCGGTCCCTGATTCTCCTGCCCTGGGCCGTACCCACCGTGGTCAATGCCCGAATGTGGCAATGGATCTTCAATGGTGAGAAATATGGCGCCCTGAACGGCCTCCTCATGCAGGCGGGAATCCTGCAATCCCCTGTCAACTGGCTTTCAACGCAGATTCCACTGGAGCATGTTCCCATCATAGGACCGCTCCTCTCCTGGGTGGGAGGCCGCCAGGCCCTTCACATGATCATACTCGGCGACACCTGGAAGGTGACTCCACTGGTCGCATTGCTGACCCTTGCGGCACTTCAGACGATACCGACAAGCCTCTACGAGGCGGCGGCGCTGGACGGCGCAGGCCCTTTCTCCTCCTTCGTCCATATCACCCTGCCCCTTCTCCGACCGGTGCTCCTGGTGATACTCGTGCTAAGGACCATGGAGCTTTTCAGAGTCTTTGACATCATTTATATTCTCATGCAGTTCTCCATCAATGTGCTTTCCATAATGACCTTTGAGGAAGGCATCAAATTCCTGAACCTTGGGAGAGGCGCGGCCATGTCCTTTCTTATCGGCCTCCTCATTTTGGGGCTTTCCCTCCTCTACTTCCGCTTCATGGCAAGGGATGAGGAGGTGCATGGATGAGGGAACTAAGGGGTCCAGGGAAACTCCTTCACAGGCTGCTGGTGGTCTTGCTCGTGATGTGGACGGTATTGCCCTTCCTCTGGCTTTTCATTTCGAGCATATGTCCTCACGCAGAGCTTCTCTCTTATCCGGTTCATTGGATTCCACACCATCCCACTCTGGCCAACTACAGGGAGATTCTCGACACAACATCATCGGTGGGATCGAAATTCCTCCTGGGGCTCCGAAACAGCTTTACCGTATCGGCGTCCGTGACCCTTGCGTGCCTGCTCTTCGGCGCCCTGGGGGCCTATGCCCTGGCCAGAATGCCTGTTCCAGGCAAAAGAAGCTTTTTGCTCAGCTTCATGATCATCCGAATGCTTCCCTCCATCGCTCTGATCATACCCTTCTATGTGATCGTAATCCGAATCAGCCGTTATGTGCCTTTGTTCGACACAACCTGGAACCTGTCGCTTCTCTACAATTCCTTCATTCTGGGCTTCGCCTTATGGATCTTGAGGGGGTACTTCCTGACGCTTCCCCGGGAGCTTGAAGAAGCTGCCCTCATAGACGGATGCACCCCTGCCCAGACTCTTTGGAAGGTAGTGCTTCCCCTGGCGGCGCCGGGACTTGTGGCAACCGGTATTTTCTCATTTCTCCTCGCCTGGGATGAGTTTCTCTTTGCCCTCATTTTCACCCGAACCACCGCCATGACCGCGCCTGTAGTAATAGCCGAGCTTGGGAGCCAGTACATCACAGCCTATGAGAGCATAGCAGCAACAGGTTTCCTGGCCTCCCTGCCTCCGATACTGCTTGCCCTCCTGTTCCAGAAATACATCGTGAGCGGCCTCACCGGAGGGGGGATCAAGTGAACAAAGGAGAAGGCTTTCGTCTTTGTCGAAATGTCCCAGAAAACAGAGGGAGGGTGTCATCATGCCGATCGAGGTGGCGGAAAAGGGAAAAACGCTTCAGAATTTCATAGGCGGTAGATGGGTTGCTTCGGCTTCCGGAAGGACGAAACCCAATGTGAATCCTGCGAACACGTCGGAAATCCTGGGTTACTATCAGGAATCCACGAGGGAAGATGCCAAGAAGGCCATAGAGGCGGCAAAGGCCGCCTTTCCAGGATGGAAGAAGACCCCCGCCCCGAAAAGGGCCCGGGTTCTTTACAAGATGGTGGAGCTTCTCACCAAAAGAAAGGAAGAGTTGGCGCGGGCACTCACTGCCGAAGAGGGGAAGTGCCTGAATGAGGCCCTGGGGGAAGTTCAAAGAGCCATCAATGTGGCGGAATTCACGGCTGCGGAAGGAACCCGAATGCACGGCCAGACCATACCCTCGGAGCTTCCCAATAATCTCGTTTATACGGTGAGAGAGCCTATCGGCGTCGTGGGCCTCATAACCCCCTGGAATTTCCCTGTGGCCATTCCCGTTTGGAAAGCCTGTGCTGCTCTTATCACCGGCAACACAATCGTGTTCAAACCCTCTTCCTTGACACCCTGGACCGCAGCCATGGTTGTGGAGATGTGCCGTGAGGCCGGACTCCCGCCCGGTGTCTTGAACCTGGTCACAGGTCCGGGTGGAGAAGTGGGAGATGAGCTGGCCACGAACACCGATGTGGCGGGAATCTCATTTACGGGCTCCAATGAGATCGGCCACCACCTGGCGAAGCTCGCCGGGAGCCGCAGAGCCAAAATTCAACTGGAAATGGGCGGAAAGAACGCCATTATCGTTTTGGATGACGCGGAGCTGGGTCTTGCCGTCAATGCCGCGATTCTGGGGGCCTTCGGCTCGACAGGACAGCGATGCACGGCAACAAGCAGGGCCATTGTTCAACGCGGAATTTTGCCGAAATTTCTAGAAGAAGTCTCGAAAAAAACGGCCCAAATGCAAGTGGGCCCAGGGAAAGATTCAGGCAATTACATAGGTCCCATAGTGGACGAGAATCAACTCAAAAAGGTGATGGGTTACATTGAGAAAGGAAAACAGGAAGGGGCCTACCTTGCCCTTGGAGGGAATCGCCTTGCATCGGGTGATCAAGGCAAAGGGCTTTTCGTGGAACCAACGATCTTCACGCAGGTCAAGCCGACCATGACGATCGCAAAAGAGGAAATCTTCGGGCCGGTTCTTTCAGTCTTCGAAGTCTCGAACTTCGAGGAAGCCCTGAGGATCGCAAACGATTCTCCCTATGGTCTCTCTTCTTCCATTTTTACAAGAGACGTAAACCACGTGTTCCGCTACATTGACGACATCGAGGTAGGCATCGTACACATTAATTCCGCCACAATCGGCGGGGAAGCCCAGGTCCCCTTCGGTGGAATGAAAGCCACCGGCTCGGGCGGCAGGGAGATGGGGACAACGGCCATCGAGTTCTTCACCGAGTGGAAGAGTGTATATGTGGACTATACGGGAGAATCCAGGAAAAGCAATGTCTACTAATTGATCCGCGACATGACCTGAATTCCTTGTGCGGGGCCCTTCTACTTTCACTCCCGGAACCTTTGGCCGCCCTCTTGGTCGGATTTTCCATCATGGGAGTCTTTCTCTTGCTGTTCCTGGCTTGGAGGAAGAGGACGCTCCTGTTTCGCATTTTGGTCGAGCGCAACCGGGCCGCATCTGCTGCTCCAATGGACTGGACCCGGCGGCTCCTCGCCGTATTGTCGGGTCTCTTGCTCCACCTGGCTTTTCCACCCGCAAACTGGTATGTTCTTGGGCTGTGTTTTGCGATCCCCCTTTTCTTTGCCCTGAAAGGCACTCAGAGGAGAGAAGCCTTCAAGCTCGGGTGGCTTTTCGGGTTTTCTCTTCTCGTCTGGGAGGTGCGATGGGCGAACTCTTTCGGATGGCCTTCGTGGCTCCTTCTTGCATCCGCAGGCGCCCTGTACTATGGCCTTTGTGCTTTTCTTTTGAGGCTGGGACCGGACGAGAACGCGAAGCTCTGGCCGGTGTATGCCGCGGTCCTGTGGACTCTTCTTGAGATCCTCCGATCGGCAGGAGTCCTGGGCTTCCCCTGGGCACTCGTGGGAACAACAAGCTGGAGGATTCCCTGCCTCATCCAGAGCGCAAGAGTGATCGGAGTGTTCGGCCTTTCCTTCCTGCTTCTCCTGGTGAATGGGTTCCTGTATACGGGGATGGTTCGCAGAGAGCCGAAATCGCTGGTGATGGCGGTATTGGTTCTGCTCGTGCCCACGGCGGCAGGTCTGTGGGATCTTCAGTTTCAGGCGCCGTCACAGGGGCGCAGAGTAAGAGTGGCCATAGTTCAATCCAGCATCCCACAGGATGAAAAATGGCAGGATGATTTCAAGGAGAGAAATATCGAGACTCTTGAGCGCCTTCTCAAGGTGGCGGCGAGAGGGAAGCCTGATCTCATCTTTTTCCCGGAAACCGCCATTGCCGGGTATTTGCCCACAGAGGAGCCCGTCGGCACCAGAGTCAGAGGGTGGGCGGCCAGATATTCCATACCATTGGTGTTCGGGGCTCTGGGATACGACCCGAAAGGGGATACGAATATCGCTGTAGTCTGCACTCCTCAAGGGAAGTTCCTCCCACCCTATGTGAAGGTTCAACTGGTCCCCATGGGGGAGTACATTCCGCCATGGATCCGGAACAGTTGCCTGTTTGTGCGCCAGAAAACGCGCTGGGGGACTGTTGTCGGACGCAAGGAGCAGGTCACCCTGGACAGCGGACCTGCGAAATTGGGGGTGCTCATTTGTTTTGAGTCCTTGTTTCCGAGGCTTTCCCAGAATCTTTGCAGGCAGGATGTGGAGCTGCTGGCAATCTTATCCAACACAGCATGGGCTGTGGGCACGAACCTGCACCAGCATCACATGGCCGCATCTCTTTTCCGGTCGCTGGAGACAGGTCTTCCCTTACTCCAGGCTGCAAACACCGGCGCCTCTTTCGTGGCGGATCAGAAAGGGAGAATCCTGGCTCTTGCGCCTCCCGAGGAAGAGAAGGTGCTGTTCTGCGAGATTCCGCTGGTTCGCGGGAAGGCGCCGTATTCGATGATTCATCCCTATCTGTTCTGGGCTCTCCTCATGGTGTTCCTGATGCTGCTCTATGGATCGAGAGAATTGCGCAAAGCGAAATGATTCCTTCGGGTAAACCGAAAGGTAGATTGCTTCCATCAACCATGTATGTTATAATATTAGCAAATTATAATCATAAAACTATCAGATAACTTCGGTCCACAATATTTGACCTGACTCATTCATTGCGCCGTCTTTGAAAACGACAAGCCACGACCCATACTCGCGAAGCGGTTGGGGGGAGAGCGCGTGAGGCGATGTTCCGGGGTCACCCTGGCAGAGGTCTTGATCACGACCGGCATCATGCTCCTGGTTTTTGGCATGATGGTCCAGGTGGCGGGTCTGGGCTCACGGAATTTGACAATGATGCCGGCTGAGCTCCAGTTGCGCAATGATGCCATATCTCTGAGCAAGGCGTTCGGGGAGGAGCTGGGCAGCGCGTACCGCCTCTATGGAAGGAATCCTCAAGCTACGACTCTGCAGAATTCGGACACCTCCTGGGTCAATGTCATCCGCCCCAACTCCGCAGGACACCTCTATGATGTGTTCTACAAGTGGGATTCGTCGAGTTCAGTGTTCTACCGCTATGGCGCTCCAGACCAGAAGCCAGTGCCCTGTCTGCGGAAAGTGAAAGCCTTTTCGATTTTGAGCAATCCCGATGTCCCCAACAGAATTTACTTCAGCTTTGATGTCAAGGGGAGACGAACCTATTCAGCCGTGGGCACGGCGGCAGTTGTTGACATGACGGACATGGAGAACACGGGCGACTATATCAAACCTTATTTGCGATACAAAGAAGGTCCCTACAACTTTACACTGTCTCCATGGGTCATTTTTGCCAGGAATCCTGCGACTCTGACATATGGAGAAATCGCTTCTCTGAAAACAGGGGGTTGCTACGACAAGATCATTCAATGGTTCGACTCCGGAGATATTGATCCGGATAAGCTGCCGTCAGGATGTAACTTTCCCGGAAACTACGGCCTTACACCCGGCGAGCACAGTTTCTCGGTGGGTGGGGCAGTTGTCACTCTATACGTGTATCCATGGGGCCATTCCTGGCCCTTCGAGTCCTCAATCAAAAGAATCAAGGTTACACTCTCGGGACTTGAGGTGGTGATGAAGCAACGTACAGATCCGACCAAAACCGCCGTTGTGTCTGCCGCAGGCGAGCTGACAAAAGGGCTGAAGGATCCGACTACGATCAGCACGGGAGAGACGGTTTCGGGCCTGGGTTTTGTGGTGGAGCGGCCTCTTGACAATTTGATCAAGATCATCACGAGCGATGACCGGACGATCTACCTGAAAGATGACACAGTGCCTGACGGCGCATTTTACGGCTCATACGGATATCTCATGGGGGAGCTGTCTTTTCTGGCAACCGGCGCGAATTTCCTCGAGGTCTTCAATAAGCGCCATATTGCCTACCCGATCGGAAAAATCACGGTATCGGACCCCGACTACTCAACGCGCTTCTATATGGGTCCTCTGTATACTTCAGAGCCCTGGCTTTCGCCGAATATTACGGTTGACCCGAGCCTGGACCCGACCAAAGATCCGACTCATTATGTTCTGGTCGGGGTCCGCATCAGCGACACTCCCCCTTCTTGCGGCTACAAATATGGCTACGAAAAGGGCTACGTGTACAACCTGAGCCTTTCGGACGAGTGCAGCCGCATCATTCCCATGGCCTACACGAATGATGTGGGGGGAAAGGAATTCCTTGTCCCGCTATACGACAATGACGGCGATCCGAAGACCATCCCCGCGGAATCACCTTCTCCTCCTGCGCCATGGCTGATTCGGTCAGACCCGGCCAACCCTTCGAATTCTTACGTATTCATCGCTCCCCCGTCTTATTCCGCCACCGCCCAGGAAATTCCCTGCGGAACAGTCCCGGTGAAAAGAGAAACCTGGACCGTAAAGTTCCTGGTGACCAGCTCAGGGAGCCCGGTAGGAAAGATCTATGCCGGGAGCTCAGGAATCTACCAGTTCTCCATCACGGATTTTCAGGATCCTTCCAAGCCAGGGGCCAATCTGGCGGGCTCACAGGCAGGAGCGACACTTATCCTTGACGGGTTGAAAGGATATGTTTATTTGGGAACAACCCAGTTCTTGAACCTGGGGGCCAAGCCGTGAGAAATCCCTCAGGATTCACGTTGATCGAGCTTCTTCTAACCGTCACTATCGCAAGCATTATTTTGGTGGGGGCAGTGGGTCTCTCCAGACGGGTGGGAAAAGAAGGAAATGAAATTACGCAAATGACGCATTTTCTCCTGATGCACCTGGAGGCGGGAAGGGACCAGGCCTCGGCGAGAAGCGCCCTTCGAGGGGTCCGCCTGATCAAGACAGGAAGACAGCTCCAGGCACTGGCAAGGGTGGATGTGGTGGCACTGAGCCCATATCAGACTATTGCGGAGCCTGTCAGGCTCTTGCATGATCTGGCTTCAAGCGCAAACCGCCTGGAAGTCATGCTCGAAATCGGGAAACTCAGCGGTTCGGATGTAACACCGGTACGTGACCTGGGAGCGGGCTCTCTTGACATACTCTTTTCGGGAAAGCCCTGGGGACTGCTTCGTGCAGGCCCGGCCGGAACACCGTCAGAACCGCCGGAGCTGGAAGCAGACGAGGTGCTGCTGATCACCATAAGGGGGACCAGTCAGGGAAAAATACAGAGAATCAAGATATATTCCAATGGAAGAGCGGAGGTTTGAGCCGTGCTGATGAGAAGAAGCCGAGCCGAGCGCGGAGGAGTCATGGTTCTTGTGCTGATTCTGTCGGCCCTGATGCTTGCGTGGAGCCTGACCTTCTATTTCCTGTCACTCAAGGAACGTTCCCGCATGAAATCCATGGATTATGGAAATGAGGCGCTGGGCGTGTTTTTTACGGGGGTCGGAATCTTGAAACAGGCAGTGCAAAAACCTGACCAATTGCCGTTGGATGCAAAAGGATTCAGTTTTACCAGCAAGCTCGATCAAAACAAAAGGGGAACCATCTCAAACATGGAGGTAGTTTTGCGCCAATCGGGGGGTTTCTCCCCTCCCGCTTCATTCACTACCACCCTCGATCAGGAGCAGAACAAGAACACCACAAAGGGATTCTGGGTTCTAAAAGCAACAGTGACGGGTGAAGTTCTGGCGCCTTCCACCAAAAGGGTTCTCGGACGACATCGGGAGGTGGTGGAAATTATCCTCGCCAAATACCAACAAGAGCAAAACTCCTGGCTGGACGCCATGGCGAATCAGGACAGTACATACAGGGGGGCAATCTATGCTTCGTATGAAACGGAGTGATAAGCGCAGGAACAAGGCCCTCACCCTTGTGGAGGTGCTGATATCCATAGGGATTTTTATGACAACTTCCGCAGTACTCCTGGCATCGCTTCAGCAGTACCACAAGACCATGCAGGAAGTGCAGAAGGCCAGAGTGATGAATGCTTTGTTGCATCAAACGGTTTGGAACGTCATGAAACTGAAGGATCTTCCTCCCCTTCCTTTTGTGGGAATTTTTGCGCAACGGGATGTCAATCAGGTCATAGCAGGGCTGGAAG
>JACPDT010000015.1 GCA_016183865.1 Armatimonadota bacterium | reverse complement strand
AGATAGCCGCAGAGATGGGCACTGAATACACATGGGCGATGCTTCCCAGCAACAAGAGGGTGAGCAGGATCTCTTCGGTGGCATAGGCGTTGGACGAAAGGGCGTCTGATGACAGAATCGGCAGGGCCAACACTTTCGGGAGTCGCTCATGTTTTTCCTGTGCCGTAGCGAGGGCCCTTCCGAACAGAAACTGCCTGAGCAAGCTCACTCCGCCTCCAGTATCTCGACAGGGACCCTGGCGAGTGACTTGAAACGCTCCGCATCAGGCTTGCGAATCCTGAAGGGATCGGTGACAACGACCTGTTTGCCCTGTATGGAGAAGCCGTCGTGCCCCAACCACGCGATTTTTATGCCTTTGTATTCGAGCATTTCGTCTCACACACTCTCTAGCGATAGGTCTTGATTGAAAAAGGGACCTTGACGAAAATAGATCGCCCGCCATATATTACATCCATATTCACACGAGTCTTCTCCCCCTCTGGGGAAAGGAGGTCAATGGGGAAGAACATCTCATGGTAGAAATATGTGGAATCGCTTCCTGTGGCGGAAGCCGTCCCTTCCACTTCTTTGCTCTTCGGCCCCCGCAGCTTCTCCCCCTGACCGAGGAGGCACGTAAGGTCAAGAGTCCCTCCCTTCAAGAAAAACTTGAGGTAAATCGGCAGTTGAACGGCACTTCGGTACTGATCCACGATCCCCTGGGAGGTCTCGAGCTTTTGAGAAATGGCCACCAGCACGTATACGTTCTCTTTCCCCTGGCACACTTTCAACATCCCCAGGGGTCCCTGATGATAACGGTAAGCCAGCGGATTGTCGGTGGCGCTTGCGTCAATCTCCGCAAGGACAGGGATCCCCTTCCAGTCCAAAGGTTTCCCGTCAATCGTGATGGAGGCGTGGGCAGGATGGGGCGCCCAGAACAGGGCGATCAACAGAATCAAGACACAGGGAGAAATCGCCTTCATTCCGGCTCCATGTATTCTTTCGCCTGATCCAGTGGTACGAGGGGGTCCCGATAGAGAGGAGATATGCCGCTCCACTTGCATCTCATGCCATTGTGATAACATTCGATGATATTGCTGCAATACAAAGTCCCCTCATCCCCTTTTGACCCGGGATGCTTGTAGTCCTGGTATTCAATGAGAACGGTGACTTTCCGACGAAGGAGCGTGCAGTAACGTTCATGCGGCTCCAAAGCCTTTTGTTTCAGGGCCTTTTTTTCCATCCGCCGTTCCACATACATGCTCTTAATCCACCATTCTTAGATTCAAAGACCCTTCCTGTGCCGGCAAGAAGGGTCTTGACCGAAGAGGATCTATTTTAGGAAGCTCTTTCCTGCCAGGATTTCCTTGATCCGTTCCACAAGCTGGTCGGGAAGAATATTGGATTTGATGATAAAATCCACAGCCCCCATTCTCTTCGCCTTTTCCCTGTCCTCAGCCTTGCTGAAATTCGAAAAAAATACGACCGGTATTTTGGCGGTATCCTCATCGGCAAGAATGGATTCGAACACTCCAAACCCGTCCAGCTCCGGCATCATAAGGTCCAGCAGAATCAAGCCGGGGTGCTCTTTTTTTGCGACCTGGATTCCGTCTTTGCCGGAATTGGCCACAAGAACCTTGAATCCCTCATTCTCAAAAGTCATCTCCCACAGCCGGGACATGATGTTGCTGTCTTCAATGATCAGTACCTTCGGGTTCATTCAGGGCTACCTCCTTTTGCCAGGGGTGAACTTGAATGATGTACTGTTCCCATTCCTTCTTCTTGGCAGCGACGAAACTGCGGAGAATGTGGGGGCCCAAAGCATCCTTGATCACTTCGTCCCGGTCCAGGAAGGAGAGGGCTTCATGGAGAGAATTGGGAAGACTCTTGATTCCCATTCTCTCCCGCTCTTCCAGAGTCATGTGGTAGATGTTGCGGTTTACAGGCTCTCCGGGATCCATCTTGTTCTTGATGCCGTCCATTCCGGCGGCAAGCATGACGGCCAGAGCCAGATACGGATTGCAGGATGGATCCGGCGATCGCAACTCTACCCGGGTGCCGATTCCCCTCTTGGCGGGAACTCTCACGAGGGGAGAGCGATTTCTTTCGGACCAGGCGATGTAAACGGGCGCCTCGTAATCAGGGACCAGGCGCTTGTATGAGTTCACGAGGGGATTTGTGACGGCGCAAAAACCGCGGGCATGGGCGAGAAGTCCACCGATGTAATGCAAGGCAATGTTACTGAGCTCGAAGCTCCCTTTGGGATCGTAGAAAGCATTGCGACCTTCCTTGAAGAGGGACTGATGGGTGTGCATGCCGGAGCCGTTTATGCCGAATATGGGCTTCGGCATAAATGTGGCGTGAAGGTTATGCTTTAGAGCGATGGCCTTGACCACCATGCGAAATGTTGTCGCATTGTCCGCTGTGGCAAGGGCATCGGCATACTTGAAATCTATCTCGTGCTGCCCGGCGGCTACCTCATGGTGGGCCGCCTCCACCTCAAACCCCATATCTTCCAGGGCAAGAACCATTTCCCGTCTCGCTTCCTCCCCCAGGTCCACCGGGCCCAGATCGAAATATCCGCCTTCGTCCTGGGTGTGAGTCGTGGCGTGTCCGTTTGGAGATCGTTGAAAAAGAAAGAACTCAGCCTCAGGTCCGGCATTCATCTCATATCCGAGCTCCCTGGCCTCCGCGATCACGCGTTTGAGCACACCCCTCGGGCATCCGATGAATGGAGTCCCATCGGGATTGTAAATATCGCAGATCAATCGAGCTTCAGCGTTCTCCCTGGGTTTCCAGGGAAAAATGGCGAACGTATTGGGATCAGGGCGGAGATACATGTCCGATTCCTCTATCCGCACAAAGCCCTCTATGGAGGAGCCGTCGAACATGAGCTCCCCGTCCAGCGCGCTTTCCAGCTCACCCACAGGGATGGCCACGTTCTTGATGATCCCCAGAATGTCCGTAAACTGAAGGCGGACAAAGCCCACATCCTTCTCTGCCGCTGTTCGAAGCACGTCTTCCTTTGTATACGGCTGTCTCTTTGCTCTCACCTTTCCGTCCATTTGCTTCACTTCCGTTGTTTTCATTGCAACTCTCCTTACACTCGATGCATGTATTGGAAAATATCCTCCCTTTGTACGCAAATCCTGGCCCCCAGCTGCCTCCCCAGGACTTCCAGCCTGGCCCTCAGTGCCTGAATCGGCGTCGTTGCCCGGCAGGCATCCACAAGAAGCACCATCGCAAAGGAACCCTCTTCGGCCGTCTGGGAAATCTCCAGGACTTTCATTCCGGCTTCGAGAAGAGCCCTTGCCAGGGCGCCACAGGCGGCCACCCGATGGGCCCCCTCCACGGTTGTGGCGACTCCGTCAAAAACGACCCTGTAGGGATGAGGAGAATCGAAGCTGAATGGCTCATGGATGAGTAGAGTAACTACGAGTCGGGAAAGCATTCCAGGATCGCCTCCTCGCCGTGGTTCGACATGTCCCTCTCCGTTTCCTCTGCCGCCGAAGGAACTTGCATGTTCTCAATCCGCGCTCATGGTCACGACCGTGACCCCGTCCCCGCCTGCGGTCAGGTCCCCTGACCGAAACTTCTTCACATTCTGCGCCAGCTCCAGAAAGTCCCTCACCGCCCTCCGAAGAGCCCCTGACCCCTTTCCGTGAATGATTTGGACTTCGGAAAGATTGGATAAGAGCACATCATCCAGGTACTTTTCCAAAACAAACAAGGCCTCTTCCACCCTGTATCCTCTGAGATCCAGATGGGGGGAAATGGAAGCAGTTGTGCTTGGGAGGGGGAAGCTTTCGCCGCCTTCGGTCGGCTTGTCGCTTTCTTCCAATTCTTCCAGCTCAGAGAAAGGCAGGCGAACCCGAAAAACGGCGGTCTGCACTGTTGCCTCTCCGTCCTCCACCCCGACAAGCTCCCCGCCCGTGCTTAAAGGGACAATCCACACCTTGAGCCCTCCCCCATAATCGGGCGGCGGCAGATGAACAGGCTTTCCGCTTCTGCGAGCGATCGGAGCGGGCGCCTCGGCCTCTGCGGCCTGCTCGGCCAATTCTTCCGCCTGACCGCTCAATTGATCTTCCAGGACCGCAAGGTCCTCGACGGAGGCTTCTTCCAGCCTGTCCCGGGCATTCCGAATCTCCCTTCTCAACTCATCCAGCCAGCGCTTTGCCTGGGATGCCGCCGTTTTTCGAATTTCCTCTCTGATGCGTGAAGCCTCTGTCCGCTTCTGCTCCGATTCCAGCCATGCTTCCCGTGCATCCTCGAGAGCCTGCCTGGCCTCCGCGTTCCGCCGGGAGGCTTCCTCTTTCTCATTCCTGACCTGATTCAGCAGCTCATCCAGAGACTGAACGCCCCTGTCCATTATGGTACTTGCTTTCCGGATGACGGATGACGGAAGGCCCAGACGGTGGGCGATCTCAAAGGCATGGCTTCTGCCGGGAAGACCCACAGTGAGATGAAATGTGGGCCTCAATGTTTCAAGATCAAACTCCATTGCGCCGTTTGCCACACCCGGAGCTGCGGCAGCGTATGCCTTCAGTGCGCTGAAATGAGTCGTCACCGCTGCCTGGGCGTCCGCATTGCGCACCTCCTCCAGAATGGCCTGAGCCAGGGCCACGCCTTCAGCGGGGTCTGTCCCCGCCCCCATCTCATCCAGAAGAACCAGAGACTTCGCCGTCACCCTTGGGAGGAGGCTCACAATCTGACTCATGTGAGATGAGAAGGTGCTGAGATTCTGGACGATGTCCTGTTCGTCCCCAATATCCGCGAAGACCTCATCATAGAGTGGAAAAGTCGTTCCAGGGGCCGCAGGAACAGGAAGACCGGATTGGGCAAGGATCGCGAAAAGTCCGAGGGTCTTCAGGGCCACCGTTTTCCCGCCCGTGTTGGGCCCTGTGATCACCAGGATGTGATGGGTCTCTCCCAGGGAAAGGTCCAAAGGGACCACCTTTTCCTTGTCAATGAGGGGATGTCTTCCCCGAACGATCCTGAGGGGGCCCTGGGGACGGACATCAGGCTCGGAGCAGGAGTAGAGGGCGGAGAAACGCGCACAGGCGGCCAGTGCGTCCAGTTCCCCCAGGATATCCAGGTTCGCCGTAAGACTGTCTTTTCGCTCCCCCACCATTGCCGAAAGGCGCGCCAAAACAGCCAGGATTTCATTCAGCTCTCTCACGCGCAATTGTTTCAGGTCATTGTTGAGATCTACCAGGGTCAAGGGTTCCATGAAAAGGGTCTGCCCGCTGGCTGACTGATCGTGGACGATCCCGCCGAAGGCGGCTCTGTATTCCTGCTTGACCGGAACCACATAGCGATCACCCCTTAGTGTGATGATGGGGTCCTGGATCATGGTGCGATACTGAGCCGAACGAATCAGTGCATGGAGTCTGTCCTGGATTCTCTGATAGACCCGCCTGCTCCTTCGGCGGATCTCCGCGAGGGCCGGACTGGCTCCGTCCGGAATCTCCAGGCTCTCGTTGATGGAGCGGTCAATGACCTTTTCGACCTCTTCGTGAACGATGAGCCCGCGGGCCATTTCGGAAAGAAGCCGGGCAGACTCCTCCCTCTCGATAAGGAGCAGTCGCACGCGCCGGGCCACGGCGGCACATTGGGCAATATTCTTCAAGACCTCCGGCTCCAGCACTTTTCCGAGAGATGCCTGGGAGAGAGCCTCCCTGGTGTCTCTCAGGCCTCGCAGCGGCAGGTCGCCCGTATCCATGATGTTGCAAAGTTCCGCGGTTTTTGCGTGGAGGTCCCGTATGCGCCCGATCTCCGACAGGGGAAAACGTTCCTGGATGATTTCCCTGCCGAGAGAGGAGACTGTGTGCCTGATGATCAGCTCTTTTGTGCGGTCCAGCTCCACAACGCGAAAGACATGAGAATTCATCCTGGAAAACTTCTGAATGAGGGGCTCAGTTCCTCCAGAAGGGCGCCGGAGAATCGTCTACTGCCCTGCTGCCCGGCTGAAGGATTCGAGGATTCGATAGGCCCAGAGATTCAAAGGGATTCTGAAAGGTGTCTGGGGCGATTCTTTGGGGAGTGTGTTGTCAATCCGGTAGACGGCAACATCCTGTTCCCGCTCACTGAGAGTCAAGGACGGCTTGAAAAACCGGACATCAATCATTTTGCGGCCTCCCCGTCACAGTTCTGATTCATGATCCCACAGAGACACCACGGAAGGATCACTGCACCCATACAGGGCGATTACTGGGAAGAGGCAATTGTTAAGATCTTGTTAATTCCTTGAAAAAGGCACAGATAGGAGACCCCTGAGAAGAATCCCCGGAGCGCCGACACAGCTCGAAAGGGCGCCGATCGCGTTGTTCTTCAAAAGGCTCATAAGCTCCCCGGAGGGAAGGGTTCCTCGGATTACGACAGGGCGAGTTTCATAGAGTCGAACAGGACTCCTCGCATGGGTCGCAAATGAAAGAGAGACTACAGTCATGAACAGGAGCAAAGAGAGAAGGGTCAGGCGCCTCAGCAACATGGGAACTCCTCCTTGCGGTTGTTAGTAAGGTTGTCTTTGACATTCTCCACAGATCTCCTCCGTCCCGGGCGCATCCCGGGGATTGTTAACATTTTGTTTACATTTGAAAGTGGGGTAAAATCATGGCTCGCCACAGTTTTCCGCTCCTTCCGGTTTTCGCAATCCTTCTGCCGTTGCTCATTTCCGTGACAGGGGACTTGCCGAAGGTATCGGCGACTGCCGCGGTTTCGCCTTCTGCGGCGGTTCGCCCTGAGCTGGTTTCGCAGAACGGCCACACGGAGGGAATCAGCTTTGCGGCTTTCAGCCCGGATGGCCGCACCCTCGCTACCGCTGGGGGAGATCGTATGGTAAAACTCTGGGATGTGGCTTCCGGCAGGGTGTTGGCGACTCTGGAGAGCCACACCAATTCGGTTGAGGCGGTGGCCTGGAGCCCCGATGGCCGTGTCCTGGCCACAGGAAGCTGGGACAATACACTAAGATTGTGGGATGTGCGGACAGGACGGAGTCTGAGGGTCCTGGAAGGGCACACCGATTGGGTAAATTCCATTACCCTGAGCCCCCAGGGAAATGTTCTGGCTTCGGGAAGTGAGGATCAGACCGTGAGGCTGTGGGACATATCCACAGGGAAACTTCTGTCCACTCTGGGAGAGAGTGGAAAAGGGAGCCCCCTCGGCACGGTCAAGGTCACGGCATGGAGCCCCGACGGTCGGACCCTGGCCGCCGGCTTCCGGGACGGGATGGTCCGATGCTGGAAGATGGATCCTGCCGGTGGGGCCACAGGAGAAGTGAAGAGACACTTTGCCACAGGAGAAGTGCTCTCCGTGGCCTGGAGCCCTAACAGCCCGGTTCTGGCTGTGGGAAGCCAGGATGGGACCGTCCAATTCTGGGATATCGCATCTGACAGCATCGTCGGCCGTTTCAAAGGGAGCAATTATTCCGTCGAATGGCTGGCATTCCATCCGGACGGCAGGACTCTGGCAACAGGGGGCGGGAAGTTCGAGCCTCTGGTGAAATTGTGGAGCATCGCCGACTGGAAGCCGGTTAAGGAACCGACTGTTCTGAAGGCTCACGGCCGCGAGATTTCGGTGATCCTGTTCAGCCCTGATGGGAAAACCCTTGTCACGTGCGACAGAGGAGGAACCGCGCACATCTGGGATGCAGGAGGGGAACGGCTCCTGACCACTTTGCGTGGGCACTCGGACTGGATCAATTCCCTGGTATTCAGCCCCGATGGGCGCTTGCTCGCGACAGGAAGCTCGGGCATCCTGTATCGAGGCGGAAACATGAATTCCAGCAGGGACACAACGGCGAAGCTTTGGGACTTGACGACAGGTCGGCTGGGCGCCACTCTCAGAGGTCATTCCGGCAACGTGAACAGCCTGACCTTCAGCCCTGACAGCCGCACTCTGGCGACCGGCAGTAACGATGGGACCGCAAAGATCTGGGATGTACAGACCGGAAAGACAACTACTGTTCTGAGGCACCTGGAAAACGGCGTACCAGCCCCTGTCACAACAGTTGTCATCGGACCTGATGGAAGAACAGTGGCGACAGCAAGCCAAACTTTTTCTTTTCTGGGAGGAAAGATAACCCTTTGGGACTCGATTTCCCGAAAGCCGCGAATCATCCACAAATCAACAGGCGACATTTTCATCGCCCTCAGCCCGGATGGCCGAACCATTGCGGCACTCGTGAATCCGACGGTCTTGTACGACGCGAAGACAGGGAAACCAGGCAAGAGTCTGAAGGGCTGCTTGGAGCCCTTCGTCTTCAGCCCTGACAGCAGGTTTCTCCTGTCCGCAGGAATGAAGAGTGTCGCGAAATTATGGGATGTGAAGACAGGAAAGCTCCTGTCCTCGGCAGGCGAAGGTCTTGGGCCGGCGGAAGCGGTGGCATGGAGCCCCGATGGCCGTCTTATCGGGGCAGGAGACGTGAACGGAACAGTGACTCTGTGGGATGTGAAGCCCTCCGGTGAAATGGCCTTGCGCAGCAGCTTCCAGGGCCACCCGAGAGAGATTCTTTGCATCGCATTCAGCCCGGGCGGAGGAGTCCTTGCAACAGGAAGCGCGGACAACAGCATCAGATTCTGGGAGGTCGGCTCGGGCGGTCTTCTTGCAACCGCCTTTGAGCTGGACCAGGGAAAGGACTGGATCGTGGTATCTCCGGAGGGATTCTTTGACGGCTCCCCAGGGGGCATGCAGCAGATCCTCTGGCGTTTGAGTGATAATATTTTCGATACAGCAGAGCCGGAGCAATACTTCAACGAGTTCTATCAACCTGGACTTCTGGCAGACGCGCTTAAGAGCGCGAAGCCCATTCGAACAATCCTCGAGGAGCGAGGCGATCTCAGGCACTCACTGAATATCGCTCAAAAAGATCGCCGCCTTCCCATTGTTTCCATTGAGGCCCCACGCGAGTCGTCCGAGCGCACGGTTTCCGTTCGCGTGAGACTTGAGGAACCCGGGGCCGACAGGAATCATCAAAAAGAGGCGGGGATACGGGATGTCCGTCTTTTTCGAAACGGAGTCCTCGCGGCCCGCCGGCCAGGTCCCCAAAAAGAGGGAATTCTCTCCATCTCGATTCCCATCGTATCGGGAAAGAACAACCTCACGGCCTACGCCTTCAACAGTGACGACATAAAAAGCAAAGATGCCGTTGCCGTCGTCATCGGAGCGCCTTCCTTACAGAGGGCGCCGGCCGCTTATGTCCTGGCGATCGGAATCAATCACTACGCAGACTCCAAGTATGACTTGACCTATGCGGCCAGGGACGCCACAGCGACGGCAGAAGCGTTGAAGGAGAACCTTCCCTTCCCGATGACTCAAATCCATACCCAGGTTCTGCTGGATCAACAGGCCACCAGGGAAAACGTCCTGGCCGCCGTCAAAGCTCTCAGGGACAAGGCGCAGCCCGAGGACACCGTGATCATTACGTATTCCGGGCACGGGATTCTCTATCAGGACCATTTCCATATCATCCCCCACGACCTGGGTCCTGCCGCAAGCGACGAGGATTTGGCTCGACACGGCATCAGTGATGCAGCCCTGGAGCCCCTTTTCCTGGGACTCCAGGCAGGCCGCACTGCCCTTATCCTGGATGCGTGCCACTCCGGGCAGGCACTGGAATCGGACGAATGGCGCAGAGGTCCCATGAATTCCAGAGGCCTCATTCAATTGGCGTGGGAAAAGGGAATGGAAGTTCTTGCAGCATCCCAAAGCCGTCAACTGGCCCTGGAGGCGCCTCGAGTGGGTGACCTTGCCATCGAGCACGGTCTTCTCACCTATGCCCTCATCAAGGAAGGATTCTCAAAGGCGCCCCGCCGTGAAGGACGCCTCCTTGCCGGTGACTGGCTCGACTACGCCGCATCAAGAGTTCCTCAAATCTTTTCAGGGAAGAAAGGAAAAGCAAGAGCCACGCGACTCGATGCTCCGGCCGGCACCGGCCTCCATGTTCAAACTCCCCGGGTCTTTCATCGAAGAGAAGGTGGCGGGGATTGGATCATAGCAGGACCGCGATGAATCTGCACCTTCGTAAAAGCGGTCCCCCGAGGTTCACGACGGGAGGTGTCCAATACATCGAGGAAACTGAAGAGTGGGTTGGATGAGTTTTTCCGGGAGGATGCCGAGAAAGAGTCACAGCCTGACGTTCAGCTCATCGAGGATCTCATTGAAGCGCTCCACATACTGGAAAGAGAATTCCAGACCCATGAGGTCCTCCTGAATTCTGCTTTCCACGGCATGGAAAGGGATGCCGATTAATCGGCTGTCTCTTATCTCGATGGTCGCTTCCAGATGAGTGATATCCGAAACCTCATCAGCCAGTGCAAGGATCGTGAATTGCACGTATTTTACCGCATCCGGTCTTGCCCGGGATGAGCCGACCAGTTTACGGAAGGGTCCTTTTTCGTACTTCAGTTTGCCTCTTGTGTAATGGAAACCCGCATCCTCCACAATAGATGATCTTTGGGAGCAGAACGCGGGGATGTAAGCCCTGTCCATCGTTCCCAGAAGTCTGGCATGGGCGAAATCCCCCGCATTATGATGAAGCGAGAAATCGAAGGCCCAGAAGGGCAGATGGAAGACCGGCCCGTTCTGTTGTTTCCTGGGCAGGGCAAACTCCACGCGGATTTCAACCAGCTTGTTTCATAACATCTTGAAGCATCAGTATCCCGGTCCTCTTTTCCGGCTCTTCAAGGCATTTTCCACCATCCCGCCCGCAACTTTCAAGATGCACTCAAATGCCTTTTCAAAAAATGTTCTGGCAGGCTTATTGATGCTTCTGATCTCCCTCTCGTCACCCCTGAAAAGAACCTCACCTGAAAACCTGAAGCGGTTCCATGCGTGAGAGACAAAGCCGATTCCACCGGCCAGGAGCAGAAAAGCGAGAGGACCTGTGAAAGCAGCCAGATATCCCAGGAAAACCAGGGCTGCTGCCGCTGCTTCCGTATGCACAAAAAGGGAGCGAATCATGGCGCCGGAGATCAGCCCTATCGGACAGATCGTGCCAAGCATCAACAGGATCTTTCCTGACTCCTTGCAAGGGGCCCGACCGCACAGGATTCTGCCTGTGACCCCATCCACACTTATGGTAAAAAGATCGCCACCATACGTGTAGCGCAGGACCCAGATCGGGTAGTAAAAGAGTTTGGTTTTTGGTTCTACCAGCTCAAGCTCCTGTCCCATGAGGGCATCGCGGTTGAGAATCTCCACATGTGATTCCAGCGGCTCTTCAGGTTCGAGGATCATGCCTTCTTTCTGCATAACTGCAACATTGAGAGGCTTCAATACGGCTTCCCCCTGATCGAACTCTATTTCGGGAAGTCCAAGCTCTTCAATGTTGCAGGCGAGCTTGCGATACGTGAGCTCACCCATAATGATCCTGGTATCTTGCTTCGCATAGGCCCAGGACTTCTCCCCGAGTTTTTCCCCCCCCTCAATCATCCGCTTGAAGCGGCCCAGACGGGTAATCCTGTACTCCAAAAACGGGATATAGAGCAACTGGGCTTCTCTCATTTCGGCGCCGCTCTTGACTCTGGGGTCCACGGAACGATCGCCGAAGACTCTCAAGGAGGCCGATTCCCACGCCTCAGGCCCGGATAAGGAAGGAGGGATGAAGAATCGAAGAATCTCATCCGTGCCGGTGACGAGATGGTTCGTCCTGCAGGATTTGCATTTCGCCACATGGGAACCTCTGCCGAAATCCAGGCTTCCGCCGCACTGTCGGCAAAGGAGGGAAGAGATCTTCACTGCACCCTCCCCCGTTTGGAGAGCCAATCGGACAGGAACAGAGCCAGAACTCCGGCGGATATGCCACCCAGAAACAGGGCATTCAGAAATCCGGGAATCAGAAGGCCTTGAAAAAAGAAGAGGGCCATGGCGCCGAACATGATGTATCCATAGAATTTGTCCTTGCTCTTGCTGGGAGATTTGGGCGAATCACCGGCAATGACTTCACCCTGGACTGCATCCACAATTGCTGAAAAGGTTTGCTCACCGAGGGAATAGACCACATGGTAGACGGGAATGTGGCAGAGGCGCGCCTTGATGAGCCTTGCGGCTGTTTGCTCCCCAAACCTTCTGTCAAGGATTGAATCCAGCCTGATCCCTGGCGGTATGACCGTTTCTCCATCCAGATCCTCCGGACGATAAGCCTGCATGTCTCCTCTTGGAGTCGGGAGGTCTTTCAGCTCCAGGAAAGGAGTGGGTGCCCCCAGCTCCTTCAAGAGACCACCGTCTTTCAGATAAAGAAACCACATGGGGAAAAAGAATTTCTCAGACTTTAGCACCGAGAAGGGGTTTCGCAGCTCTTTCTCGTCAAGCCATTTTCCGATTATTCCAGGAACCAGGTGCTTTTTCAGGGTGGGCCTGAACCAGAAATGCTGTACTGCTTGATCAATGAGAAAATACAGGGAGGCGCCACAGAAGGAGCAGGGGAAGGAATTCTCTTTGGCAGAAACTTCTTGTACCGCTCCACACTGGGGGCATTCAATTCCCATGAAATAGTACCCGCCTTATTCGTAGTGACCCTCGACACAAGAACCCATTGTGAGTCACGCAACGCCGCAGCACTTCTTGTATTTCTTCCCGCTTCCGCAGGGGCATGCGTCATTGCGTCCAACCTTCTGACCTTTGCGCACTGTGGCAACCCGGGGGGGCCCATCGCCGTCCTCATCTCTGTTTGTGTGCGTGACCCGGTAGCGTGAGCCTCTTTGCTCCACCACCTGTACCCTGTACAGATACTTCGCCGTGTCTTCCTCGATGGAACGCTTCATTTCCTCGAACATGGCGTGACCTTCCGCGATGTACTCCATGCGGGGATCCTTCTGGCCGTAAGCTCTGAGTCCGATTCCATCCTTCAAGGCATCCATTGCAGAGAGATGGTCTATCCATTTAGTATCAATCATGTGGAGGAGAACCATGCGCTCCAATTCCCTCATTGTGAGGCTTCCGAGCTTCTCTTCCCTTTCCTCATAAGCCTTAGGACAGACCCTCCATCCTGGCGTCGAATGGAACAGGGAAGAGCTCACGAGTGACCTCCCACAAGCCGCTTATATCCCACTCATCGGGGGGGACATTGTCCGAAGCGTGAAGGGAAAGAATGTGATCAACCGAGTGATCGAGCATCGCGAGAATCTGGGGCTTGAGGTCTTCCCCTGCCAGGACCTTGTCTCGCTCGCCGTATATCACTCCCCTTTGAGTGTTCATGACATTGTCATATTCCAGAACCGATTTTCGAATATCGAAGTTGTGGGCCTCCACTTTCTTCTGAGCATTCTCGATGGCCCGGCTGATGAGCCCGTGCTCAATGGGAGTCTCGTCATCCATTCCCAGACGCTCCATGATTGGCGCGATGCGGTCTGACCCGAAAAGACGCATCAATTCATCTTCCAGTGAAACATAAAAGCGGGAAGCGCCCGGATCGCCCTGGCGGCCCGATCGTCCTCTCAACTGGTTGTCTATGCGTCTCGATTCGTGCCTCTCGCTGCCCACGATGTGGAGACCACCCAGGGAGACCACCTTCCGCTTGTCCTCCTCGCAAATGCTCTCCGCCAGCTTCAAGGCATCGGCCCGCTCTTCCGGGGTCGCTTCCTGGGGATCTATTCCCCGCTGCTGGAGGATTCCGTCTACACGGCCGAGGGGATTGCCTCCAAGGAGAATGTCCACACCCCGGCCCGCCATGTTGGTGGCAATCGTGATTGTCCCCGATTTTCCGGCCTGGGCGATGATTTCCGCTTCCTTTTCGTGATACTTGGCATTCAGAACCTGGTGAGGAATGCCCTTGCGTTTCAGCATCCCGGAAAGCATCTCCGATTTCTCGATGGAGCGGGTCCCGACAAGAACCGGGCGACCCTGTTCGTAGCATTCCCCAATCTCGATTATAACTGCATCGAATTTTCCTTTTTCACTGCGATACACCACATCAGGGTGGTCTTTCCGGATCATTTCACGGTGAGTGGGAATGACCACAACATCCATGTTGTAAATCTTCCTGAACTCGTCCTCCTCCGTGGCAGCCGTTCCGGTCATTCCTGCCAGCTTCTCATAAATGAGGAAGAAATTCTGGAAGGTGATGGTGGCCAGAGTCTGGTCCTCCTGGCGCACCTTTACTCCTTCCTTGGCCTCGATAGCCTGATGGAGCCCTTCGGAGTACCTTCGCCCGAACATGAGCCGTCCGGTAAACTCATCAACAATAATGATCTCACCATTTTTTATGACATAATGGACATCCCGCTTGTACAGCTCCTTCGCCCTCAATGCCTGGGTCAGGTGATGAGTCAAATCCACATTCTCATGCTCATAAAAATTCTCAATGCCCAGCATCTTCTCGACCTTTGTCACACCCTCTTCGGTGAGAGGAACGGAATGGGCTTTTTCATCCACTGTGTAGTCCTCGGTCTTGTTGAGCCTGGGTACAAGGCGGGCAAACTTGTGGTAAAGGTCCGTGGATTCCTGACCAAGACCCGATATGATGAGTGGGGTGCGAGCCTCGTCAATGAGGATGGAGTCCACTTCATCCACAATGGCAAAATAGAGAGGGCGAAGGACTCTGTCCTGGAAGGTCAAGACCATATTGTCTCTCAGATAGTCAAATCCCATTTCATTATTCGTTCCGTATGTGATGTCGCACAGATAGGCATTGCGCCGCTCTTCATTGCTGAGGTCGTGCTGGATCACCCCCACGGAAAGACCCAGAAACTCGAAAATGGGCGCCATCCAGTTCCGGTCTCTCTTTGCCAGGTAGTCGTTGACGGTAACCAGATGCACGCCCTTTCCGAGGAGGGCATTCAAGTACAGGGGCAGTGTGGCTACAAGAGTCTTCCCTTCCCCTGTTTTCATTTCAGAGATGCGGCCCTGATGAAGGACAATCCCGCCCATGAGCTGCACATCAAAATGGCGCAATCCAATAGCCCTGCGGGAAGCTTCACGGACAACAGCAAAGGCTTCAGGCAGAATCCCGTCCAAATTCTCGCCCTTTGCGAGCCTTTCCTTGAATTCAACAGTCTTTCCGGCCAGCACTCTGTCCGAAAGCGACTGCATCTGGGGTTCCAGGGCATTGACCGCCAGAACCTGTTTCTGAAGTTTTCGGACTTCCCGCTCATTGGAATCAAAAAGAACTTTCAATAAAGACATGAAGATCACCGTATTCTCATAATTTCTTATCAATTATAGCAAAGGCTCATGGGGCTGTCAAACGATTTTCCTATCCCTTGCACCCACCGGAACCTGGGAAACGTACTTTTACTTTACGGAAGGCATATTCGATTGGGCTGAAACGTAGAGCTGGTGTCTGCTGGATCATGCCTTCATGTCATCAACGAACTCCGATGCCGGCTCGACGCTCGTGACCAGCAAAAAGTCTCTTGCCCGCGTGCAGGCAACATAGAGCAGGTGGCGCTCGGTATCATAAACTTCTTGCAGATCGGCGTCGTCTCCGACCGTTTCGATGCGCTCCTGCAGGGGGATGATCTCGTCATCGCAGGCCATCACAACCACGGCGCGGAACTCCAGACCTTTGGCCAGGTGCATGGTGCTGATCGAGACATGGCCGCTGGTGGTTTCCACGTGCTCATCGAGAATTTTGAAAGCCATGCCCGATTCCTTGACGGCAGCTCGCGCACGATCCAGTTGCGCTTCCGACCGGACAAATACGCCGAATTCGTGCTGAAGCACACCGGCTTTGGCCCGTTCTGCCATCCAGTTCCCAACGGTCCTGGCTTCCTCGATTTCGCTCTTGAGCGAGCGAATCGTCGGAGGCTGGCTGTTGAACACGGAAACCGTATCGCTCCGGTCCTCGCTGTTGCCATCCACGTCGGTCACGACCGGGCCGAGAAGGCGGTCCGCCTGCATACGGATTTGATGAGAAATGCGGTAGTTGACGCGCAACGTGCGGGAGCGGCCCCGGATGTCCACACCGAGGGACTTCCACGAGAAGGGCTGCTGGAAGATGCGCTGCCCGAGGTCTCCGGCGAAGAAGAGAGCATTAGGGCGACCTCCTCCCAACGCGGCCAGGAAGCGGAGGTGCGCGATGCTGAAGTCCTGAGCCTCGTCCACGACTGCAAAGTCGAAGATCACGTTCCTGCTCTTTGAGATCACAACTGCCAGTGTGCTGAACAGCTCAGCGTGCGTAATCAGTTGGCGCGATTTCAGTTCTGCACGGACGCGATCGAAGATCGTCCACAGCACTGCGCGCTGAGCCTCGGGGAGCCGCGTCTTCCTACCGAGGCGAACGACATCGCGGTATGCCTCCCAGTTCTCTAACTGCCACGCATCAACTACCTGCTCCCATTCGGTGAGCAGAAAATGCAAACCGAACTTGTGGCTGCCCACGGCGCTCGCTGCTTCTTGCACCAGCTCGCGTATGACCTCGCAGTCGGCGATAGTCGCCTGCCCGACTTGCGCTTTGTATAGACGAAGACCGATGGCGTTGATCGAGTGAACATCAATTCGCTCAGCGAGACGCGGTTCACTGCCCAACAACCGCTTCAGCCTGGTCTGCAGCGCATTCGCAAGCGTATCGGAAAAGGTCGTTAACAGGACGCGGGAGTCAGGATGCGTGCGTGCCAGATGGGCGGCCCTGTGCAGCGCCACGATAGTCTTGCCTGTGCCCGCCGAGCCGGAAATGCGTGCTGGACCCGTGTAGTCGCGCTCCACCCACTGGCGTTGCTCGGGGTGCAAGAAGACCATCCACTTCTCCCAGGGGAAATTTAGAGCGCGTTGCAGCTCCTCCACACTGGCCATCACCCGGAAGCGGCGCTGGGCGTCGGGATGATCGAAGGGATTCGGCGACTTCATGGCGGGCCGAGGCTCGCCGCTCACGCTCTGAGTCACGTGATAAGGATCGCGTGACTCCGCCACCAGGATGGGCTGACTCACCCGGGGCTTGCCGCCCGTTGCCAGTTCCAGCAGCGCCTCAGCAGCCTCGGCAGGCAAGTGATCGGCCAGAGCCAGCAACGTGCCCTCGGTGGCTCTCTTGACTTCGTCGAGCCACTCGACGGGCACACCGTAGCAGAGCAGCTCGTCATCGGATTTCCCGTCAAAGATGGGCTTCCTCTCGGCTGCCGGTTTCGGCGCCTGGGCAGGTTCTGTCTCCACGAAAATCGGTACGACGACTTCTCTTACCGTCTCGCGTATCTCGACCAATTGCGCTGCGCCTGTTGTGGGATGCGTCTCCAGCCTGCGCCGTTCCGCCCAGTCATAGGCCTTGTTATGGTGGCCGACGTAACAGAGCAACAGGCTTGCGTCGCTCTTATGCACGATCATCCGGATGTTCTCGCTGACCCGCACTGACCAGAAGCTCCTGTCCCTGGCCTTGTCGAGCTTGTGGAAGCTCAAGCCCGGGCTCGCCGGGTTAAGCTGCAAGTCAAAGGCAGTTGTCTTGGCGGCTTTCTGCTCATCGCTGGTCAGGCGCGCGAGGCTGTCGGTGAAGGTGTCGGCTATAAGAAATTCCATGCCCTTATACCTTGAAGACCTTCATGACTTCATCGCCCAGGTGGTTGATCACCTTCACGGCGATTCGGCCATTCTTTGGTTTTTCGAAAGGACGCGAGGTGTCGCTGTTTAGAGTGGCCCAGGCTTCGGGGTTGATCTCGGCCTTCAGCGTAGTCTTGAGGGCGCTGTAAGGGTCGTTGGCGCCGAGGAAGTAGGCGTGGCGGACGAAAAAGCTTTCCTCGTTGTAGTCGGTATCAATAAACCAGCAGGCGATGCCGTCGGCGTTGTTACTGACGACTTCGCCCGTCTGGGGCTTGAAGACGTCAACGCCGTTCACCTTCACGCGCAGCTTGCCGTCCTTCTCGGGGATGAGGGTGATGTCGGGCTCGCCGAAGATGACGAAGAGGTTGCCGCTGCCGGTGTTCTTGAGGTTATCGGCCATGTGCAGGTCGGCGTTCATACGGGCCTTGAGCACGGGGATGCGGCCCAGCTTGCTGAACTCCGTGGTGTGAGCCTCGTAGTTGAAGGCGCACGGCATCGCCCGCCTCGCGGGCTGCAGCGACCAGGTCGGCGCGTTGCACCGTGCCGAATTCGGGACCGATGAAGATGGCGGCGCGGCGTTCTTTGCCGCCCTCACCCTGCCCTCTCCCAGAGGGAGAGGGTTCTGCACCTTCTCCCTCGCCCCTCTGGGGAGAGGGTTGGGGTGAGGGGAGAGTCTCAAGGTAACGGCCCTCGGCGCATACAAGCTCGCCGGGCCAGGGAGTGAGGGCGGTGAAGGTGATCCGGTCCTCCTTGTGCGCCTGCTGCACGCCGGCGATCTTGAGGTTCTCCAGGATCATCTGGGGGAAGGACTGCTTCACACTGTAGTCGGCGCGGTCCTCCTTGACAGTATCTATCAGTTCATCGTTATCATCCACACCCAGCATGCGGTGGGGGCTCAAGCTCTCCACAGTGAAGGGACCGGCCACGCGAACCTTCTTGTTGTCCACGTAGGGCTTGTCGTAGAGGTATTCGAACTCGGCCTTGGCGGCGATGGATGAGTCAATCTCTTTCTGCCGGGCGATGCGAGCCTGCCACCAGTCGGAGTGCAGTCTCTTCGCCGCCTCCGGCCAGGACTTGTCCGCTTCACGGGGGATCTCCCATTCCTGCCAGGCAGTTTTGTCTCCCTCACCCCTCTTGGGAGAGGGTTCTGCACTTTCTCCCTCGCCCCTTTGGGGAGAGGGCCGGGGTGAGGGAATATTTCGCCCCAGCGCCTCGTTCAGCTTCTCACGCAGCGGCTCCAGCACGGCCTGCCATTTGTCCCATATTACATCAATCTCCGCGTTATTGGCGATGGACTTGAGGGTAATGTGGGGCACGCGCTCATAGACGAAGCCATGGCGGATGTTCCCGTGCACGGGCTGCGAGCTCGGCGCGGTGCGGGCGACTTCGGCTTCTTTGACTTGACCTTCGCGGGAATCGGCCAGCAGGTAATACGGATAACGCGCACCCATGATGCGCGCCCGGGCAAGGGCCAGCGCCACCCGCGAGGTATCAATCGTGATCCAGCGGCGGCCCCATTGCTCGGCCACATAGGCCGTGGTGCCGGAACCGCAGGTGGGGTCGAGGACGAGATCGCCGGGGTCGGTGGACATTAGAATGCAACGCTGAATTGCTGGCGTTGCGGTCTGGACCACGTATGTCGGAAACTTCTCTCCGTGGATATCGCCCCATATGTTGGACTTGGCTACCTGATTCCAGTCTTCCCAAAACACAACGCCTCCCAGCGATGCTCAACCCCCATCGAATAGCCTTCCCGTCTTTTCAATACGCTTCATTCCATCATCTGGTCCGAATCGCCACTGCTTGTTCGCTCCGCACTTCTTAATCTTCCCTCGGAAGATATAATCTACGCTTCGAGTTTCGCTGGGATGTTGGCTCACAATCGGGTAGTTCACTCGTGCCCACCTCCCCCCGCTGGCAATCAACGCTGCGATCTCCGCTTCTCCTAGTTTCGACACATTGTGAAATGCCAAATCCGGAGTTACAATGGTGTTGAATTTCGTCTCATCCTCAGCTGCTGAGCGGGCTTCATAAAGGTCTCGCACCTTGACCAATTCTGTGTTGCGACAATACCAAATCAGGTAGTCAAAGACCGTTTCTGTGGAGTAGGTCGCGCTCTTCTTCTTGAACACAATCGTGTTCACGAAACTCGGTTCCCCAAACACCTCATCCATCACTGCCCGGACGCGATGCACGTTCTCATCCCCGATCTGCACGAAAATTGACCCCGAGTCGGTGAGCAGATCCCGGGCGACGGTGAGGCGGTCACGCAGGTAAGTGAGGTAGCTGTGGATCCCATCACGCCACGTGTCGCGGAAGGCTTTCACCTGCTCCGGCTCGCGGGTAATGTGATCGGTCTTGCCGTCCTTCACGTCGCGGCTGGTGGTGCTCCACTGGAAGTTGCTGTTGAACTTGATGCCATAGGGCGGATCGAGGTAGATGCACTGCACCTTGCCGCGCAGGCCCTCGCGCTCGGCGAGGCTGGCCATGACCTGGAGGGAGTCGCCGAGGATCATGCGGTTGCTCCAGTTCTGGTCGTGCTGGTAGAAGGCGGTCTTGTCCACGCCCTCGGGAATGCCGTTGAAGTCGGCGAAGAGGTCGAGCTGGAAGCCTGGGGTCCGCGCCTTGTCTGCCCTGGTCTGGCTGAGCAGATCATCTATCAGCACCTTGGGGTGGACCTTCTCCTGAATGTAGAGCGGCGGTGCATGGACAACAAGGTCGCTCCAGTCCTGCTCGTCCTTGCCGCGCCAGACGAGCTGCGGGTCCAGGTCGCGGTTTTGCCGCGCCAGACGAGCTGGGGATCCAGGTCTGTGTTGCGCGGATAGCGCATTTCCACGGGCTTCTGCTCATCGGGCTTGAGGACGGACTGAAACTCCGCTGTGGGAATGTTCTTCCGCTTGTCGGCATCGTGCGTGAGAGTCTCGACGGTCCTGGTGGTAATTATTTTAGCCATGATTATTTCTCCTGAGTAATAACTTCGCGCGCAACATCGGCCAACTGTCGTGCAGTCGGCAGGCGGCCCTTGAGATCGCTGGGGAGTCGTGTCTGAAGCTGATATTCGGCAACGCCGATGGGATTGGCTTTTGACTTGAGCGCGTACTCAACCTCCACATCGTTCTTCTCTGCGCAGAGGATGATGCCGATGGAAGGCTGATCGTCCGGAGCACGCTCCTTGTCGTTGAGGAGGTTCAGGTAGAAATCCATCTTGCCTGCGTGCTCCGGCTCGAAGGGTCCGATCTTGAGATCGAAAGCGACGAGGGCCTTGAGGAAGCGGTGGTAAAACAGCAAGTCCACATAGTATTCCTTGGAACCGAGAGTGAGGCGATACTGGCGGCCAACGAAACAGAAGCCATAACCAAGTTCGAGAATAAACTGCTGAAGGCGGGAGATAAGACGCTCTTCGAGCTCGCGTTCCCTGACGGCGCGCTTGATGCCCAGGAATTCCAAATTGTACTGGCTCTTCATCATTTCGTCCGCCTGCTCCGCGAAATGCTCCGGCAGGGCAAGGGGGAAGTTATGCGTCTTCTTTTCCATTACCGCCCGCTCGTAGGCGCTGGCTTTGATCTGGTTGAGCAGGACGCTGCGGGACCACCCGAGCCGGGCGGTGGCGCGAAGGTAATAGAAACGCGCGGCGGGGTCCGTGAGCTTGTTCAATATCATGAGATGTTGGCCCCACGGGATTTCTGCGACAAACTGTCGCATAATCTCAATGGTATCCGAAAATCCGGTGACACGGGTCAGGCTGCCGGAATCCAATTCTGCGACAGCTTGTCGCAGAATTGGAGATTCTTGCTCGCGCGCCATTTCTCGCACGGCCTGTGAGAGAAAGTGAGATTCCGTGCTTGCCGCATAAAACCGGCGCATGTCCCAAATATTCCGTGATGAAAATCCACGCATGTCGGGGAATTCGGCTCGCAGATCGGCGGCGAGCCGCTCGACCACGGCATCACCCCAGCCTGCGGTTTCCTGCTTCTCCACGATACCCCGTCCGATGTCCCAGTACAGGAGGATCATCTCGCGGTTTACCGCGCGTGCGGCTGTTGTGCGGGCATGAAGGATGCGTCTCTTCAACGCCGCGAGGAATGCGGGGTAATCCGGATGGGAAATGGCTTTTGTCATCTCCGGGTGGCCTCCTCAACCATCTTGTTGAACTCGCTTTCGACCCTGGCCGCAAAGTCGGCCTCGATCCGGTAAATCTCAGTGAACTCGGCGAAAGCCCAGCGGCCGTAGGTGCCGAGATGGTTCACGCCGGGTACCCAGTAGGTGTCCATTGTTGATTTTTTCTCCTTCGCGTCCTCGCGCCGGTAGCCTTTAATCTCGACAACGAGCTGCAGCGGGTCATCGGGTCCGTGGCCATCATCCACCAGCACGATGAAGTCGGGCAGATATTTCCGCATCTCCGAGCCATAGCGATACGGCACTTCCAGGCCGAGGTTATGATTCTTCACGTATGCCCGGACCCTGGGGTGCGATTCCGCGACTCGGCAGAATTCCGCTTCCCAATCGCTGTCGAGGACCACCCAGTTGATGTGGCAGGATTTTGAGCTCGTTTCCCAGCGCAGGGTCTTCGAGGTATTGAAGCGGACGTGTCTGGTGGCGCCGGTGGGATTGTCATGTCCGCCAGATCCTGATATACAAGCTGGGCGGGATAGGTGCCGCCCTTGCAGACGAGACAGGTGTCGAGCCACTGCTTCGTGATGCGCTTGAGCTGGCCGAAGAGATGGAGCTTCGGCTCCTCGCCGGGGTCGCGCCATTTCGTGTAGAGCAGCCGCTGGGTGACGTGGAAGACGAGAGTGGATGGCCGCATATCGCCCAGATATTCGAGGTTCATGTCCGCGCTCTCACCAATGATGCCGGAGTTGCGCGTTTCTGTCGGCCCGACTATGTCGGGGGTGAGCTCCAGGATGGAGTCTTCGTTGAAGTCCGCGGTGAGCCGTTCCTCCGGCAATTCCACGCGATGACCTTCGACACGGGGGAAGCGGATTTCGAGGGCGTCGCGCTCAGGGCGCATCGCCTTGACCTGAACCGTATCGCGCGGCGGCTGCGGCGGAGCGACGACCGGCTTTGCCGTGAAGTCAAAGGGAATGCCGAAAACATCGGCATATTCAACGTTGAAAAGCTCCTCTTCGTTGAGTTCATAAGACTGGCGGCGCAGTGCGCGGCCAATGACCTGCTCACACAGGAGCTGTGTGCCGAAAGCGCGGATGCCGAGAACATGGGTGACGGTATTGGCATCCCAACCCTCAGTGAGCATTGAAACTGAGACGACACAACGTATTGCGCCACCAAGCTGTCCGGGCTTGCCGACGGTATTCATGACCTCGCGGAGCAAGGCCTGGTCGGTGATGGTATCTGCGGCACGGGCATCACCAGTGCGCTCCACGATCTCACGGCGAAAGCGCTCGATCTCGTCGGCAGCCATTGAGCGGAAATTGTCGTCGAGTGCATCGCCTGCTTCGAGCTGCTCGCTGTCTATGAGGATCGTGTTCGGGCGCGGGAGCGGGTTGCCGGTGGTTTCATCAAAATTGCGGAACAGCGCTAGGCGCCCGTTCTCAAGCGTGGTTGTGCCGTCGTCGTTCTTGCGGTGAAAGCCGGAGATAAAGTCATAAACGAGCTTCGAGATAGCGGTGTTCTGGCAGACGATGATGAAACATGGCGGAACATTGATGCCATTTTCCTCCCAGAGCCGGAATGTCTTTTC
>JACPDT010000241.1 GCA_016183865.1 Armatimonadota bacterium | reverse complement strand
ACTGACTACTGACTACTGACTACTGACTCCTAACTCCCGACTCCTAACTCCTGACTCCTGACTCCCGACTCCCTTACTAGTCACAAAACATTACAACTTCCGAAGCCGCAGAAGAAAAATCGCTTTCCCCTCAAGGTTCTCATAGGGGAGGAAATGGTTCTCCCAAGCGTGGCTGTCCTGGCTGTTCGTTCGGTTGTCGCCAAAAACAAGCAGTTTCCGGGGAGGAATCTTGATCGGACCGAAAGTGTAGTCGGGTGGAGACTTGATGTAATCCTCACTGAGCGGATGACCGTCAATAAGAACCAGACCGTCCCGCACTTCGAGGGTTTCTCCCGGAAGACCTATGACCCGTTTTATGAAATCCCTTTTCTCTCCAGGAATGGGGGGTTTGAAAACCACGATCTCCCCGCGCTTCGGTTCCCTGAGCTTGTACATGAACAGGTTCACGAGAATATAATCATTCTTTTGCAGGGTCGGGACCATGGACTCGGAAGGTATGTAGAAGGTTCGCGCCACAAAGCTGATGATCAGGAGAGCCAGCACTCCCGCTATAATGAACGACTCAATGTACTCGTTGATCTTGTTGTATTTCACATTCTTGATACGACCCAGCAATGCCGCAGATTCTATCCGATTCGTAAGATCCTTCCCGCCCAACTGCCTTTCCAGCTCTTCCATAGCGTTCTTGTCGGAGAGCCTCGCCAGCACTTGCGCCGCCTTGAGGCGAACGGTCGGGTCCGAATGCCCTAAGGAATCATACAATATGGGAACCGCTTCTTTGACCCCGATCTTTGCAAGAGCGTTGAGAGCCAGGATTTTCCCCCTTGAGTTGCCGTTCCGGGCGACCTCTGCGACAACCGGGCGGCCGGAATGGTCTCCAAGCCCGTGAAGTGTCTCGGCGGCGGCCACGCGAACGACCGAATCCTTGTCTCCCAGGGCTTGGCGGAGAAGGGGAATGAAAGTGCGATCCCCCACACTGCCGATGGCTTCCACCGCTTTGCATCGAATCTCCGGATCCTCGCTGGCGAGCGCCTCTTCCAGAATGACGTTGAGGCGATGATGCCTGGTTCGCACGAGGTGAAGAACCACGCGAACCGCAATCAATAAAACTACAAAAAGAATCAACTGCTCCGGGCTGAGAGTGATTCTAGGAAGACCTGCAACTGTTTCCACGGACTTTACGCCTTCTTCCTGCTCTTCTTGGCCGGTGTTGGAGATGCACCGGTCTCAGACGGTTTCGAGGCTGCGGCGGAAACGGACGTATTGACACGCACTTCGCGTATTCTTGCAGCCTTGCCGATCTTGGAGCGCAGATAGTAGAGCTTGGCCCTGCTCACCTGTCCCCTTCTGATGATCTCCATTTTCTCCACATTTGGAGAATGAATCAGAAACGACCGCTCCACACCAACACCATGGGCAACTCTTCGTAAGGTGAAGGTCTCCCTCAGTCCCTTATTCTTTCTTTCGATGCACACGCCTTCAAAAGCCTGGAGGCGCTCCCTGCTTCCTTCGATGACCTTGATATGAATCCTGACCGTATCCCCTGGTCCGAAATCGGCAAGCTCCTTCTTCATTTGTTCTCTTTCCACCATGTTGACGAGATCCATGTTGTAACAAAGCCTCCTCTATTATTTAGCTCGCATTAGCGATCTTGCGCACTTCTGCGAGAATTTGCGCGTCTTCCTCGGAAAAGCCAGCACGGCCGATGAGATCAGGACGAAGGTTCAGGGTGCGCCTGATTGCCTCCCTCCTTCTCCATCGCCGAATCTCGGCATGATGACCGGAAAGGAGCACCTCCGGCACCCGCCACCCCATATATTCTTGAGGCCGTGTATATTGCGGATATTCCAGAAGAAACTCCTCAAAAGACTCCTCCCGGGCGGAATCCTCGGCCAGAACGCCGGGCAACAACCGGGCGACCGCGTCCGTCACGGCCAGAGCCGCCAGCTCTCCCCCCGTCAAAATAAAGTCTCCCAGGGAAACTTCTCGATCCACAAGATGCTCTCTGACTCTTTCGTCCACACCCTCATAATGACCGCAAATGAGTACGAGGTGCGGCAGCCCTGAAAGCTCCCTTGCCGCAGCTTGGTCAAATGTCTTGCCTCCAGGGGACATGAGAATCACGGTGGCCTCCGAATCCTTGCGCAACTCGGTCACTGCGTCAAAGATCGGTCCCGGGCACATCACCATGCCATGTCCGCCGCCGTAAGGGTAATCATCCACCTTGCCGTGCCTGTCAGTGGAGTATTTTCGCAAATCCACTGCCTGCGCCTGAAGGAGTGACCGATCCACCGCCCTTCCGAGAATGCTGGTTCTCAAGTATGTCTGGACCATCTCCGGAAAGATGGTCAAAATGTCTATCTTGAGGCAGCCCGTCACGCCCCCTGTACATCTCTTTCCTTCAACAAATCGGTCAGCCTCTTCTCCGTCTCTTCCACAAATGTGATGTAATCCACCAGAGTTTCCTGCTTCTTCTCGGGAAGATCTACGAAGCTGATCCCTTGCTCGTATTTGCCGGTATCCTCCTGGAAACAGGACCATGCGACACTGCCCTTCAAATGAATCGGACGGATGTCCCGGGCCAGCTCGACCGTAAAGCTCAGGGTGGCCTCCGCAGGAAGTGGCGCATCGGTCAGCAGACGGACACCTCCTATGGAAATGTCGGTAATGAGCCCTGAAATAATGCTTCTTTCTTCCTCCTTTTGAAACATGGCAAAAAGAAGCTTCGGGACCCGAAGAAAATTCCTCCGCTCCCTTCTTCTGTCACGCGACTCATCACGCTCCGGTGCCTGCGGATCCGTGTCAGGACTCGTTGGTGCCGTCAAACTCTCACACCCCCAAATCTCATTCCTCTTCTTCCACCAATCCAGGAATCATCGCCACGGTCATGCGACCTGCCTCCAGGTCCACACTTCTGACTACCTCGCGGGTCGCCGGGATCAAAATTTCCTTCCCCTTCTCTCGATTCACCACATACACATCGTTGGCACCTGTCTTGAGGACCTCCTTGATTGTTCCCAGGAGCTCTCCAGCAAGAGAGACGACCTCAAGGCCGGCAATCTCGTGAATGTAAAAAGATCCGGCGGGGAGACGTCTCCTGGCGTTTGCGTCAATCTCCAGAAAAGCGCCCCTCAGCGCCTCCGCCCCGTCACGAGAGCGAATCTCTTCGAACTGCAGGATCCTTGCCTTCACGGCTCCATAAACGCCGTGGGGGCGAACAATCTCTGCAATGGCCAAGTGTGAGGGTTTATCCGCGGATCTCCACCACCTGCCAGTCCTTTATGACCACCTCCGCCCGGGTCACCTTGTCCAGGAAATTGTCCCCCACTATCAATGGGACAGGTCCCTCGAAAACCCTGAAGGGAAGCTCTACGCCTTCCTCTACGCCTTCCACCTCCTTGATGCGCCACTCCAGCTCTCCACGCATCTTGTGAAGCCGTTCTTTTTCCGATTCCAGTTGAGAAGCCAGGATCGAGCCTTGCTGAGGATTCTGAAGATCAATAGTCTTGATGTAATCCCGGGAGGTCGTTTCCATCTGTTTGAGGCTTTCTTCAATACGTTTGATCGTCTCCTGGGCCTCGCCGACCAACTGCGTTCTAAAGGACTCTGTCATGATCACCTTGATTACAACGGGCCGTTGAACCGTTATGGAGGACAATGGGCACCTCCCCTTAAATTTTACCTTGATCTCTCCTCCCTCTGGGAGGAGCTGGAGGAGGGTATTTCGTCCTTAATTCATTTCCCCTCATGCCTCCCCCTGACTGCTGATTACTGGACGATCTCCACTGTAACCTTCTTGTTTTCCCGCAAGGCTGCAGCCTTGACTATGGTGCCGATTATTTTCCCCATGTCTTCTGAAGCCACTTTCAGCTCAAGGATCAAAAAACGCTCCCCCTCCACCTGGCGAACCTCCACCTGCTCAGGATGATCCGCCAGGGCTCTCGCCAGATACTCAAGAATCTCCTTCATTCCTGGGTACCCCGGGAGGCCATGTCGCTTCTTCCTTGATTTCCCCTCCCCTTTTGGGAGGGGCTAGGGGGGGGATTGCGCTCAATCACTCCGGATAGAGCTAGAATTTTTCTTACGGAATCAGTGGGTGTGGCCCCCTTTTCGAGCCAATAACGAGCTCGCTCGTGATTCACGTCAACAGTGCAGGGCTCTGTTCTGGGATTGTAGTGCCCTATGATCTCAATGAATCTGCCGTCTCTTGGAAAACGAGAATCCGCCACCACAAGGCGGTAATAGGGCTGTTTTTTGGCTCCGACTCGACGAAGTCTGATACGTGCTGCCAACCGTTCACCTCCTCAACTCACAATTATGCGAAAGGAATTCGAATCTTCCCTCGATTCTTCCCTTTTTCCAATTCGCCAATCTGCTTGAATAGCTTCTTCGCCTCATAGAACTGCTTCAAGAGACGATTCACGTCAGCGACGCTTGTACCCGATCCTTGAGCGATCCTTCGGCGGCGACCGGCATTGATGAGCGCCGGGTTGCTCCTTTCCTTGAGCGTCATGGAGCAAATAATCGCCTCAGTTCTACCTAACTGACGCTCATCTACCGAGATACCCTTCAATTGCCTGGCCTGGGACAACCCCGGAATCATGGCCAGCAACTGATCCACAGGACCAATTTTTCGAACCTCACGAAGCTGGTCAAGAAAGTCTCCAAGGCCGAAATCCTGGTCTCGAAGCTTCTTCTCCAACTCCAGAGCTTTCTGCTCCGAGACCGAAGCCTCCACTTTCTCCACAAGGCTGAGTATGTCTCCCATCCCAAGGATGCGAGAGGCCATCCGGTCCGGATAAAAAAGCTCCAAAGCAGCCAGTTTTTCGCCGGTACCCACAAACTTGATGGGCTTTCCGGTGACCGCTTTCACGGAAAGGGCGGCGCCTCCTCTGGCATCGCCATCGAGCTTGGTCAGTATCACGCCGTCAATGCCGACACGGTCGGAAAACTGCTGGGCGATTGCCACGGCGTCCTGACCTGTCATGGCATCCAC
>JACPDT010000240.1 GCA_016183865.1 Armatimonadota bacterium | reverse complement strand
CTCTCCCGTGTACAGGCTTTCAATGAGGAGGCCGTCCGTGCCGAGAACCAGGGAGCCTGCCACACCCTCCAGAGCCTGAACGCTTTCCAGTATCTCCTCCGTGGCTGCCCCGTCGGGAAAGGTGCGGACCTGGGAAGGACGGTCCGGGATTCCGGAGAGAACAAGCAACCCTCCTCCTTTTGCGCCCCACAGGTGAAGAGATTCCTTCCCGGTGGAAACGATTACACTGTTGGGCTCACCAAAGGGAAGGCTGTTCATCCCCTTGCGCACTTTGTCCCACAAACCAAGAACCCCGGGCACAAATGCGCTCTCTTCTTCATGGCCGTAAAATATGCTTTCTCCCTCTAAAGAGAAAAGAGCATACGTATGTGCGCCCATCATTTGAGAGATCTCCTGCATGCGACGTTCCAGGGCGGCCCTGTTGACGGAAATTCCCTGAGGCAAGTCCTCCAGAAGAGCCTGAATCCTTTCCGCCCGTGCGGCCTCTTGATCTTGAAGCACGGTAGGAAGCTCCATGTCCTCGGTGATGGAAAGGGGTACCAGAACCTCAGGCTCTTCCTCAAGGGATAGCATCTCAGCAAGGATCGGCGCCGGAATGCTTCGGGGCGGGGACGGCTCGAGCCTGGGCGGTTCCACAGGGACGGCTGCACCCGTGCCGGAATCCGCGGGCTCTATGGATGCCGGCGGCAGCGAAGGAGTGGGCAGGGGAACCTCTTGTCTTTCCTGAGCGCGTTTTGGAGATGGATAGAAATACTCCAATATCAGTCGCTCCAGCTCGATGGCGGTCGAAGCGATGAATCCTTTCAAAGTGTTTTCAATATAGAGTCTTCTGGATTCCTCCAGAAGCGCCGGTATCTCCTGATCAAGAGCGCCGAGGCCCCTGAGACAGAAGGCCGGAGTCTGACCGCGGTACGCCCCCACGGCACGGAAAACCTCTGACGAGCATTCCACCGGAGAAAGAAGAGCCGCAAGAGAAGGCCTGTAGAGCCCCAGCTTCGAGCGAAACAAGAAGGCGTCCGGCAGAGCGAAGGGCGTCTCTTTGAGCAGGAAATAAATCAGATTCCCATCGGTTGCTAGAAAAAGATCCACCAGGCCGTTTTCTTCGTCAAAATGCACCAGAAGCTGCTCGGGAGGTACGGCCCTTGCAAGGAATTCCACTAGAATCACGGTCAACCAGTAGTTGGGAAGGGCAAAGACCTTGCCGAGGGGCGTGCAGGAGACCGATTGATCAATGCGCTCCTCCGAGTACGTTCGTCCGCAGGAGAGACATTTTACTCCCTTGGCGCCGTATTCCTGGATCGAACTCAGGCTCCCCGACATGCCGATCTGAGAGCCGCTGTCCTTGCAGTAAATGACATACTCCCTGCGGATCAGGGAAGCGGCCTCCAGCTTCTCCAGGAGGGACAGAAGCTGGGTCGGGTTCTCCTCGGAGGATAGTGTCCCGAGAGAGCAGCGATCATCACGCTCGATGGTTGAGAGTAATGATCTGACATCTGCGTCCTCAAGCTGCCTTGCTGCTCTCAAATCGTCCGGATGGGGATAGAAAGGTCTCCCTTCTTCCCTGAGATGCTGAAAGATCTCGCTTTGTGGGCTCACCTTTTGCCATACCGGATTCGGCTCCCTGAGAAAAGAGCCGATCTGCTGGGTAAGGCGCTTGAGAAACTCCCCAAACCCCTCTTTCTGGGGCTTCTCACTCACATATCCGGCCTCCAGATAGGCGCGATCATGGGGAATTCTATAAAAGAAGATCCCCTCCTCGAAGCAGAAGACCTCACCGGAAGATCGGACCCCGAAAAGGAGATCTTCCCCTGACAGAGACAGCTTTTCCAAATAGCTCTTTTTGGTGGGAAGGATCACAGGGCGATATTTTTCCTGAAGGCCCTGGAACACGGCTTTTTCCAATTCGGGTCCGGCCTCGATATCGAGTCTTTGTTGCTCTATCGTCAGGGAACAGTCAGTCCGCATTTTGCCCCATATCCTTTCTCACACGCTCCAGCTTTTTTTCGATTTTTCCTTTCATTTCCTGCTTGTCCGCAGATGAAAGAGCCCTCTCCAGATGTTTGGCTGCCTTTTCTTTTGAGTCTTTCTTGTCGTAAATGATGGCCAGATTATAATGGGCATTCACATCGGAAGGCTCCAAGGTCAGCACTTTTTCATAGGCCTCAATGGCTTCGCTCAGTAGGCCGGTCCTGGTGTAAGCCACGGCAAGGTTGTAATGAACAGTCGGATCATTGGGTTTCAGGCGGATGGCATGCTTGTAAGCGGAAATCGCCTCATCCAACTGATTCAGAGCGGCCAAAGCCACGCCCAGGTTGCTGTATGCAAGGACATGATCAGGTGAAAGGACGATGCTCTTTCGAAAGGATGAAACGGCCTCGTGAATCCTTCCGATACGGTAATCGGTGAGTCCGAGAAAGCAATAGTTATCCGCATCCTTCGGCTGGATCTCCTGGGCCCTTTCGTACAGGGCCCGGGCTTCCTTGAAGCGACTCATTCGATAGTAAATGTGCGCAAGATAAACATAAGGACTGGGATTACCAGGGGCAACCTGAATGGCACGCTCCAATTCCGAGATCGCGGCCTCGACCTTACCCTGTCGCAAATACGCCTTGGCGAGTATGTCATATACGGCAATATCCAGAGGGTCTTGGGAAGAGGCTTTCCGCAGTTTTTCGACAGCCTGGGAGGTCTTCCCGAGGAGGAGAAGGGCATGACCCAGGTCCCGACAGGCGCCTTCAAACCAGGGGTTTTTTCGCAGGACATCCTCGAAGGCGGAAACGGCGGAATGAAAGTCCTGGCGCCGCATGTACAGCCGCCCCAGGACGGCACGCCAGCCGAGGTCATCCGGATTCAGTTCCAGGGCCGAAAGAAGCTCCTCGATGGCGAGGTCAACCTCATCAAGCTGCTCGTATACTTGGGCTCGAACGCGGTGGGCCTGCGCATAGTAAGGGCACGCCTCCACCGCGTCGGACAAGCGTGCCAGTGCGCCCTTCCGGTCTCCCTGCTCTGAGAGGATCTCGGCCGAGAGGCACAGCGAAGCTGCATCCCTGGGGTTCTCCATCAGGGCTTCCCTGAGAGCGGACAAGGCCAGAGCACTCTGAGAAGACTCCCTGTAAGCCCGCCCCAGATTATAAAGGGCAAGGGCCTTGTTGTGCCCGTGAAGGAGGGCCTTCTGAAAATACCCTGCAGCGAGATCCGTTTTTCGCTCGGAAAGGTACCCCAGACCCATGAAGAAATAGACATCCCCCACGGAGTACGCGCTCCTGAGGGCTGCCTCAAAATTCTCCCGGGCTTCCCCTGTTTTTCCGAGGTCGGCGAGGGTGAGTCCGCACAAGAAAGCGGCTTCTCCCTCCATCTCGCCGCCAAGCCGTCTCGCTTCATTGAAAGCATCTACGGCCCGGGACAGATCCCCCAGCTCCCTTTCAACCTTTCCCAGCCAGAGAAAGTGCCGGCCTTCCCCGGCGTTCAGGGCGCAGGCTTTTTCCAGGTGGCGCCGGGCCGTGGTATACTCACCCATGGCAAAATGGGCACGACCCAGAAAAAAGAGTCCAGAGGCATCGTCGGGACACCGTTCCACGAGTTTTCCAAATTCTTCCGCAGATGCGGCGAAATTGCCCGCTTCAAGGAGGCACCTTGCGAGGGCGTGGCGGGATTCGATGAACTCGGGGTTTCTGGCGAGGGCTTCCTGATATTGGGATATGGCCGTATCAAGATCCCCCTGACCTCTGAAGGCTTCCGCGAGATGATGATGAACGACAGGGTCGTCGGGGAAGTTATCGGAGGCTTTCCAAAGAGCCTCTATGGCCTCATCGTATCTACCCAGATCCAGCCAGGCCCGGCCGAGGGCAGGGAAAACGGCCTTATCCGCCGTTCCCATCTCCAGCGCCTTTTGCATCTCAGAGACGGCGAATTCCGGCGCCCTGGATTCGAGAAAACCAGCCCAAGATGGAGATGGTAATCAGGGGCGCGACCTTCGATGAGAAGAGCCCGCTGCAGGGCCTCCTGGGCCAGTGACATTTCGCCAAGCTGGAAGTACGCTCTTCCGAGCTCGAAGAGGATCTGATCGTCATTCCCCGAAAGCGCCAGGGCGCGATGATGGCAAAGTACGGCCTGGTCCCATTTTCCGCATTTCCCGTAAGCCATGCCAAGCTGGTAATGAAGATGAGGCTGGTCGGGAGTCAGAGCCCCCGCCTGCCTGAAAGAGGATGCCGCATCCTCCCAATGACCGAGCCTGCCATACCCGAGACCGAGGTGGAAATGGGCAAGCCCGTGATCCGGAGAAAGCTCCACGGCCCGACGGTATTCCCGAAGCGCCTGCTCCACTCCCGACATGTCGTCATAAGCAAGTCCGAGCTCATAATGGCAATCAGAGTCCTCTTCCCGCAATGACAGGGCCTTCTGGAGCTCCTTGATGGCCAGATCGGGCTTGCCGGACAGGCGATAGGCCCTGCCGAGATGCAGGTGGAACGGCGGCTGCGAAGGATCTTTGGCGAGAGATTTCTTGTAATGCTCGATCGCTCCCTGCAGGTTCCCCAGGCGCACATACACCAGGCCGAGCTGGTCGTGAATCTGGGCGTTTCCGGGGTCCAGGTCAATTCCTCGAGAAAGCTCGGAGGCCGCAGCCACCAATTTGCCGGCCCTTGAATAGGCCATGCCCAGATTCAGACGCACCTGCGCGTCATTGGGATCAAAATCAACGGCTTTCACATATTCCGAGATCGCCTCATCCACACGGCCCAGACAGAAATAGGCAAGACCCAGATTGTTATGGGCATAAGGATCGTGAGGATTGATGCGGATGGCCTCCTGAAATTCTGAGATGGCCATCTCCAGATTCCCCTGCCTCACATAAACTCGTCCCTGGTTGTAGTGGGCATAGGCGTCACCGGGGTCCAGCCGGATCGCCCTTGCGAACTCTCCCCTGGCCAAATCCAGCTCCCCTTGCTGGACATAGGCCAATCCAAGATTATAATGAGCCTGGCCGTGCCTGTCATCCAGTTGAATGACTCTGGTGAAGTGGGCAATAGCCTGCTGTGTCTTGTTTTGTCTGGCTTCGATGAGGCCAAGATCGAAAAGAGCCCCCACGTGATCAGGGGACAGCTCAGTGACTCTTTTCAGGGTCTCTTCCGCCTGCGGCAGTCGGCCCTGTTTTGAGAATATGAGCCCGAGCTGAAAATGGGCTTCAATATTCTTGGGATCCTGGGCCACTTTCCGCTGGAACTCGTCGGCGCCCAGGAGCCG
>JACPDT010000239.1 GCA_016183865.1 Armatimonadota bacterium | reverse complement strand
GCCGATGCCCGCGCACTTCTCGGGGAGCTGGGCGACATCTTCGGCGGGTTTCTGCGCGGGCAGCTCCTTCTCTGTCTCCTGATGGGGATCTTTACCCTCTTGAGTTTGTACCTGTTGGACCTCTTCCACCTTCATTTCGAATACACCCTTCTCGTGAGTCTTCTTTGCGCCGTTCTGTATGCGGTGCCTTATGTCGGGATTTTCGTCGCCACAGTCGTAGCCTGCCTCCTGGCCTATTTGCAGACAGGACACTATCTGCTCCCGTTGCTTCTTTTTCTCATTATTTCCGTCCTGAGCAGGGTAGTGGACAATGTCTTCGTCCCTATTGTAATGGGAAAAGAGGTCGGCGTTTCGCCTTTGTTCATCATTTTCGCCATTTTCGCGGGAGGCGAGCTGGCCGGATTCTGGGGTCTGATCCTGGCCATTCCGGTCGCCGCCATGCTGAGGGCCATCTGCGTTTTTATCTGGAAGCGTTATTCCGACCTGTCTAATGACAAGCAGCCGGTTGGCGCTTCTTGATGAACCCGGCAGGAGAGAAGGGCGATGAAAAGAAATAATAAGGTACTTCAGACATGGTGGAAAGGGCTGGGTGAAATCAATTGGAATGGGCGACAGTGATCCTGGCGGCAGGAAAAGGAACACGCATGAAATCGGATATGCCGAAGGTTCTTCATCCGATTTGCGGGCAGCCGATGGTGGCCCGGGTGATCGGCCTCGCCGAAGAGCTTGGAATTGCGAAACGCATCCTTGTCGTGGGGTATGGCGAAGATCAGATACAGGCCGCACTGGGGCACAGGGTGCAAATGGTTGAGCAGAAGGAGCAGCTTGGAAGCGGTCATGCATTGATGCAAGCCGTGCCGCCTCTTCGAGACCACAAGGGCCAGCTTCTCGTGCTTTATGGGGATACTCCCCTCTTGCCCCTTGAAATGCTCAAGCAACTGATTTCCCAACATGAGAAGAATCGGCCCGGAGCGACGATCTTGACGACGATCATTGAGGGTGACAGCGGGTATGGCCGTATCGTGAAGGACCAGCGCGGGAGAGTTCTCAGGATTGTGGAGCAGAAGGACTGTAATCCTCATGAGTACGCCATAAGTGAAGTGAATACGGGGATTTACTGCTTCGATTGGCCTTTGGCCCTTGAAGCGCTTCCCAGGATCAAGAACGAGAATGCCCAGCACGAATACTATCTGACAGATCTGATCGGCCTCTTGAATGAGGCGGGTCATGCCGTGGAAGCCGTTTTGTGGGAAAGTGCAAGCGACACAATGGGCGTCAACAATAGAAAAGAGCTCGCGGAAGCGGCCCGGCTCCTCAGGCGGCGGGTCATGGATAAGCTGATGCTCTCCGGTGTCACCATCACCGATCCTGAAACCACATATATAGAGGAATCCGTGACAATCGCCCGGGATACCGTTATCCATCCCCTCACTTTCCTGGAAGGAAACACCCGCATAGCGAGTCATTGTGTCATCGGTCCGGGTGCAAGGCTTTCGAATTGCGTTGTGGAAGAAGGGGCGACAATTTTCCATTCCGTGGCTGTGGATTCGACGCTGGGCCCGGGCGTCTCCGTGGGTCCTTTCTCCAATCTCCGCAAGGATACCCATCTTGGAGAAGGGGTCAAGATCGGTGATTTCGTGGAAACGAAGAATTCCGTTTTCGGAAAGAAATCGAAAGCCCAGCACTTGAGCTATGTGGGTGATGCGACGATTGGAGAGGCCGTCAATGTGGGGGCAGGAGTAATAACCTGCAACTATGACGGGAAACGGAAACATCCCACAGTGATCGAAGACGGCGCATTCATAGGCTCAAACACGAACCTTCGCGCACCCGTGAAAATCGGCGCCGGCGCCATAACGGGCTGCGGATCGGTTGTCACAAAAGATGTGCCGCCCAATGCCGTTGTGGCTGGGGTCCCGGCAAAATTCGTAAGAGAGAGGGGTCCGGATGAATAGCGTACTCTTGGCCGGTTCAGAAATCCCCGGAGGTGAATTCTTGAAGGAGAGGCCTGATGCGGAACATGTGAAACAATTTCGTCTGTTTACAGGCAACGCAAATCCCGAATTGGCCAATGAAATCGCCGACTACCTGGACGTCCGCATCGGGTCCGCCCTTGTGTCCCGTTTCATGAATCAGGAGATCCAGGTTCGCATAGAGGAGAATGTCCGGGGAGCAGAGGTTTTTGTAATTCAGCCCACCTGCACCCCGGTCAACGACAACCTGATGGAGCTCCTCATCATGATAGATGCATTGAAGCGCGCATCGGTAAGGACGGTGACCGCCGTGATCCCTTACTACGGATATGCGAAGCATGAGGAGAAGACGGCAGGCAGGGAGCCCATTTCGGCGAAGCTTGTGGCCAATCTCATTACGGTAGCGGGCGCTGACCGGGTCATGACCATTGACCTTCACGCAGCAGCCATACAGGGCTTTTTCGACATCCCTTTGGACAACCTTATGGCTACCCCAATTCTTGCCAAGTATTTTCGCGAAAAGGAGTTCCCCAAAGAGCATCTTGTGATCGTGTCCCCCGATGCCGGTGGAGTGGCCCGGGCAAGGGCATTTGCAGGCAGACTGGATGCCAGTCTTGCCATCATTTTCAAGAAGCGCCCCAGACCTGATGAGAGCGAAGTGATCGAGATTGTCGGTGAGGTGGAAGGGAGAATCGCGATCATCATGGATGATTTGATCTCAACAGGCCGCACCCTGATTACAGGGACAAACGCTTTGATGGCAAGAGGCGCCCGGGAGGTCTATGCCTGCGGCACACATCCGGTGCTTGCAGGCAATGCACTCGAGCTCATCGAGGAATCCGCCCTTCGGGAGGTCGTTGTCACCAATACAATCGCCGTCCCCCGGGATCACCAGAACGGGAAGATCAAAGTTCTCTCCGTGGCGCCCCTGCTGGGTGAGGCCATACGACGAATTTCCATGAATCTGTCCGTGAGTGAGCTATTTGTTTAAGGAGCGAAAGAAAAAATGAAACAAATCACAATTGAAGCAGAGAAAAGAGACAGTTGCGGCAAAGGCCATGCCAGGCAGTCGAGGAGAGCTGGATATCTCCCCGGGGTTCTTTACGGTAAGGGGCTGGAACCTCTTCCCCTTCGGATCGAAAGTCGGGCCTTTCTCCAGGCTCTTCACACGGAAGCCGGTTCCCATGTGCTCGTAAATCTCAAGATTCAAGCCAATGGGGGAAGCCACGATGAGTTGTGCATCATAAAGGAGATGCAGAAGGACGTTTTTCAGAGACACGTTATCCACGTGGATTTCCACCATATCTCCCTTAAGGAGAAAATTCGCACAAATGTTCCGGTTCACATAAGAGGAGAAGCCCCCGGTGTCAAGGCGGGCGGCGTGCTGGAGCAACATTACTGGGAGCTGGAAGTGGAAGCATTGCCTTTGGACCTTCCCGAGGCCCTGGATGTGGATATTTCTTCATTGGAGATCGGAGACCACATCTCTGTGAAGGATCTGGCGCCTCCAGAGGGGACGGCCATCATCGAGGAGCCGGATGAAATCGTAGTCGCCCTCCACGCCCCGCAAGCGGAGAAGGTCGAGGTTCCCGCGGAGATCGCCCCTGAGGAGGCCGCCGCCGGCGAGCCTGAAGTCATTGCGAAAGGCAAGGAGGAAGAGGAATAAGGAACGGTGTATCTCATTGCCGGATTGGGGAATCCCGGTCCGGAATATGCCAGGACCAGACACAATATCGGATTTCATGTGCTTGATGAGTTGGCCCGACGATGGAAGATTCGCTCGGGCCGCTTGTTTAGAGGCGCAAAGTGGGGGAGCGAAAGCAGGCCCGAGGGAGAGGTTTTTCTTTGCTGGCCCCAGGAATACATGAATTGCTCGGGTTACACGATTCGGGCATTCGTGGAAGGAAAGAAGCTCGGGAAAGCCGTGCTTCTCGTGGTATGCGACGACATGGACCTTCCCCTGGGGAAGCTGCGAATCAGGATCGGCGGGGGATCAGGGGGGCACAAAGGTCTCGCGTCCTTAATAAACGCCTTCGGTCACGGGGATTTCGCAAGGATCCGCATCGGAATAGGGAGACCACCCGAAGGCTGGGATCCCGCAGACTACGTTCTCACCCCTTTTCACACCGCCGAGAAAGACATCATCCAACAGGCCGTCCTTCGGGCGGCTGATGCGGTGGAGACCATTATGGACCAGGGCCTGGAAGCGGCCATGAATCGTTTCAACTAGGGACTGGCTGCCCAGACTTCCGATACATCATCTATCCGACCACGCCAGGTTATAGTGATGCGCGTTGCAAATTGCATGAATTCACCGCAGAGTGACGCGCTACATTAAGGAAGAAAAGATAGGTAGCCAG
>JACPDT010000225.1 GCA_016183865.1 Armatimonadota bacterium | reverse complement strand
CGAGGAGATCCAGGACCTGGTGTCATCCATTCTCAGTGCCGGGAGAGGTTGAGCATTCTCGGGCATAGATGATAAGGGGAAGGGCTCAGATACCCTCCCTTGTTGAGGCATTCCTGATCCTTGCAGAGACAGAAGCTTCCTTGTTTCTCCAGGCTCTCCTTGAAAAGACGGGTATATATGATGCTCTGTCCGGTCATTTTCTCGAATTCAAAAAAAAGGGGCACAGAGAGGACATTGATCTTCGGATAAATCTTCCGGGGAATTCCTGCCAGTACCTGGCAGCCACACTCCTTGTAAAGTCCTGCGAGGCGCTCACTGCTGGACCCCACTCCTCCCACTGCCCCACGTTGCATAGCCAACCCGAGCGAGCCCAACACAAGTCCCTGAGACAAGAGAGAGTCCCTCAACTCCGGCAGCCGAGCTGTTCGACTTCCTTCGGCAAGCCGTTTGTTTCGTCTTGCATGATCCTCGATTATCTCAGACATCTCAGGAAAGGCTTGCTCAGAGGGAAATGTGGTCCTCCTTTTTCCCATGAATCTCAGCCTTGGATCTTTCGCCGATTCCACCAGATCCCGAATTTCCGCAACAAGAGGGGAAGGCTCATCTGCCATCACCACCCGAACCGCGCCTGCCAATTTTTTTCCATCAGGACCGCATGTGTAACAAACCAGGAAACGGCTCCAGAAATCATAAGGATCTATATCCAGCTCATCCAGGTTCTCCTCCAGGTAGCCATGATATGTGAATACATGGTAGCGTAAAGCAAAATGCTCCAAAAGCTCTTCCCGGCTTGAGACCTCCTTGAAAAGCAAATACTCCCATGAGATGTGCTCTTTGGGTTTGGATTGCAACAGTAGTGTCAAAGGACTTCCCTCCCGCTCATTGCGCAGAGCTGGTATTTATTATAAAAGAGGAAGTCCACAGAAGATCACCATACCACAAACCTCATAGATAAAGGGATTGCTCGATTTCGGGGAACTCCCCAATCCCTTCCCCTGCCCTCACACTGCCGTCCCCGCCCTGTCCCATCCCCTTCCAAGGAGCACATCGAGGCATCCCTGGTCATTTTCCTCGAGGAGATACTGGAAGAGTCGGGTCAGTTTCACCTCATAGGGGGCCTGGATCTCGTCCCCGATGATGTCTCTCATCTCTTCCTCGGGATAGAGATCGGAAAGGAGAAAGGCATGGTCGGCAAGCTGGGGCGCCTGCTCCTGTGAGAAGAGAAGGGGGGATATGTTGTCAATGATCTCTTTTGCTTTCACGAGATAATATGTATTCGGCTTTCCGTCCGAATAATCGAAATAATGGAGATGAGAGACTTCTCCGCCCATCAGGTTGTACCGGAGCCCCATGAATTTCTTTTTCCAGTTTTCATGGAGAGAGATACCGAACTTTTCGGGGAACATGGCCAGCTCCGAGCCGGGGAGAATCCCCAGGGGAAAGAATGAAACCGAATCAGGGCGGGTCTCCAGGTTGAAGTCAACCGTTTTCCGAATGGTCTCCTCCGTTTCGCCGGGAAAACCGATGATATTGCAGGCCGCCACCTTGAGCCCCCCTTCCCTGAGGGCCGCAATTCCCTCTCTGTTTGTTCGGACAGTGACTCCTTTTTTCATGTGTTTCAGCATGCCGTTATCACCCGACTCGATTCCCAGAAATACGGAAATACAACCTGCTTCCTTCATGAGAAGGGCCAGCTCTTTTGTGGAAACCCGGGTATTCCCGAAAGTGCTCCATGTGATGTCCACGCCCTTTTCGATCAAAGTACTGCACAGGTTTCTCAGGATTTTCTCCGTAGGCATGGAATCGGTTACCCTGAAATGGCGCACCCCCAGTGCCAGGTTGCGCCCGATTTCCTGAATGACCCTCCCTGTTCCCCTTTCCCTCCTGGTGCTTGCGATCGCCTTGTGGACACAAAAACTGCACCTTTGCCATGGACATCCCCTGGAAAGCTCGACAGGCAGAATAGGGAGATATCTTTCCATATCAAAGCTTTCCCACGAAGGAAAAGGCAAATGGCGGAGATCGTGGGACAGGTCCGGCCTGTTCTGGAAGATCCGGTCCCCTTTCCTGTAAATGATTCCAGGGATGTCTTCCTTTTTTGATTTTCCCTCAAACCAGGAAGACAAGAAGCCGATATGCTCTTCCGTCTCACCCGCAAAAAAGAGATCAAAGGCATCGGCGCCAGGGGCCATATAGATGTCTTCCCTCCAGGTGGTGACCTGGGGCCCCCCTCCGATGATCTTGAGGGCCGGTGCTTCTTTCCTGATTTCCCGGGCAAGAGCAAGGGTCTCGGTAAAGCCGTTCTGGTACAACCCCAGTCCCAGGATGTCCGGCTTTTTCCTCATGACCAGATCATGAAGCCCTTCCAGGGAATTTCCGGGCAGATTGGGATCATAAATCGTCACATCATGTCCCTCTCTCTTCAGGGTGGCCGAAACCATGGCCAGACCCAACGGAGGGATCAGGAAATCAAAGGATTTCCGGTTTCCATAATAGGTGGAAAGAATGAAATTGGGCATGTACGCAACCTCCTCTATAGGGAAAGCGTACTATAGAGGAGTCCCCATATTCTCCCCGGCCCGCAAACCTCAGTCCGGTGCGATCATGAGCGTTTTTTTCCAGCCCTTCTTTCGAATCAGCCGGAAAATTGCGGTTGCACTCTCACCAAGCGAGATTCCCTGAACCCGGGCGCTCCCCCGGGGAGGGGACACCGTCATGCGACGGTCCGGAAAGGCAGGATCGAAGGGATCTGCGTCACCCATGGAATGCTCATCCCTGTTGCGCATGCCGTCAATGACAGAGCCTGTTTCAGGCTCAACGGAAATGACCTCAATTTCGGGAAAGGCCCTCCTCAAGTGGCTGCCGACTCCCTGGACGAGCCCCCCGGTTCCCACAGGGCAGACAAATCGGGTCGGTGGAGAAAAGCCTTTTCGTCGGTGCTGGCGGATCAGCTCCAGAGCCAGTGCCTGGTAACTATCGGGGAAGGAGGTACGATCATATTGATTGAGATGCCACGCCGCCCCCTGCCTCAAGAGACGGGAGATCAAGTCGAAAACGATCTTTGGGGAGGTCCTTGCCGGATGGAGAACAAGCCCTGCTCCCTCCAGCCGGATCTTGTCGCATTTCTCGGGAGAGGCGGACTCGAGGGCATGAATCTCGACAGGGCAACCGAGTTTCCGTCCTGCATAAGCCAGGGCGATCCCTGTGGATCCGGAGGAGGCTTCCACAAGAAGGGTCCTCGAATCAATCCCGCCTTTCTCAAGGGCTGCGGAGATTTTGGCATAAACCAGCCGGTACTTGGCCGACCCGGTTTTCTGCCGCCCCTCCGCCTTTATCCAGACCCCATCCTCTTCGAGCAAAGGCGTCAGCACCGGTTTGGGAAGGCCGCAGAGCGTATCCATTCAGCTTGACTTCTCCTCCCTATGAATTACCGCCTTTTCTCCTCTCCAAAATCCGCGGAATAGTCCACGATTCGGCCCATAAACAAAGGATCCGTCACATCCACCTGAACCATTCTGGGGACGGTTACGACCCGGGACATTCGGCCAAGGATCAGGTTCTCGATGGCCCCCACGACCATTACAGCCCCTTGATCCACTCCAACCGCATCCAGAGGGATCGTCCGCTCTCCCCTGGCAGCCGCCTCATACAGCTCCTTCGGGGCTTCGGGGGGAAACCGGCAACCGACCCGCTTGAGAATTCGAGGGGCCGCCTCAAGGATCGGGAGTCCATCCTCATATTCGAAGAACTCCTCGAAAGTGACCCCATCAGGGGAGAAGACATACAAAAGAGCGCCATTGATCATGGATGGGGCGCTGAGGACATATTTCCCCGCCTTGCGGGCCGCCCTGTAGAGTGCCGCTTTTTCCCTCAAAGCATGAAGATCTATGGCATCCACAACATAGCCCGCTCTCCCGACAAGCTCCTCCACATTGTCCGATTGAATCCCCTCAAATACCGGAACAATCCTCGCGTGGGGGTTGATATCCCCGAGTCTCTCCAACATGACCCCCACTTTTTCCATCCTGTGGGTGCTCACCGCCGCTCCGCGCTGCCTGATGTTATGGGGCTCATACACATCGAGGTCCGCGATCACCAGGCTTCCGATCCCCTTTCGGATCAGAAGCTCCGCCACATTCGACCCCCCACCCAGTCCTGCCACCAGAACTGTGGTCTGCTTTAGCTTTGTGAACTCCTCTGGAGGCAAATGGGCCGTCAAAGAGCGTTGGAAAAGCTCCTCAATCGTGACGGCAACTGCGTTCTGCATGGGCAATCCTCCTCATGTGGGCGCGCCACCAGTGGGCTGTCAACCTTTGTTTTAGGGGTTATGAGTGTTGACAATGCACTAGAGAAGTATACTTGAAAGGATTCCCCAAATTCTCCCCACCCGCAAAACCGCCCTGCCGTAAACGACAGATTGCAGCGATGCCCTTCCAGGGAAGCATTTCCTTCCGGCTGACAGCGAGAGACTCCCTTGAAGGACGAAGACCGACAAGAGGAGAGGAAAGGAAAAGGTCGGAGGAAACAGAATCCTCCAGGACTGGAATAATGAGGAGGCCCTATGGAAGAGAGGCATTTTGAAGTAATCCTGGAAGGCTTGAGAAGCGACTTTAAGTCATTCGGCGAGGGCTTGCAAGGAGTACATCAGCGAATTGACGAGACGAATCGGAAGCTCGAAGAGCTTACGGTAGAGACACGCCAAAATTCCAAGTGGCTCCTGGAGAACCTGATGGCACTTAGAGAAGCAAACGAGCGACACGAGGGGCGCTTGGCCAAAAGTGAGGAACGCCTGACTCGGAGTGAAGAGACCCTGGCTGCCGTGAAGGAGATACTGGACCGCCACGACCACGGGATAGATTCCCTGGAGACCAGGATGGAGCACCTGGAGAGGAAGGCGGGATAACATTGGTGGGCGAAGCAGGATTTGAACCTGCGACCGCCTGCGTGTAAGGCAGATGCTCTCCCGCTGAGCTATTCGCCCACCTTGGCGTCTGCGGCGTTCGTGTTATGGTGACCCCGACGGGATTCGAACCCGTAATCTCCACCTTGAAAGGGTGATGTCCTAACCGTTAGACGACGGGGCCACGGTGTCCTTGTCGGTCATCGAATCGGTAATGATCGCGGACCCGGAGAACCGACTCGTGGTGGGCCCACCTGGATTTGAACCAGGGACCAACCGGTTATGAGCCGGCCGCTCTGACCGCTGAGCTATGGGCCCGTGGAATTCTTTTGTATTATAAACGATCCTGCTCGATTCGTCAATGGTTATTCACATTTTATTTCATAAAGGAGTTCACCTTCCCTGGGCGAAGTACTCCCGAAGTCCAATGGAAGGGAGATGATGCTTCCTTGAAATTCCAGGAACTTCTTCCCTGGCTGTGCCCGGGAGGAGCCCTCCTGGCAGTACTTTGTGGAGAACTCCTCAAAATCGGCATCCCGGCAGGGACAGCCGAGGATCGGGCACGGTTGCGTTCCGCGGGGCAGGCGGATTCTTTGCGATTCTTGCTGCCTCTTCTGGTCTTGCTTTCTCCTATGTTCTGGTTCCTGAAGATTCAACAGCCATGGTTAAGCATGATGATGTTTCTTCTGGGCGGATTGGGCGTATTTCTCCTTTGGTATACGGGGACAGGGGTGCTGATCAGGACAACGGCGGCTTCCTTGTCGGGAGAGGGGCGTTCCCCGGGGATCTCCCGATTCATTTCATCCGCAGGCGCCAGTCTGTGCCTTTTTTGGGCAGGGCTTTTCATAGCCTTGATGGCGGCAGCTCTTCTTCTCACCGGTTCCTTCTCCACCGGCCCTATTCCGGCACTGCTTTTAGGGATGGTGCTCACGGCAGGGTTTCTTCGAGTGCGGG
>JACPDT010000226.1 GCA_016183865.1 Armatimonadota bacterium | reverse complement strand
TTGTCAATTTCCTCCGGGGGCAGGATGAAATCGGAACGGGAACCCAAAGCTACCACCTCCGAGGATCTTACTTCGACACTCGGGGAGGCAAATCATGCTGGTGTCAGATAATTATGCAAATTGAGATCCGCAAGAGAATAGGAATGAAAACGGATAAAGGACCTGCGTCGGAATAGTCAATGTCAGAGCTTTTTCCCCTGAACATGGCTGGAGAAATCCTGTCTAAGGATCGGGCGATTTCCTCTTTCAACTTCAGGCCCTTGTCATCATTCAGCACTCCCCTAACATCCAGCTCGTGAACGAAGCTCTTCAAATCTTTGAAAGAGGGGTCTCCATAGGAAAGAGCGGAGTGGGCCGCATCTTTAACCAGCTCCCTTGTCTTTTCATCACGAAGCCCTATGGAGAGAAGTTCTCCAAGCTTTGCAAGGGCGCGGGCCAAGCCCGGCAACTCTTTTGTGGAGTACAGGGCAAGCGTAGGCACGTCGTCAACAGTTCTGCCGTCAAACATCTTGTGTCTGGAGTATTTTCCCGTCATCTCAATAATCTTCTTCCCAATAGTCTGCGGTTTCATTCGCGGATGGGAGATCATAGTCTTGAATACGGGAACGGTGGCCTGAAAGCTTACGTTTTCGTTATGAGCGTTATCTCCGTGCTGGATCTCGATTTCGGGTGAAGCGACAATGTACGGAAAGACCTCTCCTAATTGACTGATTGGCTTTGACGACAGCTTCACCGGCGGATGCCTCGAATCCGTGTCCATGGGTACTAATGGACAAAACCCTGTTTTTCGCACTTGGAAATCGGTTCATTCCAGAGGCAAGGAAGTTCCTGAAGGATGTTGGGTCGAGAAGGGATACTTTCCTGCCGGAAGCTTCAACAGTACCTTTTAAGCTTTTGTCTTTGTCATCGTAAATGTACCGGACTCCCAGAATCAGGGAAGTCTCATCGTGAACTTGCCCGCCGTAAATTGAGTAGCGCGCCGTTTGCCACTTTCCTGTCTCGGTCTCTTCATATCCCTGGACGAAGAAAGCCACAGGAGAATTCGCAGTATAGGGCGCCAGGGTTTTCAGGTCATACAGTTCTTTTGAGGAGCTGGTATTCTTTGAGGCGCCAGGGCTTCCAGCATACAGAAAAAACACGCAATCGTAGTTTCTCGTCTCATCCTTTTCTTCTGCGAAACGCCTCGTCGGTTCAGGTGGGTCGAAAACTGTAGTATTGATCTCAGTTGCGCGGATCACGACGCCTGGCCCTCCTCGATTCATCTTTACGAGCATTATACCATGCGTATGCGTGACAATCGAGTTCCGGAGAGGTTCCAATTTCACACGGCGGAGCGCACCGTTTAGCCGCCGGCAATAGCGACAAAAAAAACTCAGCCACCGGCAACTGTTGCCGATGGCTGGCGAGCTGAAAACTATTGGCTTATTTCTGGATCAGAGGCGATGGCGCCGTCCACCCTGAAGGTCGAGGCGGGCGGGTCTCCATGACGGAGATTAGCTTCAGGGCTCTCGCTGCGAGAGCTTTCATCTCGTCATCTCCGAGCTCTGCGATGGCCTTGAGGCTCCCTTTCATCACGGGCGCATCCTGGGAGAAGGTCCCTTCAGAAAGGGACTCATAAGCCTGTTGGAGCTTCTGCACCTCTTTCAGCATGGTCGGAATCCTGCTCAGAATCGCCTCCGCCTTATCAAGCCTGGCCAAAGCTTCCGAAATTTTCTGATCCGTTTTTCCTGCGGAATCCGCAGCTTGCTGGATCCCGTTCCCTGCGCCGTTCAAGGAAGAGCTTGCCTGGCCGAGTACGCTCCCCATCCGGTCGATGGCGCCTGCCGCGTTGCTGATGGTCCCACCCATGCCGTTTATGCAGTGGTCCACTTTGTTCATGGACTCCCCTACTTCGTGCAGGTTCTGGTGGATGTCCCGGGTTTCCCTGAAGGTGCATTCCAATTTGGAGATGATCCCCGAATCCCCACCGGCTCTCCTTACTGCGTCCTGAGCGCTCCGAACGTCGCCTTCCACGTTGTGCACGCTGTTTGTGGCTGCCTCACTGCAGTTACCCGCATCTGTGGCGCATCCCCGTGAGAGTTTCGCCGTCTCCAGGGCCTGGCCGATATTTCCGGCCACCCCTTTGGCGCCATTGAGGGCATTTCCTACGGATGCAGCGGTATCTCTGACCTCGCCCTGGGCGCCGTTGATGCCGCCTTTGACATCGCTGTTTCCTTTTTGAGCCTGGCTCAACTGGTTGCGCACATCTTTCGATATGTTCAGAACCTGGACGATTTCGCTCTCGATGATCACCGGGCTCTTGTCCGCGAAAGACGCCACAATCTGGCTTACTGCGGCCTCAAACCGGGAAGCTCCCTGCAGGGCGGATTGGAGCGCATCAATGGGAGTGTCTGAGGCCGTTCCCGCACGATCAATGGCCTGGCCGAGATCCCGAACATCACCGGAGGCTCTTGCCATCTCACGCACTGTCTGGTTTAGCGCGCCCTGGGCCTGCTGGAGATTTCCTGCCGCTTGATACAGATGACTCTCTACATTGCCAAGTTTCCCCAGAGCATTGTGCATATGCCCATGGGCAGTCTCCATTCCCTGCTGGGCCTGATCCACTTCGCGCTTTGCCGCCGAATAATCGGGGCCCACGGGCTCGGGCGGAGGTGTAGGTGTGATCGGTGTGGTTGGAACAGGAGTGTATCCCCCTGATCCGTGGGATCCGTGGCTATTATGGCTCCCGTGATCCTGCCCGGTAGGCGTGGTCGGGACCGGAGTGTATCCCCCTGATCCGTGTCTGCTATGATCATCATGCTCGACCGGTGTTTCCGTTGTCGTTCCGGATGGAACGGGGGTATAGCTGTGATACGGGTTGGAGGAAGTATTGTGAGAAGAGTGGCCGTCATGCTCGTTCTGCTTTGCTTCATCCTCGGTGGGGACCGGAGTGTAGCTGTAATGGCCGTGTACGTGTCCTCCTCCGGAGGAAGAACCTCCCATGGATTTTTCCGCATCATTCAAGTACTGCTCCACCGAGTGGGACTGCTGAACTGCACGCTCCACATAGGATTGGGCTTGCTTGACGTGTCCGTAGACCATCTGAGGAGGACCCTGGGCTTCGTTCAAAGCCTGCTGAACCGGCCGCTCGAAGGCTAGAGCCTGGTCAATGGTCTGAAGAATATCTTTGGTCGAGCTGGAAGCGGTTTGCAGGCACTGCTGAGTCTTCTGGGCATTTTTCATACCGTCGCTGACAGGGCTTGAGATGCCGCGCACTTCCTGTGCCGCTTGCTGCAACGCCTTTTGTACCAGCAATGGAGTCTGATTCACATATGGGGAGACTTTGTCCTTGAATTCAGGGACAGACCAGCGATATTTGTCGTAGTCCTGCTGGTTCCGGCAAAGGGCCAGAGCCTGGGGCAGGTCCTCAAGACGGTTCACGGGAACCTGGAGGACATCGCCGAAGTCGCCGCCATTGAGCTGAAAAGAGACTCGTTCCCCTGCCTGAAGCTTTTGCAAAGCTCCATAGGAGTTCGTTCTGCTTCCGCCGCTCGTCAAAGTGATGCCCTGATATGTTCCATCACTGAAGTTTTTCAAAACGGCGAACTGGTCGTCCGGAAGGATGGTGTTCGCGCCATTGCCCAAAAGGGCATTCAACTCAACAAGATCCTCCTTCGTGAGGACGGAGTTCCAGGCGCCCCCGGCTTTAGCCTGGAAGGCTTGCCCTTTTCTCATGGCAGCATAAGCTTCGTACGCGCGTCCTTCTTTTCCATCTACCTTAAAACCACGGGAACCCTGTTGCTCGTTTGTGGACTCGAAATATCTGAGAAGACCTGTGACATCCTGCGGGAGCAAGGATGAATACTGCCCGGGCCCTTCAAAGGCCTCCAGGAGCTTCAGGTCATCCAGGTTTGAAACAGGGGCATATCGTCCATAGCTTCGCACGCTGAAGGGTTTTCCGGCCTGGAGGGCCTGAAGAGCCTCATAGGCCCGACCGGGCTTTCCATCCACCATGAAAGCCGATTGTCCTCCCTGTTCTCCGGAAGATTCAAAACCCTTGAGGAGGGAGACCGTGTCCTGTGGAAGCATGCTCAGGTTTTTCCCTTCCCCTTCCAATGCCTCCAATTCCAGAAGATCGGTGATATTATTCGTTCTCGCAAGGCGTCCTTTGCTGAAAACATCCACTGCCTTCCCTGCCTGGTATCCCTGCAACGCCTCATAAGCAAAACCCTTCTGGCCGCCGGTCTGGTAAGGTGTCTGTTTCTGAGACTCGGCATTTTTCTCGAAAAGCTTCAAGGCATCATATTGCTCCTGGGGCAGAATGGTGTTCTGCCCCTTTTTTTCGAGAGAATCCAGCTCCTGAAGATCATGGGGCTCGGAGACCGTGGCGCGGCGCCCCTTCGAATCCACCTGCACGGACTGACCTGCCTGGAGGACCTGGAGGGCATCATAAGCCTTTCCCTTTTCTCCTGTGCCCAGGTAGAAGCCCTGAGGCTCGAAGGTCTTGAATGCATCGAATTCGGGCTGTGGAAGAATGGTGTTGACTCCCTGACCCTGAAGGGCATTGAGCTCCTCCATATCCCTGGTGCCTGCCACGGGATTGTCGTCATCGTTTCCCAGTTTCACATTGAGAACCTTGCTCTCTTTCTGGAAAACCTTCAGAGTTTCAATGGCATCGAGCTTCTTTTCCCTGCCCATGAAACCCTTATCATAGATTCCGTCATTGGAATCAGCGCCTCTTTCCAGAAACTCCAGAGCATTGGCCTCTCCCTCAGTGACAACCGGATTCACCCGTGCGCCTTTGATGGTGTCGAGCAATTGAAGGTCCTGGAGATTCCCGACCTCTCGCACATCCTGAGGGGTCTTATAAGTGTACACGGAGTCCCCTTTGGAAAGCCGATCAAAAGCCTCATTCTCATTGATTTGCTTGTAGCCCCCGAGACCAAGAAAGCCGCCCTTTTTGTAAACTCCGGGCTTTCCGGCACTCTTTTCTCCCTTTTGGGAGAAGTTGCGCAGGGCCTCGATGGCCTGCTCTCTCGTAAATACGCCTGTCTTGCCTGTTTCCACGATTCGCCCCCCTCTGCTGCCTGGTTATAGTAATTTTCATTATATGTCAATTACGGCTGGGAATCAATCATGGATACAAGGTCATGTGTAAACTTTTTGTAAACACGTGATGTGCCCGATTTTCATTTCTGCTTTCTGACTCCTGACCCCTGATCACAGAAATTTAACAAAAAATTTACATGCTCTTTACAAATTTCAAATCCTGTGTGATATAATAGTAAAGGAAAGGGGGAATTGTCTTGCCCGAAGATCAGGATCGCTATGGCTTGGACAAGATCAACTATCGAAAGGGCGCGGATAAGATCCATCTGGGAGGCGGCCTTCCGACAGAGGGACTTGCCCCTGTCGAGGCCGGTGCCCCTTCTGTTCCCATCACGGATACGGTTCCGGTGGATCTCAGGAGCCCGTGGCTCACAGACCGGGTTACGCTGTCTCTTGAGGCGCAGATTCTGATGATCGAGCAGAGGGCCAATGCCCGATTGTCTCTTGTGGATCTGGGGTACACGAATCGCATTACATCTCTCGAGCTCCGGCCCGGCGTCTTTGTTAATATAGAAGCTACAGGTTGCTACAAGTTGAGCTATCGCCCCTGAGCTTCTCCATGAAGCTGCGATTTTTGAGCTTTGGGAGCACTGCTTAATTATTGACATCAACAAAATATTTTGTAATTATCGTTTAGGATAAACCAATAAGGGTATACACTCATGGTGGTTATATAACGTGGGCAGAGAAAAAAACTCTCCCAGCCGCTTGACAAGGGTTGCAATAGTATGTTAATATAGCTTTTGCCCTTACCGAACTTGGCGCTTGTCAAATAAGGCGAAGGGCGACCCGGCCGGCAAACGCCGGCGACGAAGGGAGCGATCTTTGAAAACTGAATAGCGGACGGGTTAGGTAGCTTGTGGGTCCCAATTCGTTTGATCGAAATTGGTGAGAGGAACAAAACTCTAAAATCAGCGCTTAGCTTGAGGTCTCACCGGCACTCTGTGCGGGTGTAAACCAAAAAGGATGGCGCTTGAGGTTTTTTATGGAGAGTTTGATCCTGGCTCAGGACTAACGCTGGCGGCGCGCCTAACACATGCAAGTCGAACGGGGCGGCTTTTGTAGCAATACAGGAGCTTGCTTAGTGGCAGACGGGTGAGTAACACGTAGATAATGTACCTTCCCGCTGGGAACAACCCTTCGAAAGGAGGGCTAATACCGAATGCCTTCCCGGAGTCTCATGGCACCGGGAAGAAAGCCGCAAGGCACGGGAAGATCAGTCTGCGTCCCATTAGCTTGTTGGTGGGGTAATGGCCTACCAAGGCAGTTATGGGTAGCCGGCCTGAGAGGGTGATCGGCCACACTGGAACTGAGACACGGTCCAGACTCCTACGGGAGGCAGCAGTGAGGAATTTTCCGCAATGGGCGAAAGCCTGACGGAGCGACGCCGCGTGGGTGATGAAGGCCTTCGGGTTGTAAAGCCCTGTGAGAGGGGAAGAAGACCCCGCAAGGGGAGACGGTACCCTCAGAGGAAGCCTCGGCTAACTACGTGCCAGCAGCCGCGGTAAGACGTAGGGGGCTAGCGTTGTCCGGAATTATTGGGCGTAAAGCGCTTGTAGGCGGGGCAGCAAGTCGTGGAGTAAATCTCGTGGCTCAACTGCGAGAACATTTGCGAAACTACTGCTCTTGAGAACAAGAGAGGGAAGTGGAATTCCCGGTGTAGCGGTGAAATGCGTAGAGATCGGGAGGAACACCAGTGGCGAAGGCGACTTCCTGGCTTGATTCTGACGCTGAGGAGCGAAAGCGTGGGGAGCGAACGGGATTAGATACCCCGGTAGTCCACGCCGTAAACGATGGACACTAGGTGTAGGAGG
>JACPDT010000224.1 GCA_016183865.1 Armatimonadota bacterium | reverse complement strand
TTCACCCCCACCTAACCTCCCCCCTCAAGGGGGAGGAAACCCTGAGACGTGATGCGATTTGTGTCAGGGGTCGCTTACAGAAAAGGAGGCTTTATGATTCAGGATTTACAGACAACAGACCTTTCTGCCAAGATCGCCCAGAAGACCGCCAGGATTGCCGTGGTGGGTCTGGGCTATGTGGGGCTTCCCCTTGGCATCGAATTTGCGAAAGCGGGCTTTCAAGTGCTGGGGATCGAAGACAACCCCGCGAAGGCTCAGCGTGTAAATCGAGGGGACAATTATATATTCGAGGATCAAGGCGCCCTGCAAGGTCTGGTGGAAGGGAAAAAGATTCGGGCAAGCAGCGATTACGACCTGCTTCGGGATGTGGATGTGATCATCATCTGCGTTCCCACACCACTCACCAAGCACAGGGAACCCGACATCTCCTATGTCGCTTCAGTAACCGATCATATCGCCAAAACACTCAGGCGAGGTCAGCTCGTTGTTCTGGAAAGCACCACATACCCCGGAACCACTGAGGAATTGGTCCTTCCCCACCTCTCCTCATCAGGGCTCAAGATCGGCGAAGATTTCCACCTTGCCTTTTCTCCTGAGCGCGTGGATCCCGGGAACAAGGAGTTCCATACCGGCAACATCCCGAAAGTAATCGGCGGCGTGACTCCGAAGTGCACGGAGCTGGCCTGTAAGCTCTATGGGCAAGTTCTGGATGAAGTGCATCCCGCTTCTTCTCCAAGAGTCGCTGAGATGGAGAAGCTCCTTGAAAATATCTTTCGAAGCGTCAATATCGCTCTTGTGAACGAGCTGGCCATTCTCTGCAGAAAGATGGATATTGACATCTGGGAAGTGGTTGATCTGGCATCAACCAAGCCTTACGGGTTCATGCCTTTTTATCCCGGACCGGGCCTTGGGGGGCACTGTATCCCGGTGGATCCCTTTTATCTGACATGGAAGGCCAGAGAATATGATTTTGCCACAAAATTCATCGAGCTGGCGGGAGAAATCAATGCGAACATGCCTGCCCATGTCGTCACAATGATAGTTGATGCCCTGGGGACTCAGCGCAAGAGCCTGAGGGGCGCCAATGTTCTGGTCCTCGGCGCCGCTTACAAGAAGGACGTTGCGGATGTCAGAGAATCTCCTGCCTTGCGAATCATGGAGCTCCTCATCAAGAGAGGGGCTCTTGTTTCCTATAACGATCCACTCATTATGGAGATCACTCTTGGGTCTGCCGAGGAGCTCAGGTCTGTTCCTGTTTCCGATTTTTCCCGGTATGATTGCGTCGTTATCGCAACGAATCACTCCGTTTATGATTACGAGCGCGTTGTGAAGGATTCAAAGCTTGTTGTGGACACGCATAATGCGACCCGCTCGAAAGGTTCCGCTAAGGTTTTTGTACTGTAGGCTTTCCCCCCCACCTGGCCTCCCCCTCCAGGGGGGAGGAAAGAGGGGGTGTGGCTTGGGGAGGCGAGAGCTCTTAAGGGGCTCTGATAAAGTTCTTGCGTCACAGGAGGATCTTCAATGAAAAATTTCATCCACGAAACCGCGAAACTGGGGGAAAACTGCCAGGTGGGGTTCTTCTCCGTGATCGGAGAGAACGTGGTTTGTGGAAACCATGTCACCATCGGCAACAATGTGACGATACACGCAGGGACCCGGATCGGGGACCATGTACGGATTGACGACAATTCCGTTATCGGAAAACAGCCTTATGTGGCGGCAACGAGTACTCTGAAGAAACGGGGCGACATTTCAGACGAACCTCTTCCCCCTCTGGTTCTTGGGGAACACTGTTTCGTCGGGGCCAATGCGGTCCTCTACGCCGGCGCCAGGATCGGTAAGCATGTCCTGATCGCGGACCTGGCTTCCATCAGGGAGAAATGCGAGATCAGCGATTATGTGATTGTCGGCCGCGGTGTTACGATCGAGAACGGAACGACCATAGGGGAATACACGAAACTTCAGGCAGAGGTATATATAACGGCCCTTTCCACCATTGAGGACAGGGTATTCATCGCTCCTACCGTATCCACGACAAATGACAATTTCATGGCCCGCACAGAAGAGAGGTTTAAGTGGAGAAAAGGACCTCACATCAAATCCAGGGCGCGCATAGGCGGGAATGCCGTTCTTCTGCCAAGGGTAACGATCGGCGTGGAAGCCGTCGTTGGGGCAGGCTCTGTTGTGACGAAAGATGTGCCTGACTACAAAGTGGTGATGGGAGTCCCTGCAAGAGTGGTCAAAGACACTCCGGTTGAGCAGTTGCTCGAGCCCAGACCGCAGGGAGTAAAGAGCTGAAGAGGTGACTGGAATGCCGAAACCCAGGATTGCTGTTATCGGATGTGGGAATTGGGGCATGAACCTTGTGCGGACAACTGCCGCTCAGGGTTCTCTTGCCATGATCTGTGACGAGAACGAGGTGCTTCTCAAGAAAGCCGCATCCCTTGCGCCTGATGCGGTTGAGACGACGAAGATGAGCGAGGTCCTGGAAAACCCCGCCGTTGAGGCGGTCATGGTCGCCACTCCCTCCCCGTACCATTTCCCCCACGCGAAGAGCGCGATCCTCGCCGGAAAGCATGTGTATGTGGAGAAGCCTCTCACCCTTTCCGTCAGGGATGCCGAGGAGCTCGTGGCGCTCGCCGAAAGGCACAAGAGGATCCTGATGGTGGGACATCTTCTCAAATATCACCCCGCTGTCCTCCATATCAAGAAAATGATTGATTCAGGGGAGCTTGGAGAGCTTTACTACGTATACTCCCACAGGCTCAACCTGGGCGTGATTCGAAAAGAGGAGAATGCTTTGTGGAGCCTTGCGCCCCACGATATTTCCGTTCTCCTCTTTTTCATC
>JACPDT010000238.1 GCA_016183865.1 Armatimonadota bacterium | reverse complement strand
TCCTTGAGCTTTCCCAGGGCCCACGCCGCCTGTTGCCGAATATCCGCATCCGCCCCGAAAAGAAGAACTTCCATGAGCTTGCCCACAGCCTTCGGGTTCCCCGCTTTTCCCATCTCAATGGCCCTGGCGGCGTCAATGACGTCCGATTCTTTCCTGAGCTTTCCGGAAACGGAAAAAAGAGACCTCTGCTCCGTAGAGGCGGCTAGTGACTTCTCTGAAAGAAAATTGCCCGGGGTCGCAGGGCGCGCGAGTGAACCGGAGACCGCAGAGCCTGCGGCAGGTGGGGGAAACTTGTCCTGCGGCAGGACGCCCAGAAGGGCCTCCTTCATGTCCGCTGCGCTTGCAAAACGACCTTCAGGCGCCCCTTGCAAGACAACAATCAGAATCTGCTCCATCTTCTCGGACACGTCAGGACACTGTTTGCGGATCGGGTCAAAGTTGAAAGGGAGAGACTCCTTTCCGCTCAATAGGAAGTGCATGGTGGCGCCCAGGGCATACAGATCGCTCCGAGGCTCCGGGTGACCCTGGCACTGCTCCATGGGCGCATACCCCCATGTGCCTACGAAGCTTTTCTGGGAAGTGCTTTCCGGATTGACGGTCTTGGCCAGGCCGAAGTCAATCAGAACAACTCTCCGGCCCGGCTCCGCGATCATGATATTGGAAGGCTTGAGATCCCGGTGGAGAATGGGCCTCGGTTGGCCGTGAAGAAAAATCAGGATATCCAGGACGGAGACCGCCCATCGTGTCACCGTTTCTTCCGGAAAACCGGCCCCCTCCCGCTCCCGAATCATGGTGCCGAGGTCCTTGCCTTCAATATAGTCCATCACGAGAAAATACTGGGATTCTCCCGGAAGCTGAAAATAATCGAGGACTCTGGGAATTCCCGGGTGGTGAAGTCGGGCGAGAAGCTGGGCCTCTTGCTGGAAATGCTCCGATACGAATTGCAGCTCATCTCCGCTGTACACGGAAAACATCTGCTTTATTGCACATGGTATCTGCAAACGACTGTCAAAGGCAAGGTAAACGGCCCCCATCCCCCCGGAGTTCAGGAGCCGCTGAATTTCGTATCTGTCGTCCAGAAGGGTTCCGGGAATGAGCCTGCCGGAACCCGAATGCTCAGGAACTGCGGACATAGTCACCCTGCCAGTATTTCGCGTATTTTCTCGTAGAGCAGATCTCCTTCGAAGGGCTTCAGGACGTAGCTCTTCGCCCCGAGCTGCAGCGCGTGCATGACGGTGGGCATGTCGGAACGGGCGGTAAGCACCAGAATGCGTGCGCCGGGATCCATGGCGAAAATCTTCTGCATGGCGGTAATGCCGTCCATCTCAGGCATCATGAGATCCATGATGACAAGGTCAGGTTTGTCCCGACCATACATGAAGACACCCTCTTTTCCATTAGCCGCAGGCCCGAGCACCTGGTACCCCTCGATCCGAAGAAGAACCGCCAGGAGCTTGGCGACTTCTTCCTCATCTTCCACGATGAGCACCCGATTTCGCGCATTCTCGATTTTCGGTTCCCCTTTCCTAAGTGAGTCGAGACACAAATCCCATCACGCCTTGGCGCGTCTCTGGGTCGATCTCGGGGCGCTCCTCGACTGCGCTCCTCAACGTAGCGCTTCGGCTACGCCTGCGGTGCTCGCTCGTGCGCGCTCCCGACCTCGTCTCCAGATCCATCGCCAAATCATTGACGTTATTCATGTCTCAACCCACTAAGAGCACTTACACGTATTCTTTCGACCGAATGGTTACGAAAATCCTCTAGTGCTGAAGGGAACGAATTTCATCCATAATCTTTCGCGACAGAGCTTCCAGACGGCCCCTGCCCTTGAGGGACGGGTCCAAAACCGCATCCGGCAAAAAGGGCGTGCCGAAACGCACACGGATGCGGGACAAGGAGGGAAGAATTCCCCTGAACCGATACAGAGGCCGGGTTCCCATGATGGCGGCGGGAAGTATGGGAGCGGACGACTTGAGCGCAATCAGGGCCACTCCCTGCTCTGCCTCTCCCAGCTCTCCCGTCATGACGCGCCTTCCCTCGGGAAAGATCCCCAGCACCTCCCCCTGAGCCAGATAGGCCAGGGCCTGTTTCAGTGCACGTCTGTCGGCGGTCCCTCTCTTGACGGGAAAGGCCCCGCAAGCAGCGATCATCCGGCCAAGGAAGGGTATGCGAAAAAGCTCCTCCTTGGCCATGAAACGAACCGGACGCACGGGGGGAACGGCGGCCCCAAGGGCAGGGGGGTCCAGATAGCTGACATGGTTCGCAGCTATGATGAGCGGCCCTTCTGCGGGTATTCGTTCCACTCCCTCCACACTGAGGCGGAAGAACAATTTTACAAAAACATAGCAAGATCCACGACCCGTCTTATAGGAGAAAAACACGACGCTTCACCAGGCCAAGCACGGCCTCTACGTTTTCTTCCAGGCTCCGTCCGCCTGTGTCCACGACAAGAGCATCATCCGTTTGTCTGAGCGGCGAATCGGAGCGAGTAGAGTCACGAAGATCCCTTTCGTTGATATCCTGCAAGACCTCTTCAAAAGAAACGGCAATACCCTTCCGGACGAGCTTGTGAAACCGCCTCTTTGCGCGAATCTCCGGGTCTGCAGTGAGAAAAATCTTGACATCGGCAGAGGGCATGACCACCGATCCGATGTCCCTTCCCGCCATGATCACGCCCCCCTCCCGAATCATCTCCTGCTGCCATTCCACAAGGAGCCTGCGAATACCGCTCAACACGGAAACACGGGAAGCCCCGTCGCTCACCTGTCAGCCTTTCCGGAAACCTGTCCTGCCATGAGGAGCCAGTACAACACGAAGGAGACTGCGAATCCGATGAACCAGGAGGCATGGGCGAAGGCATGCATGCCTGGAATCGCTATGCCTCCAAGGGCACAGGCGACTCCAATCACAAATGCCGCCAGAGCGCGAGGATTCCATCCATTCATATAGCAATACTCCCCTCGAGGAGAATAGAGCTCCGCCAGCTTGAGATTCCTCTTCCTGACAACCCAGAAATCGCAGATCATGATCCCTGCCACTGGTCCCAGAACCCCTGCGTAAAGATTGAGCCAGCCGTTAACATAGCTTCCGTATGAGCTGAGGAGCTTCCAGGGCATGATCGCTATTCCCAGGACCCCCGTGATCAGCCCTCCAAGACGAAAATCAATCTTCCTGGGCCAGGCATTGGAGAAATCGAAGGAAGGAGAAACCACATTGGCCGCCACGTTTACCGAAAGGGTGGCGACAGCGATGTTGAAAAGGGAAAAGACCACAACAAGGGGATGATTGAATTTGGCGAGGAGCGCAATGGGGTCCCAGATCGCCTCACCGAATACCACTACAGTAGCGGATGTAATGAAAATGCCGAGTCCGGCAAAAAGGGTCATGGTTGTGGGCAATCCCAGAGCCTGCCCAAGGATCTGGCTCTTCTGGGCCCTGGAGAATCGCGTAAAATCGGGCATATTCAGGGAAAGAGTAGACCAGAAGGCCACATTGGCGGTGAGATTCGGGAGGAATACGGCGAAGAAACTCGGGAAATCGGTGAATTTGGAAGGCTGGCTGATAATGGGGCCGAAGCCCTTGGCCTGGATGTACATCCAGACAAAGAGAAAAAGAGTGACAACAAGAATCAGTGGGGCCGCCCAGTTCTCAAACTTCCGGACACTCTCCATGCCCTTCCAGATGATCCACATGTTGACGAGCCAGAATGCGAAAAAGCAGACCCACGGTCCACCCTGAAAAGACTTCCAGGGATCCCAGGCCGCCGCCATCAAGGTATTGAGAGCCGCGCCGCCGATCCAGGTCTGGATGCCGAACCAGCCGCATGCCACTCCTGCCCGAAGCAAGGCAGGGAGGTTCGCCCCCTTGACTCCGAAAGAGGAGCGGCACAAGACCGGAAAAGGAACCCCATATTTTGTGCCCGCATAGGAGTTCAGAAGCATGGGGATCAGAACGATCAGATTTCCGAGAAGAACCGTGGAAATCGCCTGGAACCAGTTCATCCCCGCGGCTATGAGGCCGCTTGCGAGCTGGTAGGTAGGAATGCAGTGGGCCATCCCGATCCACAGAGCGGCATAGTTGTACGTCGTCCAGGTTCTCTGGGCGATTTTTGTCGGAGCAAGGTCATGATTGTACAGATGGCTCTCTTCGAGCTCCCCGGACAGCTCGACCTTACCGTCGCTTTCTATCTCCGAAACTTTTGAGATTTGCGGAATGTCCTACCACCTCGTTTCACATATTCTTGGATCAAGAAAGAAATAATCCTCCAACTGCAGCGGCCTTTCTCGCCATCGGCAAGCCTCCTCGCGGACAGGCTTACTTCGAAGGCAGCATCATCCGTCGTATGCTCAACCTGGCCTTCTCAAACTCTGGATCTCGGTGAACAAGGACGGCATCATTGACGGCGGCCAGGGCAGCGATGAATGAATCGGCGACGCTGAGCCCGCCCCCTGCCTTGATTTCCGCAGCCTTCCACATGAGCTGCTCGTCCGCTTCCGGCTCGATCATGGGCAGAGATCGCATTTTCATGACGGTCCCCCGGGCCTGTACGAAACCATAAGCGGCGCCCACCAGGTAGGCGATTTCATAGATGGTCATAAAGGAGACATACACCACCACCTTCCCCGCCTCGGCCTGTCGCAGGATTTCCACAACGGGCTTCGAGCCGGGTTCGTCCTGGTAGTAGGCCAGAAGAGCGCTGGTATCCAGCACGTACCTCTTGCCGACGTCGTCGCCGCCTTGCACGACCCGCAAAGGAGCCCTCGGGCTCATTTCTTTCGCTCCTCGGCGCGGTATTCCATCAATGCCTTCAGCAGGCCCTTTCCGCGCCCGGCCCCGCGCAGACCTTCAATGGGATGACGCGGGAGCGGGACGACTTCGATTCGCTCCCCATTGTCCACCCAGGCCAGTTGGCTGCCTTCCTCAATCCCGTAACGCTTGCGAATTTTTGCCGGCAATACAGTCTGGCAGCGCCGGCTGACTGTTGTTTTTTCAATCTTTCTTGCTTGCACAGGAGATCACCCCCCATGTGCTCATTATATCATGGGAAAAGCAATTTTACAAGATAAACATAGGAAAACAAGACGAGCTGGCCGCGCCCCCGCGCAGGGGCGACAGTCTACCCGTCACCTGTTACGGATTCACTACTCGTTAAGCACTTGTCGCGAACCCCTCAGCAGGCGACCCGAAAAATGGATGGTCACCAAAGACACTGGGTCTCTTGTAGATTACCATTTAGGAATTTGGTCTTCTCAAGGATGGAGGGGGGTCCCATGCCTGGGTCAGATCAGCAGGAGAGAGGCCGGCATCTCGGCATTGGTGGTAGCGACACATCCCCCGAAGCAATAGGAAAAGTCTGCTCTTGGGGGTTGAAAAATTGCCTCAGTGTGATATAATGATTTTGTGGTAATGATAATACCACGGCTTCCAAAGGAGGACATATGTTCGGAGAGTTCATCAAGAAAAAGCGTCTCGGAAGTGGCTTGAGCCTCCGTGAATTCTGCCGGAAGTCGGGCTACGATGCCAGCAACTGGAGTAAGGTGGAGCGCGGAGTCCTGGCACCACCGCAGGAAATGGAAAAATTGAGTGAAATTGCGCGGTTGCTGGCAATCGAAGAAAACAGCGAAGAATGGAATTACCTGGTTGATACGGCAAGGGTCGCTACGGGTCATATCCCCGAATATATATTGTCTAATGAAGAAGTTATGCGGATGCTCCCCGCCTTTTTCAGAACGGTTGGAAACGTCAAGCCGACTTCGGAAGAGCTGAACTCCCTGATCGAGAAGATCAGGAACGGAGTCTGAGAGTGGACTTTTCCAAGTTCAAATGCCGATTTCTATCGACTGAAAGAATCCGCACAAAAGCTGAAGAGTTCAAGAGTAAACATTGGCCTGGCAACGAGCTCCCCGTTGATATGGAGAGAGTTATTGAAGACGGCCTTGGCCTTAACATAATTCCAGTGAAAGAACTTGCAGCCGGATACGAAATCGACGCTTGGCTGACCTCCGACATGAAAAGCATTATGGTTGATCACGACTACTACATGGATGACAGGAATCGGTATGAAAGGAGGCTGCGATTCTCATTTGCTCACGAGATCGGCCATCGCGTGCTTCATTACGACATCATCAGTCTCATGAACTTTGATAAGCCGGAACTATACTATGAGTTTATCACGAAACTTCCAGAGAAAGAGTATGACAAATTTGAGTGGCAGGCCAATGAATTCGCCGGTTCCTTTCTCGTTCCGCGGAGTACCTTGCGAGATGAGGTTGGAAAGGCAGTCGACCGATTAAGAAAGATCCCCCGGGCCGCCAGAATGCTTGAAGAAGAACCGTGGCAAATCCTATCAAGGCTATCTCCTCAATTGAGCGAGCCCTTCGGCGTTTCTGAAAAGGTAATCGAGATCAGGGTTCAACGGGAGAAGCTCTGGCCGTTATGATGGGTTCGGAAACTAATAAGAGGGGAGAACAGTAAAACCGGCGTCCTGTTCCCCCTGGCTTTTCACTCCGAGCACTGCGAGAGGGACAGCTTCTATTTTCCGGAAGACTTCCCTATAAGCGCGGGCGTTCTCGATAGCTATGGCCGCCTAGTCTGCAACCGTGCAAAGAAAGCGTTTTTAACACTTGTCTTGTCGTTGCCATCTTCCATTATCCATCTTATAACATTCTACCAAGCAGGTCAAACTGAATTCTCCGAAGCAATATCCACAAGATAATCTCCGCCAGGACCCGAACCATTCTGCTGGAATCGGCTAATTTCAATCCCGCTTCGATCCGGCGCACCTCTCTCAATCTCGATCTTCGGACCGAGTAAGCCTAAGCTGGAAAAACTACCGCATCAATGAGAAAATATCCAGGGACGGGACATCACCCGCTCGACCACACAGCCTTGCCCTGCCGCACTTCATACGCCCCTTGAAGTGTGGGACTGGCTCTCCCTTCCTCACGCATACAGCGTCCAAAAGGTAATCCGCAAGGCCCTCTTCAGATTTCTCGACTGCGGCGATCTCCATTGCGGCTTTGCCAGGGTACATTGCTCCCACTGTGGAACCGATATGCTCCTTGCCTTCTCGTGCGAGACCCGTTATTTCTGCCCATCCTGCCACATGAAACGCGCAGTTTCCTTCTCAATCTATGTTGAGGAGGAAGTGCTGGAAGCCCATGTCTGGCGTCGTCGAAAAATAGCCACACCCAAATCACTTAAGGTCAGCCCTCTTGTCTCACTTATGGCAAAAGTTATCTCGTCGAGAATATGCCTGAGAAACTCCGCATCAGACTTCATACCATCTGACCTCCTTTTCCGCATAGGCGCGGATATGAGGGCTGAGGCTGCCTTCCGTAATAAGATCTACCCTCCTACCAAGATACTTCTCAAGAGAAAAAAGGAGATCCATAAAGTTATCAAAAGTAGGCCTCGCAAACTCTACTAGGAAATCTATGTCGCTTCGCAGTTCTTGCTCTCCCTGCGCAAAGGAGCCGAACACCCCGATCTTTTTTACAGAAAGCCTTTTAAGCAATTCCGAATGTTCCCCCAGAATACTGAATATTTTTTCTGCCGTCAGTTCTTGTTCTTCTCGCGATCTCATCGTTCTATAGTTCTCCTCATCACGTTTCATCACGCCAGGCATGTTTGTTTGTTTGTTTCAATCCACGTCCCTGCACGCGGGCGACCTTCCGCATCAAAATTCTTCACTCAGATCTTTCAAAACTCCCACAAGATATCGGCCTGCCGATGAGCTTTTGCCGCAAGTCTTGGGCAGACACAGGTCAACAAGTGAGCAGTGGTTGCACTTTTCAGAATATTCAGCTCTTGGAGTAATTCCCGATCCGATAAGCTCGTGTACTTTTCTTGCTGCATCCTCTGTCTCGGCCCGCAGCGCCTCGCTTCTCTATCAGGAAGTTTTCTAAACAGCAGCCGGATCAGGCGCTTCGGGGTCAATGCCGAAATCCGCGAAGGCTTCTGACGCGCTCTCCGGGGGCAACTGGCCGCCCTTTGCAAGGAGATATACCGCCGCCTGCGCTATGTGTTCCGCGTCCACCTCGAAATGGCGGCGCAGCGCTTCCCGGGTGTCGCTTCGACCGAAGCCGTCCGTCCCGAGCGGGAGAAAAGGCTGAGGCGCCCAGCGGGCGATTTGATCAGGAACGGTCTTGAGGTAATCGCTCACAGCCACAACAGGTCCTTTCCCCTCAAGCATCCTTGCTACATAGGGAGAACGGGGCTTGGAGTCAGGGTGCAAACGATTCCAGCGTTCCACGGAAAGGGCATCCTTTCGCAGCAACTGGTATGAGGTGACGCTCCACACATCGGCGCCGATGCCAAAACGGGCCAGAAGATCCTGGGCGCGAAGGGCTTGCTTGAGAATCGCGCCTGACCCGAGAAGGGTCACCTTGGGACTCAGGAGGTCCTGCGCGGCGGGCCTCAGGAGGTACAATCCCGAGAGTATTCCCTCTTCTGCCCCATCGGGCATTGGAGGCATGGGGTAATTCTCGTTATAGAGGGTCAGATAATAAAATACATCCTCCCCTCCCTGGAGCATGCGCCGAATTCCTTCCTTCACAATCACGGCCGTTTCATAGGCAAAGGCGGGGTCATAGGCGCAGATGTTCGGAATTGTGGAAGCCAGGAGGTGACTGTGCCCGTCCTCGTGCTGGAGACCCTCGCCGTTCAGGGTGGTTCTGCCCGCGGTCCCTCCGATGAGGAAGCCCCGCCCTCTCGCGTCCCCGAAGGCCCAGATCTGGTCGCCTGTCCGCTGAAAGCCGAACATGGAGTAGAACATGTAGAAAGGGATCACCGGCGAACCGAGTGTTGCGTAGCTTGTCCCTGCAGCGGTGAAAGAGGCCATGGCGCCTGCTTCCGTTATGCCTTCCTCCAGAATCTGTCCGTCCACGGCCTCCCGGTAGCTCAGCAGATACTCCGCATCAACGGGGGTGTAGCGCTGGCCCAGAGGGGAGTAGATCCCGATCTCCTTGAACAATGGGTCCATCCCGAAAGTTCTGGCTTCATCGGGGATGATGGGAACAACACGCCTCCCCACATTCGGATCATAAATCAGGTTTCGAAGAAGGCGCACAAAGGCCATGGTCGTTGAAACGGCGACTTTCCCGCTTCCCTGGGCAAATTCGGCATATACTTTCTCTTCGGGAAGACTCACGGAATGGGGCCGGACGACCCGCTTCGGGAGGAAGCCGCCCAGGGTGCGCCGCCGCTCCAGGAGGTATTGAATCTCAGGACTCTCGGCGCCCGGGTGGTAGTAGGGAATATCCGAAAGCTTCGAATCCGGAATCGGCGCCTGGATCCTGTCCCTGAAGCATCTCAAATCGTCGAGGGAGAGCTTCTTCGCCTGATGGGTGACGTTTCTCCCTTCCACGTGGGGCCCCAGAGTCCAGCCCTTGACGGTCTGGGCGAAGATGACGGTGGGACTTCCCTTATGCTTCACCGCGGCATGGTACGCGGCATAGACTTTTCGATAATCGTGGCCGCCGCGCCGAAGCTTCCTCAACTGCTCATCACTCATGTCTTCCACCAGTTTCCGAAGACGGGGATCGGGGCCGAAAAAATGCTCGCGAATGTAAGCGCCCGACTCCACGCTGAATCTTTGCAGGTCTCCGTCAAGGACCTCGTTGACCCGATTCAGCAGGACGCCGTCCACGTCCCGGGCAAACAGATCATCCCACTCCCGGGCCCAGAGCACCTTGATGACATTCCACCCTGAGCCTCGGAAGACCGCTTCCAGCTCCTGAACAATCTTCCCATTGCCTCTGACGGGACCATCCAGACGCTGGAGGTTGCAATTTACGACGAAGATCAGATTGTTCGGGCCCTGGCTGGCCGCCGCGTGCATGGCCCCCAGGGCTTCGGGCTCAGCGTACTCCCCGTCTCCAAGAAAACACCTGACTCTGGAATCGCCCGTGTCGGCGATGCCTCTTGCCTTGAGGTAACGGTTGAAGCGGGCCTGGTAGATGGCCGAAATGGGACCAAGTCCCATGGAAACGGTTGGAAACTCCCAGAAATCGGGCATCAGGCGCGGGTGGGGGTAGGACGAAAGCCCCTGACCGGGTGTTACTTCCCTGCGGAAATGGTCGAGCTGATCTTCCGTAAGACGGCCTTCCAGGAAGGCCTGGGCATAAATCCCCGGGGCAGCGTGTCCCTGGAAGAAAATCTGATCCCCTGCCCCGCCGGCGTCTTTTCCGTGGAAGAAATGGTTCATACCAACCTCATAGAGACTTGCCGAAGATGCATATGTAGCGATATGTCCGCCGATTCCAGGGTAATGCTCATTTGCCCGTAGAACCATGGCCACAGCGTTCCAGCGCAGCATGCGCCGGATCGAAAGCTCGAGACCCTCGTCCCCGGGGAAAGGTGGCTCCTGCTCAGGCGAAATGGTGTTGATGTATCGCGTCTGAGTCAGGGGGGGCAGGCCGATATGGAGCATTCTGGCTCTTTTCAGGAGGCGGTATAGGACAAACCGGGCCCGCTCCGGACCTGAAGCGCCGGCAAGAGCATCCAGCGAATCAATCCATTCCTGAGTTTCATCAGGATGGGTGTCCGGCAACTGATGCTTGAATTCGTCAAAAATGTCGTGAATCTGCGAACCGGCCGGCTCCTGCAAAATTTCTGTTGCCTCCATGACCAATCAGCCCTCCCATCTTGCTTTGTATGTTCCCACGCGAAAATTACCCCCCAAGACACTAAACGTGCCAGCCCTTCAAAAGGTTTCTGGAACTCACGGAATCATAAGGAGTTTTCCGGTGGTTCCGCGACTTTCCAGGCGACGGTGAGCCTCCGCAGACTCAGACAGAGGGAATGTGCCCCCGATCCTGAGTCGAAGCGCCCCTGAGGCAACCCAGTCAAGAACATCCCCTGCCCGTGCCCGAAGCTCCTGATTTGTGGCTACGTAATGCCAGAGGGTGGGACGGGTCAGAAACAGGGATCCTTTGGTGCTGAGCAGTTGCGGATCAAGGGGAGGGACAGGGCCGCTGGATTGGCCGAAAAGAATCAGGTATCCTCTGGGGGCCAGACAATCCAGGCTTCCCTCGAAGGTGGTGAGGCCCACGGAATCATAGACCACCTGGACGCCACGCCCTTCCGTCAGACGTCTCACCTCGGAGAAAAAATCACTTCTTATATATAGGATGACCTCATCGGCCCCGTAACCCCGAGCCAGGTCAGCCTTTTCCTCGGTGGAAACGGTACCGATGACACGAGCGCCTCTTTTTTTGGCCATCTGAATCAGGAGATGTCCCACTCCGCCCGCTGCGGCGTGAACCAGTGCAGTATCTCCAGGCTTGATGGGATAAGCGCTGTGGGAAAGATAATGAGCGGTCATCCCCTGTAGCATCACTGCCGCACCGGTTCGGCAGTCCACACCGGGAGGAAGTTTGACCACCTTGGCCTCAGGAACCGCGGCATATTCTGCATAAGAGCCCATCGCACCCGCATAGGCGACAGCCTCCCCCGCCTTGACACCCTTCACTTCCGATCCGATGGCCTCAACAACCCCTGCTCCTTCGTGCCCGGGAGTGAAGGGAAGCGGAGCCCAGTAAAGACCTGTTCGGAAATAGATGTCAATGAAATTCACTCCGGATGCCTCGATCTTGATCAGTACGTCCTTTGGACCCGGAACAGGTAGCGGCATCTCCTCGTGGCCCAGGACCTCAGGCCCGCCGGTTTTGTGTACGCGAATGCCTTTCACATTTGCACCTCATTCATGGCCATTCTCGAAAACTAGTGTAGGGTCGAGGACTGGCGCGGTAACAGATCAACCTCCGAATATCTCGGCGCACGCGCCTACTGTAGTCTATGGCTTCTGCCTCGTCTCCAGCCCACGCCACCTCAAACCGTGCATGAGCTTTTCGCTCACACGGCTTACCGACAACCTTCTTCCTGTGGT
>JACPDT010000223.1:10596-17830 GCA_016183865.1 Armatimonadota bacterium | reverse complement strand
TATACCTTGTTGAGGCCGGAAAGGCCCTTTGCGCAAACCTTTCCGCGATTGTGGGGGTGCTGCGGATTCCCCTCGATCTTCACAAGACGGCCGTCCTCGATGTAGCACACGATTCCACAACTTGAATAACACTGCATGCAGGTGGAAGGAATCGCCTTTCGAATGGCGGCAGGCGATCCGAGTCTTTCCTGGGCCCGCTCCATATAATGGCGGGGGGGACGGAAGAGAAACTCAAAGGGGTCCTTGTTGATGGCCAGGAATGCCCCTGCCGCGGTCCCCAATGCCAGAAAATCTCTTCTCTTCAAACTCACGGGATTCACCTCACATGCTCAGAGGAATATATTGCCCTCCGACGACAACCACATAACGCATGGCCATGATTCCGGCCATCACGAGCAGGGATGCGGCAAACTGAACGCCGAGGTTTCGTTTGGTGGCCGGCGTAGTCAGTAGGATCAGAGGAATGACGCCCCCCATAAAAAGCTCAACACCCAGAAAATAAGGCGCGAATTTGCCCATGGTGATCAAGTGGGCCACCTCTTTTGCCTCGGAAATGGAGGTCATGAGAACGGCAACATCGCAAAATATCAAGAAAAGGTCGGTAACGATGCTCCCGACCAGGATGCCGCACATGTTGGAAACCAATCCTTTTTCTTTCTCCATCTCCTCCGGCGACTTGCCCTTAGAGAACCACCAGAGCTTGCCGATGTAAACGATGATCACCAGTGCAATCCCGCTCACCATGGCGGAAACAAGGAAAAGAACGGGCATAAGAAAGGTGTTCCAGAGGGCCCTCCCCTTTGCGAGAGCGAGGATGAAGCCTGTATAGCCATGGACACTGATGGCCAGAGGGATGCCTATGATCCCGAAAAGCCTGGACAGGCTCTTGTTGCCGGTAAACACGAAATAAGCGTAAATGATGGCGGAAAGGGGGTAAAGGGTCAGGAGAAAAGATCCCCAGGTGATGGGAGAGGTTGGATTCAAGAAAACAAAAAGCTCCCAGAAACGAGGCTTCTGCTCCAGGTCTATGATCAGGTTCAAAGGAGCGATCATCAGGAGCAGAGGCGCCAGAACCGCCGTGATCTTCGCAATCGGCTTATACTGTGTGAGTCCCAGAAGATTCGCCACGACGGAAATGACGAATGAGCCGGCGGAAAGAACGGTCAGATAAAAATAGACGGCGATCAGAACCCCCAGAGGGATCTCGTGAGGGACCGAATAGATCGTGCGGCTGTGCTCGAAGATTTCCATCAGAACCGCTCCTTCATGGCAAAAAGGTCTGCCCCGATATAGAAAACTCTCGGCTCTGTGCCCATCTCCCGCTTCAACACCTGGACTGGATTATTGGCCAGAAGTTTGGACACCTCGCTGTCGGGATCATTGAGATCGCCAAAAATTCGTGCAGTGGTGGGGCAGGCATTCACACAGGAGGGGAGATAACCCTTGTCAATTCTGTGGGCGCAAAACGTGCATTTCTCCACTGTGCGGCGCTCGGGGTTCACAAAGCGAATCTCATAAGGGCAGGAGGCGATGCAGTACTTGCAGCCTATGCACTTGTCGTAATCTATGAGGACAATTCCGTCATCTCTCTTGTACGACGCTTTCACAGGGCAGTTGATCACACAGATCGGGTGCTCGCAATGATTGCACAAGAGGGGAAGAAAATACCTTCTGGCGTTCGGGAATGCTCCCCGTTCCGTGATCTTCACCCATGAGCGAAAAACCGAAAGAGGCACTTTGTTTTCCGCCTTACAGGCCACGGAGCAGGCATGGCAGCCGATGCAGCGGCGAAGATCAATGACCATCCCGTAGCACGGTTTGGTTTCCTTTGAATGAACACTATCGGAGTTTTGGTTGTGCTCGCCCTCTAAATTTTTCATGATGCTTCAGGTTGATGTTGTCATCATAACAAAAGCGGGCGATTCGCGCCATTCCCAAGTAGGAGTAAAATGCAGGGTTATTTTGATGGTACGCAGGTAGCAGGAGTCGGTGGCCGGGGATCTGATTTTTCAGCCAGCTAAAGCTACTTATAGTTCTCACGCAAAGTATCGCCACGTGTGCGACCGTTGCTTCGGGGTCCTGCCGCCTGCGCCAGCCCACGGTGCTCGCAAACTCCCATCCCCCAGTGGGACCCAGTTTGCTCCGCGCCTTAGGGCGCCCAGGCTCCGGCGTCACCCCTCCGCAACTGGCAAAGGCGATGATGGCGAAACTTTCAAGGATGACTCTATCTCAATGCCCAAGATCCTTGGGGTCTTGCCGGCGCATCTTTTCCGGCGGGCGGACCTTGACATAAGCCTGGGAGATGTAATCGTCCTCGCCTGTCTCGAAGCGAAGTTTCCCTGTATAGACAGGCAAGGCGAACTTGAGGAGCAAGGTATACACGAGGGCGCCTGCGGCCCAAATACCGACTGTGATCATGATCTCGGAATTGGTGGCCGAGTACTCGTAAATCTCCCCAAGGGCGCTGGGGACAAACCCTGGGAATACAAGACCCATTCCCTTTTCTATGTATACGCCGATGATTAGACAGATACAGGCCAGGTTCAATGTGGCAAACTTCTCCCTGGTTTTCGGAAACAGAAGGATGAGGAATGCGGTCAAGTTCAACCCGGAAGCAAGCCAAATCCAGGGGGAAAGAGCCGTCTTGCCATGTAGGCCGAAATAAAGATAACGAATGGAGAGAGATTCGGCGCTTCCTGAGTAAAACTCTTTGAACACCTCCGCGCCGAGAAAAAAGAGGTTGATGCCCAGGGCATAGGTGATCAATTCGGCGATCTTGTGGATCGCCTCATTTTCTATTTTCACGTGGGACAGCTTCCGTATCAGTTGAAAGAGGATGAGCATGAGGGCAGGTCCCGAGCAGAAGGCGGATGCGAGAAATCTGGGGGCAAGGATCGAAGCATTCCAGAAAGCCCGAGCCGAGAGACCGCTGTAAAGGAAGGCGGTCACGGTGTGAATGCTGATGGCCCAGGGAATGGAAAGAAGCACCAGGGGACCTACGACGGACCATACTGCTTCCCTATGGAAAGCCTGTATAGAACATAAAAGGTGATGATCGAGTTGATGGCCAGGTAGCCGTTCAGCGCGATCACATCCCAGGCCAGGAGTGATCCGGGGAGATTCATTTTCCCGATGAAAGGCAGGATGTGCCATCCCCGCAACGGCTGACCCAGATCTACCATGATGAAAAGCAGGCACATGGTGATCGCCGTCATGGCCAGCATTTCTCCGAACAGAACAATCTCCTTGATGGGCTTGAAGTTGTAGAGATAGGCAGGGATGATGAGGAGAACAGCCGCAGCGGCCACCCCGACGAGGAATGTGAAATTTGCGATATACAGGCCCCATGAGACCTGATCCCTCATGGCTGTGGTGATGAGCCCCTGCTCGTACTGGTTCAGATAGGCCCTCAGCCCGAGGAAGACCAGGGACAGGAGAAAGGCAATCCAGCAATAGTACCCCGGGCCGCCGATGGCGACCTGCTTGAGTGTTATGAAAAAATTCCGTATCGGGTGAGGCATGGCGTTCTCTTCCTAATCTTTCATCTCATATCCAAAGAAGTAAAAAAACTTGGGTTCCGTATTCAGGTTGTCCTTGAGTCGAAAGACCCTCTTTGTCTTGATGGCATAACTGATTTCACTGTTCGGATCCAGGAGATTCCCGAATTTCCTGGCCCCCACGGGGCAGGCCTCCACGCAGGCGGGGTACCGTCCCTTTCTGGTTCTCTGGACACAGAAGGTGCACTTCTCTACAACCCCCTTGTACCTGGGGCGATTCCCCAGATAGTGTGTATCAGGATTAAACTGCTGGGGTCTACGGTTGGGCTCCGCCCAGTTGAAATGCCTTGCTTCATAAGGGCAGGCAGCCATGCAGTACCGGCACCCGATGCACCAGTCGTAGTCCACGACTACAATTCCATCAGGCTCTTTCCAGGTGGCCTGGGTAGGACATGCCTTCACACAGGGCGGATTCTCACACTGCTGGCACTGAACAGGCATGTAGAAGTATCCTGGCTCGGGAACCTGGTCAGGATGATAATATCTGTCGCCTTCGTCAAACTCGATTCCCTTCTCGTCTCTCTTGAACCGTAGAACCGTGATCCAGTGTATCTCCGGATCAACGCTCTGGTTGTTCTCCTGGACACAGGCATATACGCACCTTCTGCAGCCGATGCATCTGGAAAGATCGAGCCCATAGCCGAACACAACCCCGGGTATGGGCTTCTCATGACCTATCTTGAACTTTTGATGATATTTTTCCGCATAATTGTGCTCAAGACGCAGGGTCATGGCCTTAAGCTCGGTCTCATTCATCTCCGTGAAATGCTTCTGGAAAAAACCCTCCAAAATACTCAAATCCAGGAGCTTATCGGGTCTGAGAATGGCCCCTGACAACCCGAGGGCGGCGCCTGTCAGAAATGTTCTCCTATCCACTTGAATTCACACGACCTTCCCTTATTTCCAAGTGTTTACTCCCTGTTGAGCTCCTGTGGCCTCACTGGAGGCGGCAAGGGGCTGAGGGGCTTGAAATGCGGGTCATGAGGAGAATGGCAGTGAACGCAACGATACTGCCGCTTCTCTCCATTCCACATCCCTGTCCTCTTGCCGTGCAGTCCCCTCTTGAAATCCCGGTACACCGTGCCATGGCACTGGCCGCAAAGGGCGTAAAACTCATCACCTATGAGCTGTCCATTGGCCAGTCTGATCTTGTCCCGATCGGTGGGACTGTGACAATCAAAGCACCATCCCCCCGGGCGGTGCCTGAGGACGATTTCCGCGTGGTTTTTCACAAGCTTTCTCGGCTTCAGATTGACAGGCATGTACTTGTGACACTTCGAGCAGGGAAAGACTCTGGGCGGAAAAGGAGGGGGGATCAGAATCTTCTTGAAAGCGTCCGGATCCGACGGCTCCGCCGATTTCAGAAAAAGTGCCTGAAAGCGCGCAAGGGGCGAGCCGGAAACAGCGCCTTCCGAATGAGAGGTTTCTTCGTGACTCACGGAAACGGGCCGGCAGCCGACGGTTGAGATGACGAAGAAACCGACAAGACAAAGCAAGGTCAGTATGGCCTTATTCGATTTGTGTCTCTTCATCTCTGGCTGACTGTGCTCCTTACTGCTCAAGGGCGGGCTGGTTCGGAAAAAGATGGATTGTGAAGGATCCAACAGTTCCTTCGAAAGCCGGGCTCTACTTCCTCTCCTGGCCCCCATCACTGATCTCCCTTCTTTTCCTCAGACCCGGAATTCGTCTTTGACGGCTCAGGCGAAGGAGTTGGCGTGGGTGTCGGTGTTTCCACCGGAACCGGCAACCCCTCAGGGGAAAGCTTCCATTTCATCTTTCCCTTATGGCAAATCTTGCACATTTTCGGGTTCTTGTGACATTTGAAGCAAAACACGTCAGGGGCGAAATTCGCAGCGTGCTCCCGTTCAGGGCCCTCTCCGAGCTTCACTAACGTTGTTTTTCCCCGAAGGGCCGAAAGCAGCCGCTCGTCCTTGTGCCCTCCCCCGATCCATGCCTTGGTGTGGGGCAACCGTACCTTGTGACACTCGATACAGGCATTGGTGCCGTGGCACAGCTTGCAGGACTCGTCTTCACCGGGTATCCCTGTCCGCAACTTGTGGAGTCGCGGCTTCCACTGCTCATCCTTGTGGGAAACAGGCAAGACCTTATGTTTTCTGTGACACTTCATGCACATCTCCGGCTGCTCCTTGTGGCACATGAAGCACGGTGTGTAATCCTTCGCCGCCTTGTGTCCCACCTTCAGCCAGTCCCTCGGATGGGGCATGGCCAATCTATGGCAGTTCTGGCAATCCTGCCCGCCTCTGTGACATTGCAGGCAAACGCCTTGCTTGATGAGTTTGATTTGACCAAGGCCGTGCTCTTTTCCCATCCAGCTTTTCGGATGAGGGATGGGCACCTTGTGGCAACCTATGCACGTTCTTCGGATTTCGTGACAGGTGTTGCATACGGCCCTGTTCGCATGAGCCTGATCGGGGTGCTCTTGCCTCCAGGCGACGGGATGGGGCATGGAGAGCTTGTGGCAGTTGTCGCAGATTTTCTGCAAATGGCACTTCTGACAGTATTGAGCGCCTGATCTCAGTCTGGCCTTTCCGTGACCCAGTTTCCAACCGGAAACATGGGAAGGAGGACCTTTGGTCTTGTGGCATGTAAGGCATTGCTTTTCCTCATGGCAAAGCCGGCAGTCACTTCTCTTTTCTCTGTAAGCGGTGCCATGCAGGCTCATCCAGGTTGCCTGATGGCTCCCTGGCTTCTTCTTCAGATGGCAGGACCGGCAAGAGGTCGCCTGGTGGCAGTCGCCGCACTGCCCTGCCCTGGCCTTGGGATCAACGGCGTGAGAAGCCGGCCATGTCTTTGGGTGAACCGGAGGAGAAACTTTTTTTGCCGAATGGCAGTTCGTGCAATAACTCCTTTTGTGGCAGTAATCGCAAGACTGCTCTCCGGCTCGTTTCACAGAGCGCGTGTCCACGGCGGCCTCGGGCCGTTCCTGGCCCAAAATCCGAGCCCCGACCTTCATTGTATAATCCACATGCGTCTTCATAAGGGATGGAGGGTGGGTGAAATCCTTTTTATGGCATTCTCTGCAGGATTTTCGGGTATGGCACTGGGAGCAATACTGCTTCTTCGATTCCTCCCCATGAGTCCTGCGCCACTCCGCTTGAAGTCCATGATACTTCAAGCGCGACTTCTTGTGGCACGAAAGGCACGATACTTCCTGCTTGTGGCAACTCCAGCATCGAGTCGCATCAACAGAGGAAGGCTCCAGGCTCTTGTGGCCTTTCATCCATGAATCGAGATGGGGAGCGCCTTCCCTTTGAACAATAACCTGAAGCCCCATTCCGGCGGCTAGAGTCGCCAGGCACAAGACCCCGAGCACCAGGGTCACGATCGGCACGTTTCCTTGTTTCAGAGTCCTTTCACCCCACATTCAAACGATCAAGGCGGAATCCAGCCTGTGTCGGCGACGATTGGATGAGTTCCGGCAAGAATCAAGAAGAAAAAATAGTAGGCATTCAGGGAATTAAATTAGGGATCACTGAAATTGTATCCTGCTATCTTCTAAAATGATTATAATGAAAACGAGGAAATCACGCCATTCCCACCGGGAAGCAAAATACGCGGGTGAGTCCCGTGGTACATAGGTAGCAGGCCGGGTGATCCTCTTATTATGCCGGCAGATTCGAGGAGGGAACTCCCTTGATATACAGGGCTAACTGCAG
>JACPDT010000223.1:0-10566 GCA_016183865.1 Armatimonadota bacterium | reverse complement strand
CATGATGTTTTGAATGTGGCGCTTCACCGTATTTTCGGAGAGAACAAGCTTCTCGGCGATGTCCTTGTTGGTCTTTCCCTCGGCCACCAGACAGGCGATCTCCTGCTCTCTCTGGGAAAGGCGGCTCAACAGTGGATCTTCGGGGGGCGATGCGGCCTGAGCGGAAGCGAAACCCTCCCGCAGGCGGGTTAACTCCTCGATCACCAGGTTGGTAGTCTTGGGATCCAGTATGGAATCCCCTCTGGCAACGGTCTTGACCGCCTCCAATACCTTGTCGAAAAGGGTCTCTTTCACCAGGAATCCAGATGCCCCGTTTCGGATCGCCTGGAATACGTTCCGGTGATTCCCGTATGCCGTCAGGATCACGACCTTCACGTGGGGGAATTCCCTTCGGATAATGGCAGTGGCCTCCGCCCCGTTCATCCCCGGCATGTCTACATCCATGAGCACCACATCCGGTTTAAGCTCACGAACGAGATGAACCGCCTGCTTCCCGTCATCAGCCTCTCCCACGACCTCTATCTCGGAATCCGTACCCAGAAGTCTTCTCATCATATCCCTGATCAACAACTGATCATCCGCAAGTACCAATCGAACCTTCCCGGGGTTGGGCGGCTTTCTTTCCTCGCTAATCATCCTGAGCGGCTCCTGTTCTCGTGTATTGGTCCTGAGTCCCCGGATCCCGGGGTTCTGTGACTGCCGGTTCCCGGGATGAGTCCCGAGTCGAGGGAAGGGTGAACCGAAAAACCGTACCCTCACCCGGTCGGCTCGACACTTCGATAGTACCGGCGTGGGCTTCAATGATTTTTCTGGCAATGAAGAGTCCGAGGCCCGTGCCCTTATGGGCGGCAGCTCTTGAATACTTCTCAAAAATGTAGGCGCAATCCTCTGGAGAAATACCCGTCCCCTGATCCTCCACTTGAAATTCAGTGAGACCGGAATCCAACTCCTTACCGCGTACAAAAATCTCCCCCCTTGTCAGGGAAAACCGAATCCCATTGCTGAGGAGGTTGATGAAAACACGACGGACGGCCTCTCTGTCCCCCGACACGGAAAGATGATCAGGAACCTGACTGTGAATTCGGACTCCTTTCGCCTTGGCCAGGGGATCAAGCATCTCGGCGACCTCGGAGACGAGGGGACCCGCCGCAAAATCCGCCACAAGGGAAAGGACGCTTGCCTCCTCCATCCGACGATTCTCAACGATGGCATTTGTGAGAAGAGACAGAACTTTGGCGGCACTCAGGATTCCCTCAAGGTCCCTTCGGGCGGATGCGAGGGTCCCTTCCGACATGGCGGGAGAGAGAAGAAAATTCACATATCCCATGATGGCGGCAAGGGGAGTTTTCAAATCATGGCTGACTGTTGCGAGAAAACCGTCCTTCAATTGCTGGGCCTCCTGCTCCCTGCTCGTATCCCGAAAGACCTCCAGTATTCCAAGTGGACGACCGCTGTGATCGAAAATGGTTTCACTTGCCACCTCCACAGGCACGAGACGATCCTCTCGGGTGAGAAGAAAAGTGGAGTTGTTGATCACTCGAAACAGAACCTGCTTCAAATTGCCGTTCTTAATGGCGCAGCCGTTTTCACACCATTTGACCTCCTTGGAGCCGGGGGTGCAGCAAAAATACTTCCCCACCACCTCATCTCGCCCATAACCAAAGAGGCGCTCCGCCGCCCGATTCCAGGTCATTACTTTCCCTTCCCCATCCACGACATATACTCCAACAGGGACGCTGTTCAGAATGGTCTCAAGGAGGCCCGTTTTCTCGGCAAGGAACTGGGACGATTTCCGCTCCTCCCGATTGATTTGTCTGACCCTCTCATAACTGTTCAAGAGGAGCACTACCATGATGCCGGCAACAGACCACGTAAAGATGCTCACAAGATCGTTCAGGAGAAGCTGACCGAGCTGGACGCCCAGGAGTGCCTCCATAATGTGCTGGCCCGCTGTGAAGGCAGGGTAGAAGAGGAGTGCTCGAAACCGGAGCATTCCCGCCAGGACTATCACAGGGATCACAATGAAGAGCCCGAACCGCACCTGATGTGAGAAGGCCAGCTCGGCGAAACTTAAGCCGGCGGAAAGAAGCACGAACAGAACCAGAAGGGACCAGAAAACAAGGGGTCTGGGAACGGAAAAAAAGGCCTGTTCGTTGGAAAGAACCCAGTCTCGCAATGTCTTCATGAGCTTCTCCCGTCACCCTGACCCAATGGTATTAGCTTTATCGCGATTTGACGGGCCTGCGGGTCCTGCCACCTGCGGCAGCCCACCGTGCTCGCAAACTCCCATCCCCCAGTCGGGGTACCCGCGCGAAGCGTGGGTCGCAGTTTGCTCCGCGCCTTAGGGCGCCCAGCCTCCGGCGTCACCCCCAGGCCCTGGGTGGCGAATCACAAGAAACTTTATACCATGGACCCTGACCCTCTTCCGTCATGAGAATTCTTTTTCAAGAAGGAGTTTCCTGTTTCTCTCAGGCCCTCTACACAAAAGTATTGGTCCCAACAGCGCAAGAATAGCCTTCACCGACAGCTAAATATTAACTTCCTGTTCACCGCCTCGAAGGTCTTGTGAGCGACCTGTAGGTCTGTCGTGAGGATCGGGCAAGCCCCACGAGAGATATGGGAATGTCATCAATTTTCAGGAGGTGGTTCTCTTGGATCCTTTTCGAGGCATGAACGGATGCTCGATGATGGGCGGTGCAAGCCCTTATGCCGGAATGTCCCCTTACGGGCCAATGTCCCCATACGGCGCCAACCCGTATAACGCCGCGAGCCCCGATGGGGGTCTTCCCCAGGGAGGCGGCCCTCTTGGCGCTCAAGGAGCACAGGGCGGCTTCGCGCCGTCTGGACTTCAAGCTCCTGCGATGCAGGGCAACATGCAGCAACAGTTGATGCAGATTCTGCAAATCCTGATTCAGCTCATCCAGACGCTCACGGGTCAGAACTCGCAGCAGCAAGCCGGACAACAGCCTCAGGCTGGACAGGCCCCTCCCGGAGGCGCTGCGCCCGGACCTGAAGGTGCTGGGCCGGCCGGCGGGGCGCCTCCGCAGGGCGCAGGAGCGCCCCCTGCCGGAGGGAACCCTGCTCCGGGTGCGGGCGAACAACCACCGGCAGGTGGAGAAAAACCGGGACCTGCCCCGAGCCAACCTCCGGCAGATGGGGGAAACCCTGTTCCTGCACCGGCGCCGCCGAAGCCTGAACCGCCAAAACCGAAGCCCGGAGATGACCACGGCTGCCCGTGCGGAGCGAAGGAGACCAGGGATCAAGGGTCGGGGATCAGGGATCCGGGATCTGGAAAGGGTTCTAAAAAAACGGCATAGCCTCGTTGACTCGAAGCGCCGGTTTGACCGGCGCTTCGAGGTCGCGTATTACACGATTCCTCCCGTCGCAAGGAGGGATTCGGAGGAGGAGGATAAAAGTCTCCCTCTCTACGATAACGAAGGGAGATATTCCCGATGAAAAACGCAACGCCACACAAGGACCCCGATGTCTCTGTTGATTGCAAAGGCTTGATGTGTCCGGAGCCGATGATGCAGCTTTTCAAGGCTGTGAGGACACTGAAGCCCGGCCAGGTCGTGGAGCTTGTCGCGACCGATCCCCAGTGCGATGAAAACATACCCAGATGGTGCGAAAGAACCAGGAACCAACTGGTTTCTCAATCAACATCAGAGGGAACTTTGCGGTATGTGATTCGAAAGAAGAGCTAAAAGATCCAATCAGTCCTCGCCGGCAATTCACCCTTGAAACCGGTTGCCTCAAGATCCTTCGTGCTCTCCGCGTCTCAGTTAGAGCGGCGGGTCCGAAAGTACCCCTTGCCAAAGTCTGACAATTTTGCTATTATGTAGATAACTGTATTAATCAATGACAATTCTCTTCGCTCCAGGCAAACGCATCCGGAGCCTGAACAATTCTCAAATTAGAACATCATGCGGGTTAGGGAGGATCAAGTATGACAGACTCAGGGATGGGAACCCAGGCCAGTGCCACTCTGGATTGCCGGGGAATGTTGTGTCCGGAGCCGATGATCGAGATGTTTAAGAAAATGAAGACAATGGGGGCTGGAGAATTGCTTGAGGTCGTGGCCGACGATGCTTTGGCGCGAAAGAATATTCCGGAATGGTGCAAGAAAACAGGAAATGTGCTGGTGAATACCCTGGATTCGGACAAGCTGATCAAATTCTACATAAAGAAAAGGGGATGAGACGACATGATCCCTGCCAAAGAAGCGTCCGCCCCCACCGACGGCCAGGTGCCGGACCCCTGCGCCGTCAGCATCGGTGAGTTCGTTGTAGAGGAGAAGAGCGAAGGCGCCGGGACGGACCAGACCAAGAAAGTGGCCATTGTAGTCTTTTCAGGGGACATGGATAAGGTTTGGGGCGCATTCAACATGGCCACAGCCGCGTCATCGGAAGGGGACGAGGTCACCATGTTCTTCACGTTCTGGGGCCTTCAGGCTCTCCGAAAGACCAACAAGCCTGCAAAAGGAGACGGCTGGATGTCCAAAATGTTCCTCTGGATGTTCCCGCCCGGACCTGCGAAGCTCGGTGTCTCCAAGATGAATATGGGCGGGATGGGAAAATGGATGATGGAAGAAATGATGAAAAGAAAGAGGGTCCTCCCCATCGCCAAGCTCATGGAGCACGCTGAAGCCCTGGGTGTGAACATGTACGCCTGCAATACCAGCATGGCTGTCCTGGGTCTTACCAAGGATGATCTCATTGACAACATTGAGATAAGGGGAGTCAGCGACTTCCTCGAAGCAGGCCGCGGGTCCTGCATGACTCTCTTCGTCAGCTAGCACTGTTCGTGGTTCTATATGACCTCTGCGCCTCTGTGCCTCTGCTGCAAGAATCCTGACTGAGCCGTGTCGTCGCCTTCGGGCTCGACAGGGGTCTCGGCGCCTACAGCTTTTTTCTTTGCTGCCCTGGGCCTTCGGGATCGTTTCTTTTTTTCTTTCCTTTGTGCGAACTCCTGAAAGAAAACATGAATATCCCCTGCTCCGGCGTTTCCCGATTCCAGAAGATCCAGGAGGGAAAGAGTCAGCCTTGCCGCACCAAGGGCGTCTCCCAGAGCCCGATGTCTTTCAATGCACGGAATTCCGAAGTAATCGAGGAGGAAATCCAGATTATATTTGCCCAGATCGGGGAACAGAGTTTTCGAGAGGCGCATTGTGCAAAGTATTGGGGCCGAGGGAAAGGGAATACCGAGCTTCTCGGCGTGGAAACGAAGCACTCCCACGTCGAATTCGGCATCATGGGCCACAAGAACATGCCCGGAAAAGGCTGCGATCAGATCGGGCAGGACATCGGAAAGAACGGGCGCCGTTTGAACCATGTCGTCCGAAATTCCGGTCATCCGTGCCACAAAGGGAGGTATCGGCACAAGGGGATTTACCAGTGTGGAGAAGCTCTCTGAAACATAGCCGTCCCGTATGAATACTGCCGCTATCTCCATTGGGGGAGGGTAGATGTCGGACCCCGCTGTTTCCAGGTCCAAAACTGCGAAGTTATACAAATGACGCATGAAATAGTATTCCCCAAGAGCGGGGAATTTCCTGGAATCGGGTCACATGTGCTTCGGCGCCACCCGAAACACCTCCGCCACGGTCGTCATCCCTGAGAGCACAAGCTCAAAGGCGGCGCCTCTAAGGTCCTGCATGCCGCCCCTCAGAGCGGCTTCACTTATTTCCTCGAATCCCGCCCGTCCTGAGATCAAGTCCCGGATCTCTTCCCCGATCCGAAGCAATTCAAAAACCGCAATTCTCCCACGGTATCCGGAGAATTGGCAGAACCGACACCCTTTGTTCCTGAAAAAGGTGCGACCCTCGGGGAGGTTGAGCTCGCGGGCAAGGCCGTCCGGCGGCCCATAGGGTTCCCTGCATAGAGGACAAAGGACTCTCACAAGGCGCTGAGAAAGGACCCCTGCAAGAGTGGCGGAAAGAAGGTAGGAATCAACGCTCATGTTCTCCAGCCGGAGAATCGTTTGAATTGCGTCATTGGTGTGCAATGTGGAAAGGACGAGATGACCCGTCAAGGAGGCTTGAGCAACCACCTCTACGGTCTCCGTGTCCCGAATCTCCCCAACCAGGATGACCTCGGGGTCCTGACGCAGGCTTGCCCGCAAGCCCTCTGCAAAGGTCAATCCGATCTTGGGATTGATTTGAACCTGGGTGATCCCTCCCTCCCGGGTGCTGCCTGCCAGAAGCTCATATTCTATCGGATCCTCCAGGGTGATGATGTTCTTGTGGGGACTTTTCAGCTTGCCTATAAGTGAATAAAGAGTTGTGGTCTTCCCGCATCCAGTGGGACCGACCACAAGAAAAACGCCGCTGGAAGAAGAGCAAATCTCCTCGACTTGAATTTGGAGCGATGGACTCATGCCTAGCTGACCCGGGTTCATCATGAAACTGGTCCGATCCAGAATGCGAAGAACCGCCTTTTCCCCGTATTTTGCGGGCAGCACGGAAAGACGCACATCTATTTCCCTCCCTGATGCCGAAAACCGGAAGCTCCCGTCCTGGGGAAGGCGGTGCTCTGCAATGTCCAGGTCTGCCAGAACCTTGACTCTGGAGACAATCGCGGAACTCAGGTCACTGGGAAGAACCTTCACAGTCCGAAGCATCCCATCTACCCGAAACCTCACCAGCAAACCCTTCTCCTGGGGCTCCAGGTGAATGTCGCTCGCTCGTTGTCCCACGGCTTCCTCAAGGAAAAACTGAACTAGAGCACTGGGGGGAAGGCCTGTGGAAAGGGGCAAGTCCGACGGGGGAAGGGGGATCTCACCGATGATCGTCTCGCTGTCGCCTGTGGCGAAGTTCTCGGAGATGGCCTTTTCCAGATCTTCCGCCGTTGCCACAAGGGGCTGGATCTTGAATCCGGTCATGAGACTGATTGCGTCCAGGACATCCACATCATGGGGACAAGCCATGGCTACTCTCAGCTGCTCGCCGTCACGAAGCAAGGGGAGCACCTGAAACTGCTTGATCACAGACTCAGGGAGGAGAAGGAGAAGCTCCGGATGTCTTGGGATTTGAGAAAGATCCACAAAAGGAACCCTGTAATAGGTCTCCAGACCCCGGATGATCCTCCCCCTGTCGGTTCCGTGCCGTTCCAGGACACGCTCCAGCGGTTGCCTGGTTGTCTGAGCCTCCATCAGCGCCCTCTGGAGGTCCTCCGCCTCAACCACCCCTGTTTCCAGAAGCACATCGCCCAGGTTCTGTCGAAGAGAAGAAGAAATCACGCGATCCTCTTTTCGGCGATGACCGGAGGGGAGGGCCTGGTCTTCGGCGACTCGGAACCCTTCAGCAGTTTCTCCACCTTCGCGAGGAGATCACTCATCCGGAAGGGTTTCGTGATATGCTCATCAGCCCCGGCCTCCCATCCCCTCAGTACCTCAAGGGGCTGGGCTTTTGCGGTCAGAATCAGAACAGGAACGCGGGAAAAGGAGGGGTCTCCTTTCAGCTTCCGGCAGAACTCCCAGCCATTGAGCTTGGGAAGCATGACATCCAATATGATCAAATCCGGAACCCATCGGGTCAGCCAGGCTTCCGCCGCTGCGGCGTCTCCGGCAACGGCCACTTCATATCCCCCTGCTTCCAGGGGGACCCTGAGAATCGCGACAATGTCAGGCTCATCATCCACAATGAGAATTCTCTTGATCATGAACTTGTCTCCTCTCCGATCTTTCAGGTCTATGCCACTTCCAGTGTCTTGGAACGTCTCGTTGCAGCTCTTTCCTGTTGGAAAATCTGTGGAAGGTCTTTTTCCCCGCTTCCGGGAAGAGGCAGGGAAAAGGCGAAGGTCGTCCCCTGGCCGGGGCTGCTGTTTACCCAGATGGCGCCGCCATGAGCTTCCATGATTCCCTTCGCAATCGCCAATCCAAGCCCTGTGCCGCCACTGCGGCGTGTCATGGAGCCGTCTACCTGATAGAATCGGTCGAAAATCCTGCCCTGGTGTTTCGGATCCACTCCGATACCTTTGTCGGAAACCTCAACAACAACGGCGCCGGACCTGGCGCCGGCCCAGATCCTGACTACCCCTCCCTCGGGTGAGAACTTGACGGCATTGGACAGGAGATTTGTGAGAACCTGACAGATTCGCTCATCATCTGCCCATACGTGGGGCAGGTCCCGGGGAGCACGAACATCGAGCACGATTTGTTTGGAATCCAGAACGGGCCGGAGCGAGTTTACGACCTGCTCCACAAGAGCGGAAATGGGAACCAGTCTGGGGAAGACCGTGAATCTGCGGGATTCGATTCTTGAGAGATCCAGGAGATCCAGAATGAGGCGATACAGCCGATCTGCATTGGAGCGGATGATCCCCAGGAAACGCTCCTGTTCCGATGTCATCGGACCCAGCCCGCCTTTGAAAAGCAGGTCGGTTGAGCCCAGGATGGCGGTCAAGGGAGTTCGCAGCTCGTGGGATACGTTGGACACAAACTCCGATTGGAGTTGATCCAGCTCCCGCAATGCCGTGATGTCGTGCATGACCCTGACCTCACCCAGGAGCTTGCAATCCTCTCCGAACACGTCTGAAGCAGTAATGTGCAGAACCCGAATTTCAGGCTTCTCCAGAGTGACTTCCTGGGTCTCCCGCCTTTCACTGTGCGCCTCTCTGGGTTCTTCGGCAGAGCGATTGAGGCTTTGGCCACACTCTGATGGGACGGCCCGTCTGCAAACCTCAAAGAGTGGGGCAAGCTCCGGGGCAGGTGGGGCGCCGGTGATCGTCATATCCATCACCTGCTCTCTTGTCACTCCGAGATACTGCGCCGCCATCGGGCTGATCGCCGTGACCCGGCGGTGTGGATCGAGAATCACAAGCCCATCGGCGATGTTTTCCATGATCGTTGAAAGCTTCAGTTTTTCTTTCTCCAGCTCCGAGATCGTCGCGAGAAGCTCATTATTGGATGCGACGAGCTGCACGGTGGCGGCCCGAACCTCATCTTTCAGCCCTTCGGTGGAGTGCCTGAGGACCCTTGCCATTTCACGATACTCCCTGGTGATCTCCAGAAACTCCTCTTCCCTGTCCAGGATGATGGTGGATTCCATGTCCCCGTTCTTGATTCTACGCAAGCCCCCAAGGAGACCGACCATGTTTTTTCTATAAACCCGAATCGTTCCAAGGGTGCTCAGGAGACCCCACAGGAAGAGAACGGCCGACAGAATGAGCAGGGTTGTGTCCAGAGCGTTCTTTCGGCCTGTCAACCCCTCATTGATCGTCCTGAGATCCTTGAACTCGTTGGTCTCATAGGCCGAAAGGATCTTGTTGAATCGCTGCAATCGCACATCGAAACCGAACATCCAGTCCTTGGAGGTGCGGGCACACAGCCTCCTTTTCAGAGTCGTGTCGCGATTCACGTATTCCTGAAATTTTAGTGCCTCATTCTCAAGGGCGGCAAGCATTTTTCTTTCAAAAGGTGCGATCTCGGGGCAATAGGTCATTTCGTGAAAGAGGCGGTGGATCTGGTGCAACAGACGATTCAGTCTCTCCAGCTCAAGGGGATCGCAGGTGACGGCATATCGGTGCCCATGAAGGCTCGCCTGGACGGACTTTCCCTGAGCAAGGTTGATCTGCGCCAATTCGTGGTAATGCCAGTGCAGAGTACGCGCCTTTACGGAGGCCAGATGATGATGGACAAGAGCAAGAGATGAAAGAATGATCACAAACCCTGACAACGAAAGAAACTGTTGAGTAATCCTTTTCGGAATCGTCATGATGCTTTCCTCCCCGTCAAAATTCCCATTTCCATACCGCGAAGAACCGCATGGGTTCTGTTCCTTGCCCCCAGTTTTCCGAGAATCGCGCTCACGTGGCACTTCACGGTTTCTCTGGTTATGAAGAGCTGTTGCGCAATCTCCTGATTCGAGCATCCCGATTCCATCAGACGGAATATCTCCAGTTCCCGATCAGACAGGCCCCCTCTTCGATTCGCGCCATTTTCCGATAGATGGGCAAATTCCCTGAAGAACTCGTGCACAATGCTGGGATGAATGACCCCCTGTCCCCTATGGGCCTGACGGATCGCTTCCAGAAGCTTGTCCTCCGAAATGTCCTTGACCAGATATCCTTTCGCTCCGGCCCTGATGGATGCGACAAGATACTCCTTCTCGTCGAAAGCGGACAACATGATGATGACGGCTTCGGGTATTTGCGCGAGGATCTCCCGAGTGGCTTGGACGCCGTCCCCGCCGGGGAGCTTCACATCCATGAGAGTCACGTCAGGCCGGACCTTCCCGGCCAGAGCAGCGGCTTCAAGTCCGTTCTCCGCTTCACCCACGACCTCCATGTCGGGCTCGGAAGCGATGAGCCTCTTGAAGGCCGCCCGAACCAGACCGTGATCTTCCACCAGCATCACCCGAATGGACATGTTCATCCCTCCCGCCTTCCATCAGGGAATGGAATCTCCACCTGAAGGACCGTGCCGCGCCCCGGCCTCCCTTTGATCAGGAATCCCCCCCCAAGTTGCCGCAACCGCTCTCTCATCCAGATGAGACCGAGTCCCGGCTGACTGGAGCCTCTCTTGCCGCATCTCTTCCGATCAAAGCCACAGCCATTGTCCCGCACTCCC
>JACPDT010000222.1 GCA_016183865.1 Armatimonadota bacterium | reverse complement strand
TTTTTATCATTTCCGTTCCCACACCGATTACGGACGACAAGAAGGCCGACTTGCGATACGTCATGGATGCCTCCAGCTCCATCGTTCCCCATCTCCGCCGCGAGAATCTGGTCATCCTGGAATCCACTGTTCCCCCAGGCACCCTGGAAGAAACGGTAGCCCCCATTTTGGAACAGTCCGGACTCCGGCCAGGGGAGGATTTCCACCTGGCCCATTGCCCGGAAAGAGTCATTCCCGGGAGAGTGATTGTTGAGCTGATGGAGAATGATCGCGTGATCGGGGGAATTAACAAGGTCTCGGCAGAAAAAGCCCGAGAATTGTATCGCAGCTTCGTGAGGGGCAACATCTTCCTCACAAGTGCGCGGACCGCGGAAATGGTGAAACTCATGGAAAATGTCTTCAGAGATGTGAACATCGCCCTGGCCAATGAGCTCGCCTTGATCGCGGAAGATCAGGGAATTGATGTTTGGGAAGCCATATCGCTCGCCAACAAGCACCCTCGGGTGAACATCCATCAACCCGGCCCGGGAGTCGGCGGTCACTGCATCGCCGTAGACCCCTGGTTTATTGTGGAAGGAAACCCCGATCTGGCCAGGCTGATCCGTAGCTCCCGAGCGGTAAATGACTCCATGCCTGACCACGTGGTCAAGACAGTTGCCTCTTGTTTCGGAGAGCCCTCCGGCAAGGTGATCGCCGTTCTCGGTGTGGCCTATAAGGCCAATGTGGATGATGCCAGGGAAAGCCCTGCTCTGCCCATCATCATCAGCCTCAAGGCAATGGGCTTCGAGGTCCGCATTCACGACCCATTGGTTTCGGACTTTTCTTTCGACCTGGAGCCTTTGGAGAGCGTTCTGGACCAGGCTGATTGTCTGATCCTCTTGACGAACCACGAAGATTACCGCGATCTCACCCCTGAGAAGGCGTCCGGATTGATGCGGGGCCGGACGGTAATAGACACACGGGGGTTCCTCGCCGCTGATGCATGGGAGCGGGCCGGTTTTGAAGCGCGGACCCTGGGCAGGGGGAGCACTCGGGGAGAGCCCGCAATCTCCACGTCCCCGCACTGACCATGAAGATCCTTACAGGCAAGGGGTGGACCGATAGCTTCCTCGACGAGGCGCTGTCTGCCGGCAAGGTGCGCATTCGGGCGGCGGTCTGGAAAAACCTGGAAGAGCTCAAAGGCGTCTATTTCGTGAGACCCAAGAGTCTGCTCATGCTCTGGAACTACCTTCAAGAAGTCGGGCTCAGGCAACTTATCATCAAGATTCTCTCTCGCTCCAAAGAGAATTTTCGGAACGAGAAATACGTATCCTGTGGCTTGGGGTATGTGCTGGAACCGGAAGACCAGGGGTCCTTTGCAGTAAATCAGCAGGTAGTTTTCGTAGCCCCGGGCCACCCACGATGCATGGAGCGCATCGTCCTGCCCTCCTGCCTTGTTGGCCCCATTTCTCATGCCCTGGGCAATTCCGTCCACAACGGAGTCCTGCATCATTTTCCCGCAGAAAGAGGTTCGAAGGAGCAAATCTGGTTGTCCCAAATTCGTGGTTGGAACGAGTATGCAGGCGATACATCCTCTCCCGAGAATTTCGGGGACTTTCTGGACGTTGCTGAGGACGTATTGTTCAGAACGCCTTCCCGAGGAGAAATCTACATGGGGCGCAATCCTGTGAAACTGGATGTTTCTCCTTCCACCCCTGTAGCGGAAAGAAGCGCCGGTCCTTCGGGGAAGCCGCGAACCGGCAAGAGGACAGCCTGCCTCTTCGGGTACGGAAACTATGCCAAAACATGCATTCTTCCCAACATCAAGGACCATTTTGAGATTCGCCGAATCCATGAAATTGACCCGACCCAGATTCCACCCGCCGACCTCCCTTCTACCCTTTTCGACACATCTCCATCGCCCCGGGAAGACGAGCTCTATGACGCATATTTCATCGCAAGTTACCATCACACCCATGCCCCCCTGGCCATCCATGCCTTGAAACACGGGGCCTGGGCTGTCGTTGAGAAGCCTGTGACCACAACATGGGACCAACTTCACGAGCTGCTGGATGCTCTTTCGGAATCGAAGGCCGGACTTTTCTCGGGCTTCCACAAGCGGTACTCTCCGTTGAATGAGCTTGCTCGGGAAGACCTGTGCGCAAGTCCTGGCGACCCTGTTTCCTACCACTGCATCGTCTACGAGGTACCCCTGCCTGATCTCCATTGGTATCGCTGGCCAAACTCACGGAGTCGCATCGTGTCCAACGGCTGCCACTGGCTCGATCATTTTCTTTTTCTGAACAACTGGTCCAAAGTTCGCTGGACCAGCCTGGTGGAAGCAGCGGATGGGACGTTGAATGTTTCCGCAGAGCTCGAAAACCGCGCTTTCTTCTCCATGGTCCTCACCGATGTGGGAAGCGAGCGCATCGGTGTCCAGGACTATGTAGAGCTCCGAGCCAACGATGCAACTGTGAAGATCACAAACGGCGCTGCGTACATGTCCGAAAGCACCCGATCCATCCTGCGGCGCAGGAAAATAAACAAAGTATTCGCTTACGGCGAGATGTACCGTCAGATTGCCCGACAAATCACCACAGGCAAGCAGGGAGACTCTCTTCAGAGCATCGAGGCATCGTCCTCGCTCATACTGAGTCTTGAGGACATGCTGATGGAGAATCGAAGAAGAGCTTCACATCCTGCTTCCAGTTGACCCGGTTTGTTTTTTTTCTTATAATGCAGACAGTGAGGGGGGAGGTCGGGTGGGGGTGACGTGTCTTCTCATCCTATATCCCCCAGGCCGGCAAGATTATGACTTTCGTATCGTTGAGCTTCTCAGTTGCCCAAAAGTCCTTAGTCGCCACAAATGCCATCTCCGGCTTGTAGCGTTCGATGAACGCTCTCAATCCTGACGGAAATTTTGGTCCTGGAAATGGCTGATACTTCACTTCCAATGGATATATGTGCCCCGTATGATCCGTAAGGATAAAATCAACCTCAGCACCTCTTTCACTGCGCCAGAACCTTATGTCTCCACTAATGTCTTTCTGTTTTTTCAACTCCAGGAAGACGAGGTTTTCTACCTGATTCCCAAAATCGGGACGATTTTCCGTGATACCCATATTTCCCGAAATAAAGTTTCTGAGGCCTGTATCTTCAAAATAGACTTTAGGAAGTTTCACATATTCGCTCCTGGGATTCCTGAAAAAGGGGCGGCACAAATGAACTACAAAGGTGTTTTCCA
>JACPDT010000221.1 GCA_016183865.1 Armatimonadota bacterium | reverse complement strand
GTATGTGTAAATTCCTTAACGAATCTCGCACGGGCGTTACAGCGGCCCGTGACGTGCCCCGCGTCAGTCGTCGTGAATCGTGACCGAGGTCATGGCGACCGGATCGTCCGGCAGATCGCGCGCATTTCGCGGGGCGGCCACGATCCTGTCCACGACGTCCATGCCCTTCGTGACCAGCCCGAAGAGGGTGTAGCTCTTGGGGAGCTTGCCGGTCAGGTCGTGGTGGCAGATAAACGTTCCGCCCAGGTTGAGGCGGCGATGCACTTTGAGCCCGGTGCGGGACTCGATCTGCTGAGCCAGCAATTCCCCCAGGATGACCTGCTCACTGAAATTCTTTGAGCCGACGACCAGGTGCTCGCCCCTCGGACTGCAGGAAAGCCCGGGGGCAAAAAGGACCAGAAAAACTGCAAGAACCCTGACAATCATCGTGAAAGCTCCTTTCACGGCGCAAACCTCCTCTCCACCCAACTGAAGACCGCATCCGCCCCAAGGGCGAGGCCGGCTGCCGGAATGGCACCCGCCAGAATGAGCTGGTTGTCCACCATTGCGACTCCCCGAAAAATGAACATGCCCAGTCCTCCTGCCCTCGCGAACGGAAGGGTCTATTCCCTGGATGCCTGTGACGGTGTTCCGGGTGATGGGAAGCAATGAGTAAAGCACCAAGGCTGCAACCGCCGTCCTGGCGCCGATCCCCCCCAGGAACGGAATGGGGATCAGAAAGCCGAAAAGAGCCAGGCTGGGTATGGTTTGCACTATGTTCGCCAGACCCATTATCGGCTTTTGCAGGGGCTCCTTTCGAGTCAGCAAGATTCCGACCGGCACCCCTATGAGGATGGCAAGTCCTGTCGCGATTCCGACAAGGAGGAGATGCTCCCAGGTGAGCTGAACGACCTCGCCCCTGTTTCGAACAAGAAAATCAAGAAACTCCACGATCTACACTCTCCATTCTCAAGTACTCTGTGAATGCTTCTACCTCCGAATCCGGAAAGGACGCGAATTCGGCGGGGGTGCTCAGGGTGACCAGCTCTCCGCCCCTCAGAAGGGCAATCCTTGATGCCACTTCAAAGGCCTCCATCACATCATGGGTGACAAAAACCACAGTCTTGCCCAGGCGGCCCTGGAGAGATCGAAACTCCCGTCGAATCTGAGTTCTAGTGAGGGGATCAAGGGCGCCGAAAGGCTCATCCATTAGCAGTATCGGCGGATCCGCTGCCAGTGCTCTTGCTACCCCGACCCGTTGTCGCTGTCCCCCCGAGAGCTCCCTCGGATATCTCCGCGAGAAAAGATCCGGATCAAGACCCACAAGGGTGAGCATCCCGGCAACTCTTTCCGCAAGGCGACCCGCCTCCCAACCATCCAGAGTCGGCACCAGTCCGACATTTTCCGCAACGGTAAGGTGAGGAAAGAGACCGACCTCCTGGATTACGTAACCGATCTTGCGCCTGAGCCGAATAGGATCCCACCGGGTTGTGGGCGAGCCGTGCACAACGACTTCTCCTGCGTCAGGCACAAGTAAACGGTTGATCAGCTTGAGAGTCGTAGTCTTGCCGCATCCGCTGCGGCCGAGTAGAACCAGTGTCTCGCCGCTTTGAATTTGAAAACTCAAGCCCTTGACAATGGGTCTGTAAGCCCCTGACTTGTCCTTACCCATCCGGAACCCCCTTCGTGAGGGGGCAGTGATTCCGTATGTGACGTTCTTGAACTCCACTGCCACTGAATCGGTCATGGTATCATCCGTCGGAACGGGCAGTCAGGCGCATCACAAATCTCCCGTCACTGCTCACATATTCGCCGATGGTCCTGAGAGCCCCGATATTCTTGAGCAAAGCCTCAAAGGCTGCCCTGGTGTATTTGTAGGAGAAATTCATACGTAATGCCTCGCACTTTTTCAAAGTCAGAGCCTCCCCCCCCACATTCAGATCAAGGTCACGAACGGGGAGGAAATGCTTCGAGATATAGTAGAGACCGGAAAGTCGGGGATCCGAATTCGCTTCAAAGCACAGACGACCATCCTCTTCGGTTATCCCGATGCTCCTGAGCGGGGCAAAGGCGAAACGGCGGTTCGCCGGATTGTCGTAGCCCGCCATAGTCTCCTCGCCACAGTAGAGCTCCCCGTCGAGGAGAAGAAAATCCGCCGGCCGAAGGAGAGCGTTCAAAGCGGCGCAAAGCTCAAACGGGTCAAAGGCGCCCAGAGTGTTGCCGAGGATGAGAGTCACCCGAGGGGGGCCGGCGGGGTCCGGCCTCAGACACTCAAGATGGCGGGCATCGGCAATGTCCAGCTTGATTCCTTCGGAGGAGAATCCTGCCTTCTGAGCGGCATCGCACGCAGTTTCAAGAAGAGCCTGGCTGGAGTCTGCCGGAATGTAGCGGAGAGGGTGGCCGGACCGACTTAATGCCTCAAGGATCAGCATGTCCTTATCTCCCTGGCCGGCGCCCAGGCTCAGGACTTCTATTTGCCCGGGGGGAATGTGCAGAGCGGCCTTAGCGGCACTCTGCTCGATCAGACCGTAGGACCGACTAAAATTCTTATACGAATCAGATCCGCACAGATCGAGCCAGGATCTCACAGAAAGGGGAAACCAGTAAAAGAACTTCTCAGGAATGGACCGCGCCGCCAGTGCGGCAAGGAATTCCCGGGCAATCTCGCTTTCACGAAGAAGAACTTTGATGTGAACCATTCCGACCTCGCTGATTGCGCTCGCTCGTCACAGGCGCCAGGGCAAATGTAACTATGAGGGGTGACGCCGGAGGCGGCGGCAGGACCCCGAGACCACAAATGCACCGGCACCTGTCGTCAGCAAACAGTATCGTAGCACGCCTTCACCCATGTGTCAAGAGGACACGACTCCCGCCCTGCCGAATGTACCATGCCTGATCACCCACACTATGGAACGGGAGGATGGGGACGTGAAGTTTGATCTCGTCGTCAAGAATGGGACCATTATCACTGCGGCAGACACTTTTCAGGCCGACATCGGGGTGCAGGGAGAGAAAATCACCGCCGTGGCTCAAACCATTGCCCCTGACGGTGCAAAACTGATAGAAGCAAAAGGGAAATATGTGATCCCCGGCGCTATTGACGGACATACACACATGGAATTCCCCTTCATGTCCACGACCAGTGCGGATGATTTCCACACAGGAACCTTTGCGGCTGCCTGCGGAGGGGTAACTACGATCATGGACTTCGCCCTTCAGGGGAAAGGGGAAAGCCTTATGCAAACTGCCAGAAACTGGCATGCCAAGGCGGACCCAAAAGTCGTCACCGATTACGGCCTTCACATGATTGTACGGGACCTGAATGACCACATCCTTGCCGAGCTGGGTGAAATGGTCCAGTACGGAATTCCTAGCTTCAAGGTCTTTACCACATATAGAAAAGAAGGCCTTCTGCTGGATGACGGCGCCATCTTCCGGGTAATGGAGGAAGTCCGGAAGCACAACGGCATTGTGGGCTTGCACTGCGAGAATAATGATCTTATTGAAACCCTTATGGCAGGATTCCTGAAAGAGAAGAAGACCTCTCCCGAGTATTTCCGAAAATCGAAACCTGCCGAAGTGGAAGGAGAAGCCGTCCAAAGGGCGATCATGCTGGCCCGTTGCGCGGGTGCTCCCATGTATGTGGTTCACATGTCCACTCAATACGGACGAAACAGAGTTTGGGAAGCTCAGCAGGAGGGGCTGCCTGTTTATGCAGAGACCTGTCCCCATTATCTGGTCTTTGCCGATGAGGTCTATCAACGAAAAGATGCCGCCAATTTCGTCATGTCCCCCCCGATCAAAGGAGCGGCCGATCGCGCTGCCCTCTGGGCAGGCCTTGCCAATGGAGATATCAGCACCGTGGCCAGTGACCACTGTTGCTTCACTACGGAGCAGAAGAAAATGGGGGAAGATGATTTCACAAAGATCCCGAATGGGGTGGCTGGAACCGAGGCCATTCTCCCCATCCTCTTTTCCGAAGGGGTGAGGAAAAACCGCATTTCCCTCAATCTGTGGGTGCGTATCACGAGCTACAATCCTGCGAAGCTGTTCGGACTGTATCCCAGAAAAGGAACTCTCTCCGTGGGGAGCGATGCCGATATAGTGGTCTTCGATCCCGACAAAAAGGTGCCCATGACCGCGAAAAACCTGCATTCCAGGATAGATCACTCCATTTACGAGGAATATACCGCCACAGGCTGGCCGGTTGCAACCATCGTTCGGGGCCAGGTTGTCCAGGAAAACGGGGAGCTGAAGGTAGACAAGGGATGGGGCAAGTACATCGCCCGAAGGCCGGTCACCGAATCGGAAACCCTGTCCCTGCTTGTAGGCGCCGCCACGTGAATCAGGACAATTGAAATCCCTTGCTACCGCCCTTTGAAGCGCGGTTTGCGCTTTTCCAGAAAAGCGCTCATGCCCTCATTCTTGTCCTCTGACTCGAAAAGAACGGCCTGGCTGAGCGATGCCATCCACTCAGCCCCGAGGGCGCCGCTCTCCCAGGAGGCATTCAGCGCCGCCTTGGCGAGCCGAAGGGCCAGGGGGCCGCGCTGGATCAGGGTTTTGCCGATGGAGTGGGCCTCTTCAAGAACCTGGTCATCAGGCGTCACACGGGATACGAGGCCGATCCTTTCGGCTTCCTCCGCCCCGATGATGCGCCCTGTCAGAATCAGGTCTTTTGCTCGCCCGAGACCCACAATTCTGCCGAGTCTCCACGTCGCCCCGGCGCCCGGAATGATGCCGAGGGCGACTTCAGGCTGACCGAAGCGTGAGGATGTGCCGCAGATACGAATGTCGCAGGAAAGGGCCAATTCACAGCCTCCTCCCAGGGCATGGCCTCGAATGGCCGCAATGGTGGGCAACGGGAAATCTTCAATCTTCTTGAAGAGAGATGCATTGATCCCGAGAAGGGCCTCCTTTCTGCCGCGAGCCCGTAATTCTCCGATATCCGCGCCTGATGCAAAGGTTTCCTCCCCCGCTCCGGTTATGATCAGAACACAGGCTTCACCTTCCTCTCCCAGACGATCAAGAGCAGCGGAGATCTCCCGAATCATTTGAAGGTTGATGGCATTTCTAATCTCAGGGCGATTCAGAGTAATAAGGGCGATGGAATCCTTGACCTCGAGCAAAATGGCGGCAGTCATGGCTTGAGAATTATCTTTCCAAAGGCGCCTCGCTCATCCAGGAGGCGATGGGCGTCTCTGACGCTCGTGAAAGGAATTACCCGATCTATGACAGGCTTGAGCTTTCCCTGCTCCACAAATCGAAAAACCTCCAGCACTTCAGCCTTGCTGCCCATGGTTGAGCCGAGGATCGAGAGGCTCTTGAAGAATACCCTGTGCAAGTCCAGCTTGATATCCGCTCCACTCGTCGCTCCGCAGGTGATCAGCCTGCCTCCCTTTGCAAGGCATGCGACACTTCCGGAAAAAGTATCTCCCCCTACGTGGTCCAGCACCACATCCACTCCCCGCTTGCCGGTGAGGCGCCGAACAGCTTCCGTGAAATCCTCTTCCCGATAAGGGATCAGCTCATCGGCGCCCAGAGCCCGGGCTTTTTCCAGCTTCTCCAGAGAGCCGGCGGTCGCCAGAACCCGGGCCCCCCAGAGTTTGGCGATCTGGATGGCTGCGCTTCCTACTCCGCTGCCCGCCGCATGGATCAGGACATCCTCTCCAGGGCGAAGACCGGCCCGGGTCACCAGCATGTGCCATGCCGTCAGGAAAACAAGGGGGATGGCAGCGACCTCCTCAAAAGAAAGCCGGGCCGGCTTGGGGATTACGTTCACAAAGGGAACACTCGCAAACTCCGCGTAGCCGCCGTGGCGGGTCTCCCCCAAAATGCCGTAATGTCGGCAAAGATTGTCATTTCCGTAAAGGCAAGCCCGGCACTTCCCGCAACTCACACCCGGGGACACGACCGCATCGAGTCCTGGCTCAATTCCGGTCACTCCGGGGCCCAGAGCCCGAACGACACCTGCGATGTCACACCCTGGGATGAGAGGCAACGGAAAACGATGGCCGGGAACACCCTTGCGAACCCACAAGTCGAGGTGATTCAGGCCACAGGCCCTCACTTCAATGAGAACCTCCCCGGGAAGGGCCCGGGGAGTCTCGATCTCTTCAAACAGCAGCCGGTCCACATCCCCGTGCTCACGAACCACCACTGCTCTCATCCGGTTTCTCCTGACCCGGGGGAGCAATCCACGCTCCCTCGCGAAGTATCGCCTGAAGACGACGCTCATCCCCTTCGGAAGGCAAGACACTCTTTAGATATGAGTCGTATTCTTCCCTGCCTAATGGAGTTCCATCCAGGGCGTAGTGCCGGTTCGCGTGCTCCCCGATGGAACGGTTAAAGCGGATGTCGGGACAAACCAGTTTGGGTGAATCTGGCCGCAGCCCCTGGTTCAGCCGCCCTATCAGGGCTTCACACTCCTGCCTGTAAAGCTCCCTGGCCTCTTCGTTCAGCCGCTCCATGTCTGCCGGGGACTTCTCCCTCCCTTCATCAAACCTTCCTTTCAGTCCCCAAAGATAGAACCAGTGGGCGGAGGATGAGTGATCGGTGCCGAAGAGATCGAAGGCGGTGGGAATCCATTTATTGAAATAACGTTGAATGATGTCTATCGGAACTTTCCCCGCCTTTATGGTGCGCCGGAGGCCGCTGTTTCCCGTGCCCAGGTGGAATGCCTCTTCTTTCAACATGGGAAACATACTGCGAGCCAGCGGGGCAAATGCTGAGGAGCTCAACATCTGCAACTGAAATTTTCCGTCTCTGTCTATGAACTGAGTGTAAGCAAAGAAATCAAGCCAGTTTGCCACATCAATATTGAAGGAGCCCAATAGACGATCCTGCTGAAAGGATCGTCTTTCCAGAAGCTTTCGGGCCTCCAGCATGCCCGCATGGCCGAAATGCTCCATCAGGAGATGGGACATCTGCCATCCATGTCGCATTTCTTCCAGCATCACCCGGGCCAGAGTCTTCAGATCATACTCCGTAGGCGCGGTCTCGAACAAGCGCCGTTGCTGCTCCACGGAGGCAAACTCGGTGTCTCCCTGATATACAATAAGGTGCAGGAGGGCATCCTTGATGCGTTGATCGGGAATCTCCCGTATCTTCTCCCACTTACGCCGACCAGCGAAATGACCGAACTGGATCTCCGTTGTTGGGAGATCCCCGAACTTCGTCTCGAACTTGTATCCTTGAACAACCGGGTGCCGGAGTCCGATGTCCTCCTGCCATTCCTTGAAAAGATCCACCCATTCATCAAAGGTCGTGAGCGTCTTTACCATCGTGAAAAGCCTCCTCTTGCTTACTACTACGCTCCTTTGAAGACAGGCTGGCGCTTTGCTTGATAGGCGCTCAACCCCTCGCGTGCGTCTTCGCTCTGGAAGAGCTGCTGCTGGAGCTCCCGCTCCAGGGCCAGACCTTCCGCGAAAGAGGTCTCGACGCCTGAGCAGACGGCCCGCTTGATCCTGCCCACAGCCTTGCTGGCCTTGTTCGGCGGGACAAACTGTCCCCCATAGACGATTACCTCTTCGAGAAAACCGTGATTCTCGTAAATGTCGTTAATCAGTCCCATTTCCAGGGCTTCCTCGAAGAAGAATGTCCTTCCGGTAACCATGAGCTCGATGGCTCTTGACTTCCCGATTAGTCGCGCCAGGCGCTGAGTTCCTCCGGTCCCCGGAAGAACTCCCAGAGTCACCTCAGGGAGCCCGATCTTCCCGCCATCCTTTCTTGCCAGGCGAATGTCGCAGGCCAGTGCGATCTCAAGACCGCCGCCTACGGTATGACCGTTTAATGCGGCGATAACCAATTTAGGCGTGTTTTCGAGGCGATTGAGCGTCTCATTCGCATGGAGACAAAAATGATACTTGAACTCGGGAGTCACCTGGTTCAGCATCTTGATATCGGCGCCTGCGGAGAAGAATTTGTCCCCATGTCCTGTAATGATGATGACATGAACCGTGTCGTCGAATCGCGCTTCAAGGATGGCATCATCCAGTTGGCGCATCATTTCATGGGTGTAAGTGTTTGCTGGTGGGTCGTCGAGCTCGATGATCGCCAATGCTCCCTCCTTCCTGTAATTGATCAGCCTCTCTTGAGTCGCAGTCAGTTCCAACGGCATATTTACAGCTCCTTTCTTGATTACGAAAGATCAACCCATACGCTCTTGGTTTGCAGGTAAGCTTCCAGCCCCTGATATCCGTTCTCCCTACCCTGGCCGCTCATCTTGTAGCCTCCGTATGGTGAGGCGCTGTCGAATACGTTATACGTATTGATCCACACAGTTCCGGCTTGAAGCTCCCGGGCCGCCTGATGGGCCTTTTTCAGGTCACGGGTCCACACCGCCGCGGCAAGTCCGTATGGTGTTTCATTGCTCAAGGCCAAGGCCTCCTGAAAATCGTGAAAACTTGTTGTGGCAAGAACCGGGCCGAAAATCTCCTCTCTTGCGATTCTCATCCCTGGGCGAACCCTGTCAAAAACGGTGGGCTCCATGTAATATCCCTTTCCGTTTCCAACCTCGACCCTTTCTCCTCCGGTAAGAAGTCTTGCTCCATCGGATCTCGCGGATCGCACAAATCCCAGAACCCTTTCCAGATGCTCTTCAGAAATCAGCGGACCAAAGCGGGTCTTGGGATTGAGAGGATCCCCGGGGACCAGCTTGTGAACCCGTTCCAGAACCCTGTCCAGAAATGAGCCATAACAGCCATCCTCCACAAGAAGCCTGGAGCCTGCCGTACAGATTTCCCCGTTGTTGTAGAAAATGCCGGAAGTTACCCCCCGGGCGGCCTTTTCGAGGTCGGCATCCGAGAAAACAATGTTTGGAGACTTGCCGCCGAGCTCCAGGGTCAGTTTCTTGAGGGTACCGGAGGCACGGGCCATGAGGTCTTTGCCGGTCTCGGTTCCGCCTGTGAAAGCGATTTTGTCCACACCGGGGTGGTCAGCCATAGCCACGCCTGCCGTAGCTCCGAAACCGGTGAGGATGCTCACGGCCCCCGCCGGAATTCCGGCTTCCAGACAAATCTCTCCCAGACGCAGGGCAGTGAGAGGAGTGAGAGCCGCAGGCTTGACAACCGCCACATTCCCTGCGGCCAGGGCAGGCGCTATCTTTCGGGACGCGAGAAGAAGGGGAAAATTCCAGGGGACGATTATGCCAACGACCCCAATGGGCTCTCTCAGCGTATAATTAAGGAATTGCCCCGACACCGGAAGGGTCTCTCCCTCGATCTTGGTGGTCCAACCTGCATAATAGTGAAAAGCATCTGCGGCAAGGGGAATGTCTATCCTGCGGGAATCGGTTATTGGCTTCCCTGTGTCCAGGGTCTCGAGCTCGGCGAGCTCATCCGCATATTTCAGGATCAGGTCCCCCACCTGCCACAGAATCTTCCCTCTCTCGGCGGGAGTCATTTTCCGCCAATCCCCTGCTTCGAAAGCCTCTCGTGCCGCCTTGACGGCACGATCCACATCCTCCTTTCCGGCTTCCGCGAGGTGGGCGATGACTTCACCTGTTGCGGGATTCCTGGTGGGAAAGGTCGCCCCGGAGGCCGATCCCACCCATGCCCCTCCGATCAACAGTTTCCCCTCTTTCACATCCGATTTTTGAAGTGCAACTGTCATTGGGAACCTCCTGGAAAAAGAGAATGGGACCATCACAGGATATAAGCGGCGTTTACGGGGGTTTAGTTCCCTATTTCGTCAGCAAGTCAAGGGTGCCGTCCCAGCCGTCGGAAGGCGGAGACTCTTGAAGATGTCGGCAGCGTGCCAGATATTCGCGGCTGGGCCCGTCCTGGGGGGAGATCCGCAAAGCGGAATCGAACATTTCGCTCGCTCCGACAAAAGATCGCTCCCGATAGAGCTTCAAGCCACGCTCAAACAAAGGAAGGAGAAGTGTGTAATCAGACGCCAGATCCTCCTTTCCTGCCAGCAATTCATAGATCACAACCGGCTTTACTTTTCCCGCCACGCGGATACGGTCCAACTCGCGAGCCGCTATGGTATCTCCGGCCTCACGAAAAGTGTTCTCCGAAATCAATATCCGTGTGCCATAGCGTTTGTTCACCGCCTCCAGCCTGGAAGCCAGATTCACCTCATCGCCGACTACGGTATAGTCGAGGCGGGATCTGGAGCCCACATTACCCACAATCATCTCACCGGTGTTGATGCCGAAACGGGCCTGAAGCTGCGGGAGCCCCCTGGCGCCCAGCTCGCTTCGCAGAATCTCCAAAGCTTTTCGGCACTCCAGAGCTGCAAGGCATGCATCCGCTGCGTGCCTTTGGGAGGGAACAGGGGCGCCCCAAAAAGCCATGACCCCGTCTCCCAGAAACTTGTCAATCGTGCCCCTGCAGCGAAAAACTACATCCGTTATTCTCTCCAGATATTCATTTAGAAAGGAAATCAAGGTCGCCGCATCCATGGCCTCCGCCATCGGCGTAAAACCGGCCAGGTCCGCAAAGAGAACGGTGAGGGTTTTCTTTTCCCCGCCGGTGGCCGCTTTCTCAGGATTCTGAATCAAATCCGACACCACGTCCGCGGAAACATAGCGGGCGAAGGTGGACCTGATAAATTCCCGTTCCTTGAGCCCCCGGGCCATCTCTTCGAAAGATCGCCCCAATATCCCCAGCTCGTCCCCTGTTCTCACATCAACGGAAAAATCGAAATTGCCCTTGCCGATCTCCCCCGCGCCCTGAACCAACGCTTTCACCGGTCGCGTAATGGATCTGGCAAAGAGAAAAGAGCCGTAGAGTGCGAGCAAAACGCTGATGAAACCAATAATCAGCACATTGTACTGAATCCTGCGCAAAAACTGAAGCTCCCTGTCAAGGGATCTCAAGATGAAATAGCGGCCTTTTCCATATTCTTCAAAATGAGACAAAGGAGCGCCAAGAATCAGAAATCGTTCATTATTTAAGGATATTTCCGATATTTTTGAATTATTTACCGCAATTAACCGCTCACTCTTTGCAAAATTCCTTGCAGAGTCCTTTTCGGAAGGATGATCAAGGGTCCACAGGTAGGACCCACTATCCAGAGA
>JACPDT010000229.1:2290-6050 GCA_016183865.1 Armatimonadota bacterium | reverse complement strand
GTACGAAGCCCTGCAGATCTCCTGTGAGTCGAAGGAACTGGTGCGTTTTAGGAAGAACTGCCTATAACGCAGTTCTTCCAGGCTGGAGGCCGAGGCAAGATGAGGCAGCTCGGTGACTTTCTTTGTGAACAGTTAGGCGCCATCCCCGCCCTACGATCGGCGTCCTCAATAGCCTGCTTGCCAACGCAGGCTGCTCTACATGTTCTGCAGTCCGTTTCGGCTCCTCATGAAGCCGATCGAATGGCAGCGACCATCGAAGGGTACAGTTCGAGCGAAGAGTTTGCCGCAAAGGTGAATCGGGCGGTTTCACCTCCCAAGGCAGACGAAACGGAAGATGAATATGTCGAACGTGCGAAGAAGGAGATTAAGCGAATCCTTCTCCAAAAGCTCGGATAGTACTTGGCCAAGGGCACTGCCGTCGCCTAACATTCGCTGCACCAACCTGGAGCGGATACGGGCACAAGGGCGAAGGCCAGTATCTGCGGGGTGGCGGGTGAGCTTGGCGTTAGGCAGCACGACACAGACTGAATGACGGTGATTCAAATGGCAACAATCAGTGAAGTGGTGGTAAAATGCAAGGCGGCTCTTGAAAGCCACTATGGCTCTCAACTCAAAGGGCTGATTCTGTATGGGTCTGTAGCACGCAACCAAGCTGATTCAATGAGTGACATTGATCTGCTTGTTTTGTTAAGCAAACCCTTCGACTATTTTTCAGAACTTCGTCAAGTCATAGATGTGCTGTATCCCATCCAATTAGAGTCAGAGCAGCTTATTTCCGCCAAGCCTGTTCCTCCAGATGAATTTGAGCACGGAAGTATTCAACTCTATCGAAATGCAAAACGGGAAGGGATACTCGTATGACGCCAGAGTACGAGCAGGAAATCGCTGCCAATCTTGAACGGGCGGAGCAATCTATCCAAGCAGCTAAAGATTTGGCTGCCAAAGGCTACCACGATTTTGCGGCGTCGCGTGCGTATTATGCAGCCTTTTACGGAGCCACAGCGGTTTTGCTGAACGAAGGTTTGGATTTCGGCAAGCATAGTGGGGTCATTTGCTCGATTCATCAGCGATTTGTCAAGACAGGGAAATTGAGCAAGGAACAGGGCAAGGATTTGAACTGGCTTTTTGAAATACGTAATGTTGGGGATTATGGGGGCACAGCACATGTGTCTCAGCCACAGGCGGAGCGGGCTATTCAGGCTGCGGAGAATCTTTTGAATGCTATCAAGTCCCTGCTCAACAGATGAACAAAGGCGAAACGCTGCCTATTCTCTTGCGGATCTAAATTTGCATAATTCTCTGACACCAGCATGATTTGCCTCTCCGAGTGTCGAAGTAAGATCCTCGGAGGTGGTAGCTTTGGGTTCCGAATTGGCAGCAGACTCCATAACAGATAAGAATGGACATATCCTCCCATACGTCCGCTTCGTTGGCGGAAAGTCTCGGCTGTCTGCGGAGGCATTATCTGTCTTGGACTCGGTCAGGTAAATGAACATGTCCACAACGCAAGCATACAAACTTCCTCGGGCTGGACTTGAAAGAGAAACCCTGCGCAAGAAAGGGCAGTTCTGGACGCCCGATTGGACAGCGGACATCATGGCGGCCTATGTATTACAGGATAAGCCGCCACGTCTGCTTGACCCCGCTCTGGGCGAGGGGGTCTTCTTTCGTGCAGCAAAAAGGTATGCTCGGTTACGCGACTTTGACCTCGCGCTCTTCGGACGCGATATTGATCCAGAGGTGATCGGCCAAGTCAGAAGGTCCGGGCTGGATGATGACGACCTGCGAAACGTAGAGATCAGGGATTTCGTTCTGGATCCGCCATCGAAACTGTTCCCCGCCATAATTGCCAACCCACCCTATATTCGCCATCACCGTTTATCACAAATTCAAAAGGAGCTTCTGCGCGAATTTGCGCGTAAGACGACAGGACGGCATATTGATGGGCGAGCGGGATTGCATGTCTATTTTCTCATCAGGGCACTTCAGGCTTTGGCTCCGGAGGGGCGCCTTGCCTATATTGTTTCGGCGGACATCTGCGAGGGCGTTTTTGCGCACGCCCTTTGGCAGTGGATCTGTTCTCACTACAGATTGGACGCAATCATCGCGTTCGCGTCAGAAGCCACCCCTTTTCCCGATGTTGACACCAACGCGCTCATCTTTTGCATCCGCAACAAGACACCGGATAGGGACTTTGACTGGGTGAAATGCCTTGATCGCGATTCAAAGGAATTGACGGCGCTTGTTTCGGGGCAACGACAGAAGAATTACAGCGGAATTCAAGTGCATCATCGCCTGTTGTCCGAAGGCCTGACGACAGGGTTGTCCAGACCACCGTCCTACGATTCCAAACATCGATACACACTTGGTGACTTTGCCTCCGTTATGCGCGGCATTGTCACCGGTGACAACGAGTTTTTCTTCATGACCTCGGCGCGCGCCAAAGAATTGGGAATCCCCGACACCTTGACAGTTAAGGCTGTAGGGAGAATGCGAGATGTTCAAGGAGAGTATTTCGATCCTGATGATGTTCGCCGACTTGACGACATGGGAAGACCAACCCGATTATTAAACGTCAACGGGGTATTGTTTGATCGTCTTCCGATGCGTGTGCAGAAGTATCTTGAGGACGGTGAGGCAAGGGGTCTACTAAACAAAACACTCATCAAGACGCGAAAGCCGTGGTATCGGATGGAGGTTCGCAAGATTCCGCCAATCCTGTTTGCATATCTCGGCAGAAGAAGTGCGCGCTTCATCAGGAACCGGGCCGAGGTTGTTCCCCTAACGTGCCTGCTCTGTGTCTATCCCAAGCATTCGTCTTCTGAATTTATCGAACATCTTTGGAATGTGCTCTCGAATCCAGAGACCATCAGTAATCTCAAGAAGGTTGGAAAATCCTATGGCGGAGATGCCATCAAGGTTGAACCCCGTTCATTAGAGCGATTGCCTTTGCCTGACGACCTTGTCAGGGCAGAGGGTCTGGAAAAATACGCAAAGGCGAAACAGGCGACTTTGTTTGAATGAGCAAGGCATTCCTTCCTCTCGACTTTCTTGCGGAGCTGACGCAGCACATCCCCAACCATTACGAACATCGGGTATTCCACTCCATCTCTGGGACTATCCCAGAAGGGCGCCACCGTTTAAGACTCTGGCAGAGCTCCTCACGGCGAGCTTCGGACCAAAAGATCTGGGGTCACGGGAACTCTTCTGGCGAGGCGGTACGGGAAAGGCGAAGGTAAACAGGGGGGAGGATTCGTTTCTTGACAACGCTCTGAAGGCCGCCGAGAGATCAGGGTATGATTGCGGGGACATTAACGCTGCTCTGCTCCTGGAGAAAGAAGAAGCTCTTGTCCGCCGGGAGGAGACTACCAGACTGGCAGCCGCGAGGATCGCACCCCAGGCGTCAGCGGAAGTCCGTTATCTTGAGAAGGGATAGTTGTCCTGTCGCCCGGGCGCGATGAGCTCCGCAGGGATCGGCAGGATCAGGCGCGGCCCCGGCGGCTCTCGATCACACTGCAATCGAGACAAACCAACCGTGCCCTGAGTCTCCCTCCATCTTCTTGTTCAGCGCCCGCTCCACAAGTTCGTCCGTGCGGGCCGAGATTTCGATCCCCCGGGCCTGAGCGAAACTCAGGAGTCGCAGGAGGTGTTCTACCTGATCCTGGTCGCCGCCCTCGATGATGTTCTCAGCCACGGTCCGGATCTGGTCGCCGATGCCGTTGTCAGTGTGATCGGTATCGGCGGGGCTCGCCTCTTGCTT
>JACPDT010000229.1:0-2261 GCA_016183865.1 Armatimonadota bacterium | reverse complement strand
GCCGGTTTGGCCGATCGTCTCTTCTTTTCTGTCCGTCTGGTGGTGCGGGTGTTCCACATGCCTACGGTGGTGGTGGCGGTCCGGTTCGCCGGTCGGGTTTGTATCCGGAGTCGGATCATTGGCTGGGGTAGGGGCTTGTTCTCTCTGGCGTCCGCCGGTCCTATGCAGGGCCACGCCTTTGTCGCGGAAGGTGTCAAGCTGCTCCCAGGTTACCTGCAGCGGTCCCCTGCGGGACAGGGGATCGTTTATGGTGAAAGTGCGTGTTGCCGGATCGTATCCCGAGACCGTGATGAAATGATCTCCACGGCCCGAGTAACCGATATTGTACTTGTCGCCGTATGAGCCATTTCTCCTCGGGTCTCCTGCCAGCACAACGGGATCGCCCTTCGAGACGGCGTCGGCGATGTCTTGCGTGCTGTGGACGGCATACGTTTCTGCGCCGCTGTTGCGCGCCCCCCTCTTGATGTCGTCCACCCACGTGCTGGTCGTCTGGTGCTCGCCTTTGTCGCGGGCAAAGCTCCCATCAGCGTTGCGAGCCCCGGTGATTCCGTCCCTCGCCGCGTCTACTGTGCGTCCGTCAGAGTTGGAGAACATGGCATAACGGGCCGCATCTATCTCTCCCTGGTCACTGTTTTGGAAGTCGCTGCCCACGCCAGGCGCCTGGAGGCCGAGGGCGCGCAACGCCATGGCAAGCGATGTCGGGCCGCAGTCAAAGGAACGGCTGAGGCCTTGGGGATTATATCGCGAATTCCTGAACTGTGTGATGTGAATGGCTTCGGGGTCTATTCTTCTGCCGTCGAGGTCGCCGTTGGCAGTGGGTGAAAGATCAACGCCATCGCCGGGCGCTTCGGCTTCCGTCTCTCTGCGGTGACGCCTTGAAGTCGTTACAGTGTTGTCATTGGCCCAGAAGCTCAGCGCGTCAGGTCGCAACCCGATCTCGAAGCTCATTGGTCTGCTCCCCCCCCACTCAATAACTGTCTCGGTACATAGTTGAATTTATTTTATCACAATCAGGTTAAGATCGGGTTAAGAAAACCGGCTCAATTATTAACAAAATGTTAACATGAGCCGCAATTTGTTCACATTTACATGCAGGCTGATTCTCGTGGGTCGTTCGTGCCCGCAACCCCCGAGGAGTGCTTCCCCGGGATTCCTGGCCGGACTTTAAGGACATGTATCAGTTCCCGATCGCCCACAATTCGGGCGGTTGGAACCTCCCTGACACGGAGAATGAGGGAAATCAAGGCGATCAGCGTGGAGCAAGTGGCCAGAGAAACCGCAGCCAACGCCAGACACTGTTCAAGCTTTGAGTTGACAGAAACCGAAACCTGCTCTGGCCAATTGTCAAATTTGCAACATTTTACCTATGGCTTCACCGAGAATGCGGAGTAGCGGTCAGGTGCAGCGCTGATCAGGCGCAATCCTCCCTTGAAAGCCGCAGATCCGCCTTTACAGGGAGCTCGAAAAGCTCATTCCGAAGCAGCCGCGTCGAAAAAACAGCACCTCCAGATTCTCGACCTCGCCCGTATCCGGTTTGAGTCGGACTACGACTTCATCGCCGATCTCCTCCGATTCTTGCTCCGGGTAAGGCGGACACTTGTCGATGTGGAGAATATCGGCTTCTCGGTCATACTTGAACTTCAGCTTCGTCTCCATTCGGTTTCTCCTCCTGCTAGTTTCCTGGAAATATAGGCCGTGATGATCCAGTGCCGTTCCCTCGGGCCCGGCTCGCTTACCACCAAGACCACAACGCGCTTGCCGCCACGCAAGTCTGTATACCAGCGAGAGAATGACCTGGCACTCGTGAACCGAAGGCTCCTTCGCACTTGATGGGGTGCTGCCAGATCCGCAATCCGGTCTCGGTACTTCGGCAGGAGATCGGGATGCCGCTCGGCGATGTGGCGCTCTCTCTCTTCTGTCAGCTCGACCTCACCCTTCAGGTAAGGGCAGGGGAAGCGGCTCATCTCGTTTGTCCTTCAGCGTGCAGAGCTGTCTCTACGGTATTTTTCACCCACATAGAAGAGCATTCTCGCCAAGGCATTTTTTCATGTCTGCTGGAGTGCTTTGTTAGGCATACATCAATTTGCCTCTTGGTTTCGGTCATCTTCTTCCGCTCCATCAAGGCCCAATGCTTTCAAAACAAGTATATCATAAAGCCATGGATAGTGTCAAAATTCTTTGAGCAACCATTGACAGCGACCGGAAAAAGCAATTCCTGGACCGGTGTTGCCTCTCACGCTGTCTGGCCGCAGATATTTCAG